>JBFXBK010000276.1:0-12248 GCA_050183255.1 Polyangiaceae bacterium | reverse complement strand
GACGCTGAGTCGCCGAAGCAAGAGGACGAGACGGCGACGAACTGGATGGTGAAGCTCGGGCGCCTGCGTCCGAATCGCTACGTCGGGAAACAGCCCGAGCCAGGCGCGACGCCGGTCTTCACGGTGGAGTACTTTGAAGGCAAGAAGCGCATCGGAGAGCTGATCCTGGTGCGCGCCAAAGGGGAAGGCGAGGACTCCGACGGCAAGACGGAGTACCTCGTGAGAACCGCTCATACCCGCTGGTACGCAAGCGTGATCCGCACCACCGCCGAACAGCTCGATCAAGATCTCGGCTCCGTCGTGCACTAGCCTCTGAAGAACACTGCGGGGCTGTCCACGACCGTCAGCCCCGCCAGAATCGGTCCCGCGGTGCAGAGGCTATTTCCCCACAGCAAAGCTCACATCGGGCCAGTTGCCGTGCTGCCGTCCTTCAGCTTGTTGCCTCCGTAGGGCTTCACCTCTTTGACCTTGCCCCACTCGGCGTCGAACAGCTCGACCATCTGCTTGAACTTCTCAGGCTCGGTCTTCGCCAAGTCCTTCGCCTCACCGGGATCGCTCTTGAGGTTGAACAAGTCCTTCCGCCAGCCGTTGTCGTAGACGATCAGCTTGTAGTCGCCCACGATCATCGCCCGCACTCGCGGGTTGTTGCTGTCGGCAGGCAGATCCATGATCACAGGGCGCTCCGCCGGTTCCTGACGCCCGTACATTTCCTCGACCAGGCTCTTGCCAGCGAACTCGCCTTCGGGAGCCTTGACCCCCATCAGGTCCAGCACGGTGGGCGCGATGTCAATCGCGCTGCGCGGCGTGTCGATGCGGCGACCCTCATCACGGTCGGGAAGGTGCACGAACAGCGGCACATGGGTCAACATTTCCCACAAGGAAAATGCGTGACGAAACTGATGGTGTTCGCCGAACGCCTCACCGTGGTCAGCGCTGACGATGACCGCAGTCTTGGACCACCATGGCTGCTGCTTGCAGTAGTCGAGCAGCTTGCCGATGTAAAAATCGGTGTACCAAATCTCCGAGTCGTAGCGGCCGCGCGCGGTCTTGCCGAAGTCGGGAGACTCCTTGTGGGCGTTGTAGACGTCGTGGGGATCCATGTAGTGGAGGTACATGAAGAACGGCTTGTCCGGCTTGACGGAGCCCAGCTGTTCGATCGCCATGGGGGTCATCTTTTGACTCGTGATGTGGTTGTCCGTCTGAGCGTCGAAGTCGATGCCGGGCACCACTCGCCAGTCATCGAACCCTTGGTCCATCTTGTTTCCGCGGTTCATGTACATGTGTGCATGACCGGCCATCGTGTGGACGCCCGCCGCCTGCAACAGCTCGGGAAAGAACGTGTCGGCGTCGGAGTACTTCGTGAAGAAAAAGCCGCTCCGGCGCAACGCTGACGGGTACTTTCCAGCAAGCAGTCCGCCCACACTCTTCGCGGTGTAGCTCGAGATCGCGTGGGCGTGGGTGTAGCTCACGCTGTGCTTCTCCAGTTCCGTGAGGTTTGGAGCGATGGGCTTGTCGTAGCCCGCCCAAGGCATGTCAGCGCGCATGCTATCGACCAGGATCAAGAGCACGTTCAACGGCCGATCTGGCGCAGGCTTCGGCGGCGGTTCCGGCGGCTTTGCGGGCGTCTCCGCGCTGGGCGCGGTGCCTGGTGCAGGAGTCGCGGAAGCGACCTCCGAGGGAGCACTGGAGCTATGCGGAGTGGGCCCTTGCGCGGGCGGCGCGTTGCCGCATCCAAGCGCCATCAGTCCGACGAACCAGAAAAGGGCCTTGCGGCCGGAGACCGAGGCGGGCGGGGGCGCGAGCGGCGGCTGCTCTATAGGCTTGGCGGCGACCGCCGCGGACAGAGTGGAATGTCCTTGGGATGAACGCATGGGGGCGACGTAGCCCGTTCTGGGAACCGGATCCAGCCTGGCTACATCGCGGCCTCGGCACGGAAACCTCGGGGATGCAATTCAATTGCCGACAGCATATCCGCATGCGAACCTTGCCTCATGAAGACCCGGCTCTTGATCCTCACTTCCATTTTGGCTCTTAGCGCCTCGATCGCTGGTTGCAGCGACGACGGCGGCAGCGACGGCAGCGGCGGCAGCAGCGGCAGCGGCGGTAACGGCGGCAGCGCTGGCACCGGCGGCGGCAGCAGCGGTAGCGGCGGCGGCGGTACCGGCGGCGGCGGTGGCAGCCTCCCGATGGACGCCTGCGTCGACCTCCAGACCGAGTACGAAGCCTCCTACGACGTGGGCGGCGAGATGAAGACCATCGGCGACATCGCGGGCGACTGCGGTCGCAGCACGTGCATCGGCGACCTCGGCAGCCCCGCGTTCGCGCCCTGCGTCCAGACCTGCATCGACGACGCCACCAATGACGCCATTGCGGCGAACGATTGCTCACGCTGCGTCGTCATCACGGTCGAAGTGGCGGCAACCAGCTGCATCAGCAAGTGCCTCTCCGACAAGGAAGAGTGCGGCCCCAACGGCGACCTGAGCTGCTGCACGGCCTGCCTGTGCGAGAACGGCGCGTACGACCAGCTCGTGTCCTGCACTGGTATCCCGAGCACGACCTGCGACGCCTACGCGGCGCAGTGAGCACACGCCGCCGTGAGCACACGCCGCAGTGAGCACACGCCGCAGTGAGCACACGCCGCAGTGAGCACACGCCGAGTGAGCAACTGATTTCGAACTGACAAGGGGCGCCGTGTGAGCGCGGCGCCCGCGTTCGCGCGCCAGATGCGCGTTGACCTCTCCCAGGCTGCCTCCGGCAGCCTGTTTGCATTTTGACTAGTGAGGCGAATCTGAGATTCGCTGAACCAATCAACTCAGCGTTTCCTCGTCTCAAAAGTAGCCCGAAGGCGCAAGACTCGTGCGCCCACACCCTCAGGGGGCGGGCGAGTTTTGCAGCGAACTACGGAGACAGGACACTAGGCGGTCCGGCGCAGCTCTTGAAGCAGCTCGGCCGCGTTGCTCGGGCGACAGGGGATGCTGAAGGGCCCCTCGCTGGTCTCGAGCAGCAAGTGCCAGGCGTCTTCCCCGTCGGGGCTCACGGCGTGGACACGTCTCAGCGTGGCGGGCGGGATGCGGAACCGCTGAAACCGGATCCCAAGCGTACGCGCCTCCAAGATCAGCCCCTCGGGGCCCATCCTGAGCACCAAGCGGTTCGAGATCAACGCCGTTCCAAGCAGCGTGAGGACGCAGGTAAAGAAGACGGCTAGCGCCACGCTCAACACAGATAGCGGCAGGCCGGTCTGGGAGCGCCGGTAGATGTCGATCCCCCACATCACGCCAACGCCGACGCCACCGATCAAGACCGTAATTCCGCCCGGTAACGGTGGGTCGTGCCGTTCGATCTGGATTTCCCTGGGCGACACACTGGGTCGCTGGCTATCCGCAGCGTACTCTTGGACGACCCAGGGCTCGGCCCCTTTGGGCAGTCCCCAGCCCGAGCGCAAGGGAAGTGGGCACACTTCTAGGAGCCGCGTGAGATCGCGCACGATCGGTGCCGGATCCTTGCCGCTGAGCAGCACGAGCTCACGGCCAGCACGCGCTTTCAGACGTACCTCGTAGCCGATGATCGGCACTTCATCGGGGTTCTGGGTGCTCCCGCCCAGCTCCAGAGTCTGGATGTCTTCCAGCGCGATCGGGTTCCCTGCACCTTCGAGCTGTCGCTCCCGCAGGTTCAGCACCAGGCGGCGGCGGCGCGGCCAGCTGAGGGCGATCAGTCCGCCACCAATCCCTGCCAGCACCAAGAACGTTAACCAGTGAGGTAGGGTGAGGTCGTCCCCCAGGAACGGCAGCAACGACGCCAGCACGAACAGCGTGCCAACCCCAAGTCCACCGCGTGCCGCGGTCCGACTCTCGAAGACGAGGACATCGCTATCGAGACGTGCCAAGCGCATGGTCTGGGCGGGTCTTAGTCCTATTTCGCGCTCGATTGGCTGCTTTTTTGCGCACCCAACGGATACATCTCCGTATGTATCACAACGTTTCACTACGCAAGGTCGTCTCGCAGTGGTGGCTGGGGCCCAGCGGGGGGGGAGGAGCTCCGGTCATCTGACCGGGAGCGCCATGAGCGGCGGGAGAACCGCGATTTTTTGCGAGATTGCTCCCACTTATGTCATGCGAGGAGCATGCGCAGCTCAGTCAGATTCGCAGCGTGTCTTGGAGCGCTGGCGCTGTTGCTTGGATGCTCCAAGGCCGAGGACAAGGACGACGCAACGAAGCTCGCGGCCGCTGCCCCGCGCGCTAGTGGGAAGGTGAGCGGCTCGGGGAGCGCACAAGCCGCTGATACACCTAACGCGCCGGATCCCATCGCGGAACAGCCCGCCCAGGCACCGCTCGTTGACCTGGCGGGGGTCGCGCGGCCAGCGGCGGTCACCGTGGTCAAGCCGGGCCCCAGGGTCTACGCCAAGGCGCTGCGCGTCTGGGTCTACCAGCAGCCGACGCGCAAGAGCCGCCGCCTAGGCTACGTGAGAGCGGGAGCATCGTCACCGACGAGCGCCGAACCGGCGGGGCACGATGACTGCGCCAAGGGTTGGTACCCAGTCGAACCTGGAGGTTTCGTCTGCACCGGCCGCCGAGCGACGCTGGATGGCAAGGATCCCGTGGTGCTCGCCACCCAGGAGTACCGCCCGGACCACATGCGAAAGCTCCCGTACATCTATGGTACCGTGCGGAAACCTGGCCCAATCTACCGGCGCCTGCCAACCAGCAAAGAGCTGCAACAGTCAGAGTCGGAGATCGATGAACGGATGAAGTCCTGGCTCGAAGCCGAGGGCGAGATCGGCGCCTCCTATGCGCAGCATGTGTGGCTCGGAGGCGAGGGTGAAGTGCCGGATCCAGCAAAGGCCTGGGAGGACAAGCTCACCGAAGGCGTGCCTGAGTATCTTCAGAACGGTGGTCTGGCCCCCAATCTCCTGCACTTCAAGGGCGATCTGAATGCGCTGAGCATCGAGCACATGCGCCCAAAGGTCGGCTACTCGTTCCTGCGTACGTTCTTCTGGGAGGGGCGGCGTTACGGAGTGACCGCAGGGCTTCGCGTGATGCCGACCGACCGCTTGCGGCCGATCCAAGGCTCAGACCTCCACGGCGTGCGGATCCCCGAGGATATTGACTTTCCGTTCGCGCTGGTTCGCAAACCGTTTGCCTACTTCTACGTGTTCAAGAAGGACAAAGGACGGCTCGCCAAGTTCGAAAAGGCACCCTACGGCGGAGCCGTTAGCCTGACGGGCAAGCAGCGCTTCTTCGACAAGGTGCTGCACTACGAGACGAAGGACGGCTACTGGCTGAGCGACCGCGAAGCTGCGCGTATCGAACCCGCCAAGAAGATGCCCAAGTGGGGCAAAGAGGGCAGCAAGTGGATTGACGTGAACCTCACGCTCCAGCGCCTGGTGCTCTACGAAGGCACGAAGCCCGTGTACGCTACGCTGATCAGCAGCGGAGAAGCCGGGCTCGAGGACCACAAGACCAGCACCGCGACGAAGCGCGGGATCTTCCGTATCCACACCAAGCACTTGACGACGACCATGAGCTCCGACGAAGTAGGGGAGGAGGTCGAGCTCAGAGACGTCCCGTACGTCCAGTACTTCGAGGACGGGTACGCGCTCCACGCGGCTTACTGGCACGACCGCTTCGGCACCCCCAAGAGCCACGGCTGCATCAATCTCGCGCCCGAGGACGCGCGCCGCATCTTCTACTGGACAGAGCCCCACGTGCCCACGGGCTGGCACGGCGTGCTGCTCCCGCTGAAGGGCACCATCATCTTCGTACACCAGTAGCGTCGGTTCCCCGCGGTACTGATGGGAGTTCAGCCAGCGTCGGGACCGCCATCGGCCCCAGCGTCCGCATCCATTCCGGCGTCAGCGCTCGTCCCAGCGTCGGCACCGGCATCAGAGCCGGTTCCGGCGTCAGAGCCGACCTCGGGGTCTGGCTCGCCGCCACACGCACCTGGAGCGCTGAGTTCCACGTCGCTGCTCACGGTCAAAGCATTCCCGTCCGCGTCTTCGAGCGCCACGCCGTCATCATCTGCCAGCGTCACGCTGAAGGTGTAGACGACGCCCAGCGGGGCGTCCGCCAGTGAGAAGGTGTAGGAGGCACTGCTGCTGCGCGCGTCTTGGCTGTAATCCGCGCTGGCGATGGAGAACTGCAGGTGACCGCACGCTGCACGGCTACCGCAGGTGCCTGGCGCCCGCAGCTCAGCATCGGTGATGCGAGCCTGCACCGCGACGGAGCCCTCGGCGTCATGCCCGCGCTCGACGCAGTTGCCCCCCGGGGCCCATGCGGGCGCGCCGACTGGAGTGATCTTGGTCAGACTCAGCGTCGGGGGGACGGCCTTGGTCGTGCTCGTCGTCGAGTCGGTGCTGCTACAGGCGACCAGCAGCGAGACGCTCAGCGCGGCGAGGCATGACACCTTACGTGAAGGACGGGACCAGTGGGTCGGTGCGTGATTCATGATTTCTTGGCTGGCAGCTCCGCCTGCTTCGACCCACTCAGCATGCGATCTGCGGCTTCTTCCCGATCGATTTTGAAGCCCTGAACGCTGTGTTCGAGCGAACCGGCAAGGCCATGGAGCTTCTCGCCGGTAGCCACCGCGGCTTGACTGGAGTCGAGCACTTGTTCTGCGATTTGCTGAACCGCGTCCATATTGCGAGCGATTTCGTCTGACGCGATGGCCTGCTCTTGCACCGCGAGGGCAGTGTCGTCAATCACCTTGATCAGCGACTGCAGATCTCCAAGCGTGCTGCTCACGAGGCCAGTGCCTTCTTCGACCTCCCGGGAGCCATCCTGCATCACGCGCACGGCTTCGCCGGTCTGATCGCGGATCGTTCCGATCAGGTCCTCGATGTCCTTGGCACTCTGCCCGACGCGCTTTGCGAGGCTGCTCACCTCGTCGGCAACTACCGCGAAGCCTCGCCCGTGCTCACCCGCGTGGGCGGCTTCGATGGCCGCGTTCAGCGCCAGCATGGTGGTCTGCTCGCTGATCTGACGGATCACATCAACGATGTTCGCGATGCGCTTGCCGCTCTCCCCCAAGGTCTCGATGCGGCCGGCGGCGTCCTCCACGGTCTTGCGGATTTCCGCCAGGCGTCCGATGGCGTTGTGAACGGCTTCGCCAGACTGCTTCGCGCTGCGCGAGGCGCTCGCGGCATTCTCGGCCACTTGCTGGATCGAGGAAGATAGCTCGGTGACCGCAGCGGTGGAGCCGCTGATCTTCTGCGCCTGATGCCGAGCGCCGTCGAGCATTTGCTTACTGATCGCGGAGATCTCCCCGGAGCTTGCGCCGACTTGAAATGCGGAACGCTGAACGGAGCCGGCGAGATCGTGGATCTGACTGAAGACTTGATTGAGGTTGCCAGCGAGCACCCCAAGCTCGTCGCGGGTTCGCACCTCGAGTCGCGTCGTCAGATCGGCGTCGCCGCGAGCAAGCTGGCCAGTGACCTCGATGTACTTGCGCAAGGGGCGGGTGATCTGTGCCGCGAGGAAGTAACCGACGAGCAGCGCGATCGCGGCTGCGATCGCGAAGATTCCGGCGATCTTGACGGTATGCTCTCGGAGTTCGTCGGTGGTGTGGCCGCGGGTGCGAACCAGGTACAAGGTGCCAAGCTTGGCGTCGCTCTCTGGGCCTAGGTAACCCTTGGCGTCGCCCTTGTAGAAGTCGTACGTCTCATCGGCGTCGAAATCGAGCACCGGCACCTCGACGTCGTCACCATCGACTGTCTCCCAGACGCTGCGCGGCTTGCCGATGGCGTGCAGCAGCTGCTTGTTCTCCTTCGAGGGCAAAGCGCTCGCCACGACACGGTCTCCCGACACCAGGGCGATTCGGTGCTGCTTTCCCGGTTCGTTCGAGCCCGAGTTCGCAGCAAAATCCTTGAGGAAACGCGTGAGCCGCTGGCCGATCAGCAAGGTGCCAACCACGCTGCCGCCCTGGGTCTGAATTGGGACCCCGGAGAGCCGGTACACATCCCCGTCGATGATGCCAAGCTCGCTGCGGATCCCCTTGCCGGACTTCAGGTCCTGAAACATGCGGGTGCCGCGGTAGTCAGGCACCGAGTCGAAGCCAGGCGCCTGAATCACTTTCCCCGAGGCATCGCTGAACGTGATGACCTCGGGCGCCATCGTGCCGGACAGCACCTCGGAGAGTCGCTTGATGGCTTCCAGCGCCTGCGCGGGTTCTCCGCTTGCGAGCGCCGCGACCAGCGCAGGGTCCTTCGCGACGACGCCAGCGGCGGCGTACTCGGAGGTCCCCGTCTGACGCACGTCGCGCTGGAAGCGCTGAAAATGCGTCTTGAGATAAAGCCCGCGTCCCTGAGAGCGGAGGGCGTCGTACGCCGTCCATGCACCCAAGGCCAAAACCACCGCGGACACGAAGACGATCGTCCCCATGATCTTTCCGCGTACGCTCAATGTCGCCCAGCCCATGCGACTTGGCACGCTAACTCTGCTGGTGGTCGATTGACAAACCTACACGTGACCGAGCCCAAAGTCGGCCCTGAATCAGCGTGGATACGCCAACACAAACACCGGCGATTCCACCGGTCCAGGCCAGCAGCTGTGGCGAATCGAGGTGACTTAGGAGTAGCCCGGCGACCAAACCGCCTACTGGAACCGTCACGCCGATCACCCAGGTGCGGGCCCGCCGGCGGTCTTCGGGCGGCATGACCTCGTAGAGCAGGTTCGTCACTGGGCCGCGCAGCGCCGCCCGCAGCTCTCCATCCACCCAGCGTGCCCCGAGGGCGAGCGGCACCATGAGCACCGGACTCACGCTGCTGGCCAACGCCAGTCCGAGTTGGCCCAGTAGATAGCCTAACCCCCAAATCCCGTTGACCCACTCGAGGCGGCCAGCCGCGAGCCAGCGCCGCAGGAAGGCGATCTGTATCAGCAAGCTGACTAGTGCCGTCGCAACGTTGTAGCCACCGAGGACGCGGATCAGGCTGTGTTCGTCAAAGGCGTGAGACAGCAGACCACCACTCTGGGTGATCAAGGCAACCCGCCCCGCGGCTAGCGCCAGCGCGCCGATCATGAGCGCGATCAGCATGCGGTGGGAACCTGCTCCCGCCGTCAGGCTGGGTGGCGCTGGTGTCTCGAACCGTTGGCTGAAGTGCATCACTGTCGCGAAGCCGCAGGCCACCGCGAAGCCGCACGCCGCTAGTAACATCACGAGGCCACTCGAGCCCGCGAGCAGCAAGACACCTCCGCTGCCCAGTGCTCCGATGCGCCCCAACGCGTAGATCCCCGGCAAGCGCTCGGCGCGCTCACCGCGCGCCAGCTTCTCCAGGGTCAATACTCCAAAGTCGATGCTGCGCTGGCGCGTCACCAGCGAGCCAGCGACGAAACACAGGTAAATCGCCCAGTGATCGAAGGGTCGAAGCAACGACACCACGCAGAGCGCCGTGCCGAGCGCTGTCGCCAAAGCGATACGTAGGGCCGCGCTGAAGTTCGTGAGCAACCGCTCGGCGAGCACGGACCCGAGCGCGTCCATGCCCGCTCGGAGCGCCAACGCTAGCGGTAGCGCCGCCGCGCCGATCCGCTCTACGAAGCGCGCGAGGACAAACGCCTCGAGCGCCGTCTCCCCGAGCTGTGCGCAGGCCAGCAGCCAACCCAGCCCACCGGCTCCCGGGGCGCTGGGCGAGGTGGAATGCTTCAAGCGCCGCACCCGCTCGCGGATCATTGAGGCGCCGGCGCGCGGTTGCTGCGACATATTTTCGCGCGGAAACGACCGCGCACCCGGCTCGGTCCGCGTCCGTCTGCGGCGGCAGCTTCGAAGCCCATCACTCCGCTTACCTCGCCATACTCGTCGAGGTTCACCGCTTGCAGCTGCACGCCGCCCCCCGCGCCGAACAGATAGCCTTTGCTGCCGATCCGAACCGTGGGCTCTGCGACGGGGTGCGCCTGAACTCCCGCCGCCGTGCCGCGTAGCTCAGGCCCCGCCCACGTGTAGCTCCCCGGCTGGAGCGCCATACTCGACGGTGTTGCCACGACGACGGACACCATGACTTTGCCCTCGGGCGGTGGAACGAACTGCTCGCAGGATGCTTCATAGTCCGCCAGCGTGATACGCAGCTCGTTGCGCAGTCCCGGCAGCTCGACGTACTCCGCGAACGCCGCCTTGGGCTTGAACTGAACCGGCTCTCCAACGCCCACGTCCACCTCGAGGGGGGCGACCTGTTGTTCGTCACAGCCGAGCAGCCCGCTCAGCAACACGAGCGCAAGCATCGCGCTCGCGGCTCGAGGACGGCTGCTCGGAGTGGCCATGACGCGCAGATCCGCACAGATTGCCGCCCGGAGGCAAGCTCCTTGGTTCCTAAACGCAGGGCTACGCGGTCATCCGGTTGCAGCGTTCGCGGGCGCTGCGATGGGCCAGGGCAGTTGCTTGACGGACTCGCCCAGAGACGCGAGCGCCTTGCGAGTGTCTTTGGCACTCGGCCGGTGGCGCGGGTCCCGACGCAGACACGCCGCGAGGATCGTCATCAGGTTGGTCAGCTCCGTGAAACGTCCGAGCGCGGCGATGTGGTCTGGCCAGCCATCGTGACCGACATGACTCGACGCGAGCGTCATCTCGTCGTCGCCATCGAACAGGGTGTTCGCCGTGAGCATTTCGTAGGCCGTGCACGCGAAAGCGTACATATCCGCGGCTTGGGGTGGGGGGGTGAGGCCATCCGGCACCACACCGAGGATCTCTGGGGCGCAGTACTCGAGCGTGCCACAGCCTGGACGCAGCTGGCGCCCGCTGAGCCCAAAGTCCACGAGCACTGGATCCGCTCCGTCGCGCAAGATCACGTTGCCCGGCTTCACGTCCAAGTGCCCGACGCCCACCTCGTGCATCGCCTCGAGCCCCTTGAGGATCCCATCGAGGTACCCGAGCACACGCTCCGTGGTCAGTGAACGACTGCGAATCAGGCGATCCAGGCTGAACCCGCGGATCAGCTCCATGACCAAAATAGGCTTGGGGCGCGACGCCAAGTCGAAGGTAACGAAGCGCGCCAGGTTCGGATGCTGCGGCAAGCCGAGCAAGGCCCCCGCTTCCTCACGGAACAGCTGCAAGAACTCCTGTTCGGAGATCGAGCGGGCCATCGTTGGATCGTACTGGGGGACCTTCAAGGCAAACAGCTCTGCCTTGTTCGAGTGGCGCTCTTCCACGCGACGGGCCACGAACACCGAACTCACGCCACCCGCGCCGAGCGCGCGAACCACGTAGAAGCCGCCGATCGTGCGCCGCGGCAAGAGCCAGTCTGGCAACGCTTCGCGGCGCTTTTGTAGCGGGATCGCGTAGACGTCGCTTGGTGGGCTGGCCGGCAGTGACGCGATGCGGGTAGTCACGGTGGCGATCGCGGCAGCCAGCGCAGGCGGCAGCTCAGCGGCGAGCTCACCAATCGCCATCGCCATTTGATCGCGGTTGGCGGGCACGCCTGCGGTGACCGCGCGCTCGATCAGCGCCGAGAGCGGCGGCACGTCAGCGATGATCATGATGCTCGCGCTGCTCCCGCCCGTGGCGAGCAGCCGACGGCTCGCAGCGGAGCTCAGCCGGCGCAGGGCATCCACCGCGTGCTCCAGATCCGCGATCGCGTTGTTGCCGCCCGCGGTGTCCACGATTTCTGAGAGACCACGCGCCGCCCCGATCGTCTCCAGCGCCCGACCGATGCGCAGCACGACTTGACGCAGCGCTTCCCCGCGGTAAGAACCCGTTGAAGAGACGCGCCGGCTGAGCTCCACCGTGGCGGTGGCCAGCGCCGCTTCCTTGCCGTCGACGTCCGGCGGTGGCAGCGAATCGAGGTTGCCGTCGGCGATGGAGTCGAGGGCGCCCCGGCTGCCGCTCGCGAGGAAGCCAGCCCAGGCGGCGGCAGGCGCGCTGACGTCGTCACTGGTGGATGCCTCGGCGATTGCCGAGACGCTGCGTGCGTCGTCGAGCTCGCGGGCGAGCACGAGGAAAATATCGCTAGGGTCCGCCACGCCTTCGCGCACGGCCGCGTCGAAGGAGCGAGCCAAGGTCGCGCAGGTGATCCGGTGCAGGCTCCTCGGACAGCTCTTCAAGCGTTCGATCATCAGCCGAATGATGTCGAGCACGCGGTTCTTCACTCGGGAGGCCGCTTCCTCAGCGGTGTCACGGCCGGCCGTCTCGAGGTCCACTAGGTGAAGCAGCGTGCGCAGGCGTCGACCCGTGCCTACGACTTGAGCCCGATCGCCGCCGTCGGGCTCACTCGCCCGCTCGCCCTCGATCAACCAACACCCGAGGCGCTCATACAACTGGTCGAGCTCGGGTAC
>JBFXBK010000275.1:0-12351 GCA_050183255.1 Polyangiaceae bacterium | reverse complement strand
GCACCCGTTGTTTCCTCGCGGCTGCGCTCTCGAGACCAGGATGGACGCCCACCAAGGTCGCGCTGGCGAACTGCGTTTGATCCTGCATCAAGAGGCCCAGGGACACACGACTCCCGAGGGAGTAGCCAACTAGGTGTGCCCCACGGAAACCCCGCTCGTCGATCTCGTGGCTCAGGCGGGCGACCTCTGCTTCGAAGCTGCTCGGTTCGCCTGGGCCACCGTTGTGCCCAACCAGGATCGGCGCGCACACCCGCGCCTCCACCGGGGCCAACGCTTCGGCGACCCAGCGGAAGGAGCCGGGGGTTCCGGTAAATCCATGAAGAAAAACGATGTTCATCGAGCAGAGCAGCCACGTGTCGATGCGACAGGCGCCGAGCAGGGGAGTGTCACGCGAGGCGCGAGCCCAGGAACTCCCAGCCCGCGTCCTACAGCGCTGCGGAAATACGCTCACTCGCGCTGCGCCACAAGGCGCGCTGAGCAGAAATACTGGATTGGTCTGCCACCCGTACTTCTACTACCGCTGCAGCATTACGACCGAGACAGGCATCCAGTGACGCCTTGATCTCGCTCCGGGTGTTCGCCCGGAAGTATGCGATTCCGTGTATCCCCGCGGCCTGCTTCAAGTCCGCCTGATGGGGCGTGGTCCACGGTTCCAGCGCTGACGCGTCCACCTGAGAAGCCAGAGGCAGCATCTCGAAGATGCGCCCACCCGCGTTGTTGATCACGCAAATCACCAGCGGGGCCTGTGCAGTCCGAGCTGCGCCCAGCCCACCTAAGTCGTGGAGAAAGCTCAAGTCTCCCAGCAGCAACAGGTGCGGCCCCGGCCCTTCCACCAAGCGTGCACCGACAGCCGCACTGACGTTTCCGTCGATGCCGTTGAGTCCCCGTTGAGAGAGCACCCGACCAGGCAGTCGGTGGCGACGGAACCAGTCCACCTCACGCACCGTCAGGCTGTTGCCCAGGCTGAGGGTCGCCGCTTCCGGGAGGTTTTGTAGGACGGCATCGAAGGCGCTCGCCTCACTCAGCTGCGACTCCTTGTCGCAAGCCTCCAGCACCTCGACCAGCGCCGCTTCGCACGCGGCTTCTACCCGCATCAGGCGCTGGCCATGGGCGCTGGCGGCTGGCGCCACCGCGAGGTGAGTCAACAAGCGCTCCAGGCTGGGGGCGAGGTCTGCGCGCTGTACGCTCGCCGCGCGATTGAGCGGATCTTGGTAGCCAAACGGGCAGATCACGTGGCGCTCTAGCTCGACCTGGTCCAGCACCCGCAGCAGGCTGCCTGAAGTTGGCGCCGGACCGAGCTGCAGTATCACGTCGGGCAAGAACTCCCGGCGTGCGGCTGCGTCCCGTAGCCAGGTGTCGAAGCGAGTGACGCCGCTCAGGTTCTGAACGTTGCTGGTTGCTTCGTACCAGACCGGCCAACCGCTCGCTTCGGACACGCGCCGCAACAGCTGAGGCGGCGCTGCTTGAGCCGGTGACAGCGGGCCACACACGATCGCGCCCCGTTTGGCCTGGTGAAGCCGTCGAGCGAGCTGCTCCGCGGCGGCATCGCTGATCGACACTTCCGTGCGGATCAAGTGTTGGGGGTGAGGGCCCAGCAGCGAGTCCACGAAGCTGGCGAGAGGGCCGTCGGGCTCTGGCTCTAGCGGCTTGCGCGCCCGGACGTTGAGCTGCACCGGCCCAGGGATGGGACCAATGCTCGTGGCATAGGCCTGCAGAGCCATGCGGCGCAAGCCACGCCACGCGCGCAAGTCGCTCTCCGCTTGCCCCAGCTCGAAGAAACCGACGGCTTGATCGCCATAGAGCTTCAGCTGATCGAGCGTTTGCGGCGCCCCGCACTGGCTGAGCTCCGTGGGTCGGTCACTGGTGATCAGGAGCAGCGGCAGGCCAGCGGCGCGCGCCTCTACTACCGCGGGGAAATAATTGGCGGCGGCGCTCCCCGACGTGCACAGAAGCGCCGCCGGCTTGCCACTGCCGCGCGCCACGCCCAGAGCGACGAAGCCCGCCGAGCGTTCATCCAGCACGATCTGGACGCCGGGGCCGCCGGGCTTCTGGGCTAGCTGCATCAGCGCCCAAGTGAACGGCGTCGAGCGCGAGCCGGGGCTCACCACGAAGTGCTCCACGCCGGCGTCCCATAGGCTGTGCATCAAGAGCCGAGCCCAGCTGCTGGTCAGGTGAGCCGACGTGGCGCTGTCAGGGCCCGGGTGCATGAGCAATCCTAACGGATCAGGCGATGCCGAGGGCGCGCAGCAGACTCGTGAGCTTTACCTCGGTCTCGGCAAACTCACTCTGAGTCTCCGACCCACGCACGATGCCCGCGCCCGCGAAGAGATGAGCCTGGTTGCCCTCGAACACGCCGGAGCGCAGGCCAACCCAGAACTCTCCGTCGCCGGCGGCGTCGTACCAACCCAGCGGACCGGCGTACCAACCGCGCTCGAGCGCCTCATGCTCACTCAAGAAGTCCAGCGCGAACTGGCGAGGCACACCGCCTACCGCTGGCGTCGGGTGAAGCGCCTCGACCAGCTCCAGCACGTGGCGCTCGGGCTCCGCCGCGAGCTGACCTTCGATGGGTGTCTGCAGGTGCACCACGTGGCGAAGCTCGCGCACGAGCGGCGCTTCCGCCGCCTGGATCTGACTGCAAAACGGCGCGAGACAGCGCAAGATCTCGTCTACGACGTAGGCGTGCTCTTCGCGATCCTTCTGGCTCGCGAGCAGCGCGCGCACCGCCTCCGCCACGGATCCAGACGCATGCTTGGTAGGCAGCGTACCAGCCAGCGCCTCGGTCTGAATCTGCCGTCCAGAGCGCCGGAGTAGACGCTCCGGTGTTGCCGCGAGGAACTCTGCCTGGGCGAAACGGAAGGCGACGCGATTGACGTTGGGTGAACCCTGGAGGCGCTGCAACACCGCGAGCGGATCGACCGCGTGCTGCAGCGTGAAGCGCGTCTTGCGGGCCGCGACGATCTTCTCCGCGTTTCCCTGGGCGATGACACCCAGGATGGAACGAATCAGGCTGACCCAGCTCTCGTAGCTGCTGGCCTCGGTGCTCAGCACGTCGCCGTGAGCTTGGCGCATCGCGAGGCTGTTCGGGGCCTCGGCATGGCGCAAGCCGCTCAAGAGCTCACGCAGCTCTTCGGCGACGCTGGCGGCGTTTCGCTCTTCGGGGCCGAGGGTGAGGGTGAGCCATGCGTCGTCTCCGGCGACGGCGTAGCGGACTCGAGGCAGCAAGAAGCGCGCTTCACCGAAGCTCTGCCAGGGCTCACCCAAGCCTGCCTCGGAACTCGCGGTCTGGAACGCGAAGCCGCCGAATAGCCGCGTACTCGGCGCCTGAGGAGCCAGGAACTCCCTTGCTTCGCGCAGCACCGCTCCGCGCTCTGCGCACACGCGAAAGCGCTCCACCCCGGAACTCTGGATCTCGTGAGCGGTACCAAAGCCGGAGAAGTGAGTCGCTGCGGGCGGTGCCCAGAGGAAGCTAGGTGCGTCGCCGCGCATCGCCAGCAGCGTATCCGCGGGGACACGCGGCGCCGGGATGCTGAGGCTAACGAGGCGCGTGCCTCTGCCGCGCTCCAACGCGCTCTCGACGCGCTGGTCGAGGGAGCCCTTGAGGTCGGCTGCCTCGTGCGGCCCAACTGGGCTGAGACTTGGCCCCAGCGAACTCACGTCAGTGGGCCTTCCCGATCTTGGGGGTAGCGACGTACAGGTGACACACACCGAACGTCAGCGGCTGGACCTGTAGTACTTCGAGGTCGCTCTCGCGCATCAGCGCGGCAAACTCTTCAGCTGGGGGGAAGGCAGCGATGGATTTCTCCAGGTAGCGGTACTCCTTGGCGCCGGAGAGCCAAGCGCCGAGCCGCGGCACCACCTGATGAACGTGGAAGCGCGCCAAGGGGCCGAGCACTCCTCGGGGCTCACTCAGCTCCAAGATCGCGATGCGACCGCCGGGGCGAGTGACACGCGCCATCTCCCGCAGTGCCTTGCCTCGATCCTCCGCGTTGCGAATGCCGAAGGCCATGCACACTCCGTCGAACTGGTCGTCGTCGAAATGCAGCTCCTCGGCGCGTCCTTGAACCATGCGGATACGACCCGTCAGGTCATGGTCGTGCACCTTCTGGCGCCCAACTTCGAGCATGCCTGCCGATGGATCGAGCCCCACGACCTCGACCTCTGGGTGAGTCTCTGCAACCAGAATGGCCAAGTCGCCGGTGCCCGTGGCGAGGTCCAGCACCTGAGCATCTCCCTTGAGCGCCAAGGCGCGCACGGTCTTGCGCCGCCAGCCTTGGTCGATCCCCAAAGAAATGATGCGGTTCAGCAAATCGTAGCGATCGGCGATGCGATCGAACATTTCGCCTGAGCCGCCGCGGGGTTCATCCCCAAGCGCGCCTGATTTCGTCTCCACCTGGTTCATGTGCGGGCCTCCAGACGAGGCAACTCGGCGGGCGCCGTAGGGCTCACGCGCTCGCCGCTAGATGGTTTCGTGCGGAAGCCGAGTTCGCTGGCCAAAGCTTCCAACTCTTGGGGCGACAGCGCCTGCGGACCGTCGCTCAGCGCCTCTCCGGGTGAATCGTGGGTCTCTAGCAGGAGCCCGGCCGCGCCGACGGCGAGTGCGGCTTTCGACAGAGCCGGTATCAAGTCCCGACGGCCGCACGCGTGGCTCGGATCGACCAGCACTGGCAGTCCGTGCACCTGGCTCAAGAGCGCCACTGCTCCGAGATCCAGCAGGTTGCGCGTGCTGGTGTCGAAGCCGCGGATCCCCCGCTCGCAGAACACAACGAACGGTGCGCCGTGGAGCAGGCAATACTCGGCGGCGAGCAGCCACTCTTCGACAGTGGCGCTCATGCCGCGCTTGAGCAGCATGGGCCGCTCGTGCTCTGCAGCGCTCGCCAACAGGCTGTAGTTCTGCATATTGCGACAGCCAATTTGAAGCAGGTCGGCGTGCTCGGCCACGGCCGGCGCCTGTTCCGCAGCCATCACCTCGGTCACCACGCCCAAGCCGTGCTTGCGTGCGGCGGCGGACAACCACCCCAGCGCCTGCTCGCCTTGGCCCTGGAAAGAATACGGGGAAGTGCGGGGCTTGAAAGCGCCGCCACGGATCAGGCGAGCGCCAGCCCTTGAAATCCGCGCGGCAATCGCGTCGATTTGCTCCGGCGACTCCACGGCGCACGGCCCGGCGATCAAGAGCGGGTCTCGCCCAAGCGCCACGCCGCACAGCGACGGGTACTTGGGTTGCGCATCCAGCAGTGGATGAGGTGACTTCGCGACGGCGACGTCACTCACCCCAGGGATGGCGAGCAGCTCGTCCCGGCTCACTTGGCGGGAGCTTGGCTCGATCAGGAAGCAGACCTGATTCGCGCCTTCCAGCTTCCGCACCCAGAGCCCATGGGCCACCAACGCCCGCTGCACGCGGGACGGGTCGGTACCGATCTCCAAGTTGACGATCATGGCTCGCGGGTTTTGGGGTCAGGAGGTGGCGGGAAACGCTGCGCGGAGACGCTTCGGCTATTTTACAGCTGCTTTCGAGAGCGTCGATAGTTTCAAAATCTCTTGAAGGTTTAGTGGTGGCACCCCCAGGCGTCAAGCGACCACGCCACGTTGGGGTGCTTCTGAGGAGCAGAAACCAGGGCGGAACCGCACCCTGGACAGGCGCTCAGATCTCTCCGCCGAGCCACCCAACAATCTCGGTTTACAGACGTTCAGGGCCGGGAGAGAACGCGCCCATGCCCGAGTTCATTTTCACGATGCAAGGAGTCACCCGCGTCCACCCGCCGGACAAGAAGGTGCTCGAGAACATCACGCTCGCCTTCTACCCCGGCGCCAAGATCGGGGTGCTGGGCATCAACGGTTCGGGCAAGAGCTCCCTGCTCAAGATCATGGCCGGGGTTGATCAGGATTTCCTTGGTGAAGCCAAGCCCTACCCCGGCACCAAGATTGGCTACTTCGCTCAGGAGCCCGACCTCGGGACCGCGACCACCGTGAAGGAAGCAGTAGACGAGGCGGTAGGTGAGACCAGGGCGCTGCTCGACGAGTTCGAGGCCATCTCCATGAAGCTCGGCGAGCCGATGAGCGACGACGAGATGACCGCGCTGCTCGAAAAGCAGGGCAAGCTGCAGGATCAAATCGATGCAGCGGACGCCTGGAACCTCGACACGAACGTCGAGATCGCGATGGAGGCGCTGCGCTTGCCGCCGCCGGACGCCGAGATCAGCAAGCTCTCCGGCGGTGAGAAGCGTCGGGTGGCGCTGTGCCGCATCCTGCTCGGGCGGCCGGACATGCTGCTGCTCGACGAGCCCACCAACCACCTCGACGCCGAGAGCGTCGCTTGGCTCGAGCGTTTCCTCCAGGAATACCCGGGCACCGTGGTGGCGGTGACGCACGATCGCTACTTCTTGGACAACGTTGCCGGCTGGATCCTCGAGCTGGACCGCGGTCGCGGCTATCCGTTCAAAGGCAACTACACCGCTTGGCTCGAGCAGAAAACGGAGCGCCTCGCCCAGGAGGAAAAGTCCGAGAGCGCACGCCAGCGCAAGCTGAAGCAAGAGCTCGAGTGGGTTAGGGCCTCTCCCAAGGCGCGCCAAGCCAAGAGCAAGGCACGCCTTCAAGCCTACGAAGAGCTCATGAATCAGTCCTCGAGCAAGAACGTCGAGGGCGGTGAAATCAGCATTCCTCCGGGTCCGCGCCTTGGCGACGACGTGATCGAAGCCGATGGCTTGGCCAAAGCGTTTGGCGATCGCGTGCTGTTCGAGGGTCTCGACTTTCGCCTACCTCGCGCGGGCATCGTTGGCATCATCGGGCCCAATGGCGCCGGCAAGACCACGCTCTTCCGCATGATCGTCGGCGAACAGAAACCGGATCAAGGCGAGCTCAAGGTCGGCGAGACCGTGCAGATCTCTTACGTTGATCAATCCCGCGAGGAAATGGGCACCGAGAAGTCGGTGTACGACATCATCAGCGGCGGCAACGAGGTCGTGGAGATCGGTAAGCGGGAGGTGAAGGCGCGGGCTTACTGTTCGTGGTTTGGCTTCCGCGGGAGTGACCAACAGAAGCCGGTGGGTAAGCTATCAGGCGGTGAGCGAAACCGCGTCCACCTGGCCAAGCTGCTCAAGCAGGGCGGCAACGTGCTGCTGCTCGACGAGCCGACCAACGATCTGGACGTCGAGACGCTGCAGTCCCTCGAGCAAGCGCTGCTCGATTTTCCGGGTTGCGCGGTGGTGACGAGCCACGATCGCTGGTTCCTCGACCGCATCGCCACCCACATCCTCGCCTTCGAGGGAGACAGCCAAGTGGTGTGGTTCGAGGGCAACTTCGAGGCCTACGAAGCGGATCGTCGCCGGCGTTTGGGCGAGGACGCGGATCAGCCGCGCCGCATCAAGTACCGCGCGCTCAAGATCTGAGTCTGGGTGGACCCGGCTCCGGGTTTTGCGCAAAGATTTCCGAGCTTTCCTGCCTCAAGGCGCGCCGCTTTCAGCCGCTCAGTGGAGGGTGCAAGCCTCCAGAACCCGACCCCCAGACTATGGGCGCGGCGAGTACACCCTCACCCCGCCCTCGGTCGATCCCCAGTCGCTCGTGGCTGAGCTCCTCGCCACATTTCGCGCCCCAGGCTACCGCCCGCCTCGCCTGCCCAGCGTGGGCATCAAGCTGCTCGAACTAGCCAACGATCCGGACGTCGACATGCGCAAGATCGCCGCGCTGCTGGAGCAGGACGCGCTGCTTGCCGGCGAAGTCGTCAAGCTCGGCCAGGCGGCAGCCTTCGGCCGTGCTGCCCCTGGGTTGACGATCCAGGGAGCGGTGACTCGTCTCGGTCTCCGCCGAGTGAGTGAGCTGTTCCTCATCGCGTCGATGAACATGCGCGTCTTCCGCGCCAAGGGCTACGACGAGGTGATGGGCAAGCTCCAGAAGCACAGCCTGGTGGTGGCGTATCTGTCAAAGCACATCGCAGAGCAGGCAGGTCTCCGCGCGGACCATGCGTTCCTGTGCGGCCTGCTCCACGAAGTGGGCACAGCGGGCGCGCTGATCGCGCTGAGTGAGAAGGCCCAGCAGCAGCGAAAGCGGCCGCCTGATCCGGTTCACTTCGCCGATGCGCTGATGGAAGTCTCCGGGCAAGCGAGCGGGGTGCTCGCGAGAATCTGGGGGCTCGCACCGGACGTGACGCTCGTGCTTCAGCACCATCAGCACCCGACGGTCCACGGTAAGCCGCTGCCTGTCGGTGCAGTGGTCCACGCCGCAGACGGCATCGCCTACAACCACGGCTTTGGTGTGTTTGGGGGGGAGGCGCGCTGTATCGACTGCTCAGTCCGCGCGCTTGGCCTCAGGGAAGAGCAATTCGAGGCCGGGCAAGTCGGCGCCTGGAAGGAGCTCGCGGCGTATGGCTTCGAGCCCATCGACTGCGCGGCCGCGTGACCCTGGCGGAAACCGGCCCTGAACGACTTACCAGCGTCTGAGCGGCGACTGAGCGTTGCTCCAGCACAATATGTCGCGAAGTCCCGGAGAATGGCTCTGCGACGGCGCCACCAAGTGCTCATCTACGCCAGTGTTCCTTGCCGCTGACCAGAGCCATGGGGCAGGCTAACGGTCTATGCGTGGGCTGACGAAACTCGGCGTGCTGAGCCTTGGCTTAGCGGCGTTTCTTCAGCCCGCCTGCTCCAAAGAGGACGAGGCTCCGAGTCACTCGGGCGCGGAGCGCTTGCAGTGCGACGGCGTCAACACGGTCTCCGCCGAGTCGCGGCTGCTCACCCGTGTGCAGTACGACAACACCGTGCGCGACTTGCTGGGGCTCGACCTGCGACTTGCCCAAGACGTGTTTCCGCTCGAAAACACCGCGAACGGCTTCAGCAACAACGCCCGGGCGCACCAGGCTTCGCCGCTAGGCGTGGAGAAGTACATGGAAGCCGCCGAGGCGCTCAGCGCTGAGCTAACGCTGGACGAGCTTGGCGCCTTCGTACCCTGTGAGCTCATCGCCGCCGATGAGAGCTGCGCGACGGACTTCATCGCCCAGTTTGGCAAGCGCGCGTTTCGTCGTCCCCTGACGGACAGCGAGGCGAAGGAGCTGCTCAAAGTCTTCCAGAACGCCTCCCCCAAATATGGGTCGGAAGAGGCGATCCGGCTCGTATTCCAGGCGCTGCTGCAGTCGCCGCAATTCCTGTATCGTCCCGAGTCGATATCCGTGGCCACCGCGGAGACCGGCGCTGTTCAGCTTGGCTCCTACGAGATGGCTTCGCGCCTCTCGTACTTCCTCTGGAACACCACGCCGGACGATGAGCTGTTCCAGGCAGCCGACCAGGACGAGCTACGCACCGCGGACCAAATCGAGGCCCAGGCGCGACGCATGCTCGAGGATCCGCGCGCGCGGGAAGTTGCCCTCGATTTCAACCGCCAGTGGCTCGGACTGGACCGCCTGGACAGCGTCGTGCGCGAAGAAACGCCCGGGGTAAACACCGGGGTCAGCTTCAACTCCATGCAATTGCCCGCGTCGTGGCGCGGTTCCCTCGAGCGTTTCCTTGGGGAAGTTGTTTTTGACGGTGAGGGCACCGTACACGATCTGTTCACGTCGCCGGTGGTCTACGTGGACGCGGAGCTCGCCAAGCTCTACGGCGTCGAAGCGCCCGCGGAAGGCTTCGTGAGGGTCGAACTGGACCCGAAGGAGCGCGCCGGATTGCTCACTCAGCCAGCGCTGCTCGCCATGTTCTCTCACCCCGATCAGTCAGCGCCCATCAAGCGAGGCGTGTTCGTGCGCGAGCAGATCCTGTGTCAACCCATCGACCCGCCTCCGCCAACGGTCGATCAAACACCGCCTGACCCCAACCCCAACCTCACCACCCGCGAGCGCTTCGCGGACCACACTTCGATACCCGGCTGTATCGACTGCCACAAGAAGATCGACGGCATCGGCTTCGGTCTCGAGAACTACGACCAGCTCGGACGGTTCCGCGCGGATGAATTCGGAATTCCGATCGACGCCTCGGGTCAAGTGCTGGAGGCCACGGAAGAGCGCCTGAATGGTAGGTTCAACGGCGCCGTCCAGCTCTCCAAGCGCCTAGCCGACAGCGCGCAGGTGGAGGACTGCATCGCCACTCAGTGGTACCGCTATGCCACCGGTCGAGTGGAGAACGACGCGGACGGTTGCAGCCTGCAGCAAGTGCACGACGCTTTTCAAGCGTCTGGAGGTAAGCTCAAGGAGCTCCTGGTCGCGATTACGCTGAGCGACGCTTTCCGCTATCGCCGCCCCGGCAGTCAGGACGGTGCTCTGTGACTAGCAAGCGGCCTGTGACCAACAAGCGGCCTGTGACCAACAAGCGCCCAGTGACCAACAAGCGCCCAGTGACTGATAGGCAAGCAGGCATGAGTGGCTTTGCCGCGCGGAAGCAGGCTACGCTGCGGCGCCGAGCGTTTCTCAAGGGTGCGGGCGGTATCGCCCTTGGTTTGCCCTTGCTGCACAGCCTGGAAGTCGACGCTGGGACGCCACCGCCGATCAAGCGTCTGGTGCTGATGTATAACCCCAACGGCACCATCGAAGATGCGTTCTGGCCAACTGCCGGTGGTGAAACCGACTTCGTGCTAGGCGAGATGCTGGCACCCCTCGAGGCGTGGCGGGACAAGCTGCTGCTGCTCAAGGGCATCGATCTAAAGGTCACCAGCACCGGGCCCGGAGGCCCGCATCAACGGGGGATCGGTGGGTTATTCACCGGTACTGAGCTCCAGGAGGGCGACTTCGCAGACGGCTGCGGCTCGACCGCCGGTTGGGCCAACGGCCAGAGCGTCGATCAGGCGTACGTCGATCACCTGGGTGTGGTGACGGCGCTCCCCAGCCTCGAGCTTGGGATACGCGCCACGGCGGCTGAGGTCCGCGCGCGCATCGTCTACGGTGCTCCCGGTAGTCCGCTGCCACCGATCAACGATCCGCACCAGGTTTGGTCACGGCTATTCAGTGGGTTTGCAGGTGATCCCGATGAACGCCTGGTGCAATTCGATAAGCGCAAGAGCGTGCTCGACGCGGTGCAAGGGCAGTTCTCGCTGCTCAATCAGCGGGTAAGCGCCGAGGATCGGCAGAAGCTTGAGGCTCACGGCGAAATGGTACGGGAGCTCGAGCAGCGTCTCCAGCTGGCGGCCAATTCCGGCACGGGAACCGGCGGAACGGACGCGGGGAACGGCTGCGTGAAGCCTCCGGATCCAGGCGAGCTCGCCGTCGACGACGAGAACGAGATGCCTCGCGTGACCCAGCTCCAGCTAGAGCTCCTGGCCATGGCGTTTCGCTGCGACCTCACGCGCGTAGCAAGCATCCAGTTTTCGAACGCCATCAACGACATCCGCTTCCCGTGGCTTGGCAGTATGGGCTCTGGTCACTCCCTGAGCCACGCGGGCCCGAGTGACGCGGACGCGCGCGGCCAGCTGGTCAAGCGCGGCGCCTGGTTCAGCGAACAGCTCGCGTACCTGATGTCGATGCTCGATGCCATCCCCGAAGGTGATGGTACCGTTCTGGACAACACGCTCATCGTCTGGTGCAGCGAAGTTTCCACGGGGAATAATCACTCGCACAAGGACATGCCGTTCTTGATTGCTGGCGGTGGCGCCGGGCGCTTCAAGATGGGCCGCTACCTGCAGTACGATGGCGTCGCACACAATCAGCTGTTGGTCAGCCTCTTGAACGCGCTCGACGTGCCGGTGCAGAGCTTTGGCCTGGCGGAGTACAACGCCGGTCCGCTCTCGGGTCTAGAAGGCTGACAGAGGTCTGCACCGCTGGGCCGCCTACGTCAGCGGGCTCACGTAGTAGAGCCACAGCGCCGCGACCTCTCGAGTCATGAACCAGGGCAATTTTCGCAGTCTGCGTGATTCGGTCGCTGGCACCGTATACACGTCTACCCCGGCGCGCTGGTAGGCCAACTTGATGCGCGGCAGGTGGTAGAAGTGGCTCACCGCGAGCACGCGCTTTGCGCCGATGCGTTTGAGGATCGGCACGGAGTTTTGCACGGTGTCGTTGGTGGTTAACCCCTGTCTGTCCACCACGATGCGATTCGCGGGGACACCCATGCGGATCGCGAGGCGGCGCATGGCAAGCGTCTCATGGGTGCCCCGATCCCCGGGGCCGCCCGATACCACAAGCCACTCCGCTTCTCCTGAGGTCACCAGGCGACTCGCGGTGCGCACGCGATCCGCCAGCGCCAATGACGGCTTTCCGTTCGGATACACTCGTGCGCCGAACACCACGACTGCGTCCGCCGGCCGTCGGTAGTCTGTCTTGCCGAACAGCACCATTTGCGCGACGGGGCAGGCGAAAGCCACCAGCGTGAGCACGCTGAGCGCGCACCACTTGGCGAAGCGCCCCGGCGCGAAGTCATTCTTGAGCGCGCTGAACATCACGCTGAACAG
>JBFXBK010000274.1:0-12367 GCA_050183255.1 Polyangiaceae bacterium | reverse complement strand
AGCTCTCCGGCGTTTCCCCGAAGAAAGGGCCAAGCAGCCACGGGATCACGTAGTTGAGCGCGCGGTACTGCTTCTTGAACAGCATGCGGTGCGACGTGCAGTGCAGCATCAAGATGAAGCGGTCCACGACCCACGCGAACCAGAGCACCCAGTACACGGGCACCAGGTACCAAAAGTAGCCTTTCGCGAAGAACAGCCCGATGCCGCAGCAAGCGACCACCGCGCACTGCAACATCAAATGCAGGAACGGCAAGTCCCGGGGGTCTTGGATCAGCTGGACCAGTTTCGCGTCGAGGGACTTCACTTCAAAACTCAAGGGCAGCAAGAGGGCGGCGCCAAACGCGCCACGCAGGCAGCGCGGGAGGTTAAACCACTCGGCGGGAGGTGGCGAGGTTGGCTGCTTCGCGAGGCGCGGATCTGCCGCTGCCTGACTACGATCGGTAAAAAGCCGCGACTAATTGAGCCCAATCGGGCGCTCCCAGGCGCGAACCCACGTTCGCACCTGGAGTCGCGTCCACGCTGCCGGCTTCCCGTGCGCGTGTCACGTGAGCCTCCACCTCACGAGCGCCCCTGCTCCTCCCGGAAGGATTCCTACGTGGAAATCAGCTCAACCGCTCGGCGGGTCGTGCACGGCGGGCCCGGAGTTGACGGACGGATCCCGATGGAAACGCCAGAGATCCCCCGCTGAAGCGTTCGCTCCACAGGAACATGCGGTGACACCGGCTCGCGCCGCTTAGTTCACGCCGCTCGCGTTTGCTCGTGGTAAACGACGCCATTGGCATTGGCCCGAGCTTTGCTGAAGCTCGCCGCGCGGTGTCTTCAAGCACCGCGCTTACTTTCTTTGGAGGGTATGAGATGACGAAACGGATTGGGGCGCTCCTGGCGCTGGGTGTGGTGTGGGCGTTGCCCGGGTGTGGCAGTGACGACGGCGGGAGCGAAACGCGGGGGACGGCGCTCAAGGGCGAGGCGTGCTCCAAGAGCTTGGACTGCGCTTCTGAGCTGGCCCGCTGTCACCCGCAAGGTGTGTGCACCGGCGAGCTGACTAGCGATGCGCTGGAGGCGGAGTGCGATCAAGCAAGCGCCGCGCAGTGCGCGGGCTACGCCTGCCTGGTGCTTAACGCGAACGCTCAGGGCAAGACCGGGATCTGCAGCTACCAGTGTGGCTCGAGCTCCGACTGCGGTCAGGGCGTGTGCGTGGAGCTGGCGGGTGCAGGCAAGGTCTGCCTCAGTCCCTGTCAGGACAACAGCGACTGCTCCAACGGTTTCGTGTGCGTGACCGACCCTGGTGGAGCCGGCAAGGCTTGCCTGGTGGAGCCCGCCGCGGGCTAACGCGCCGCCGTTAGGTTTCTAACGCCAGTTACCATCGCGTTGCTGTGCGGAAGCGCTGGGGCATGACGCAGGAACGTGTCATGCTCCTGCGCATGGCTCGCAGCTGGGTTTGGGGGTTAGGGTGTTTGCTCTGTGTGGCGCTGGGCGGTTGCACCTCGGGCAGCAACGAGGCGGAGACGACGCGCTGTGGGCAGCTCCCGTGCAGTGGTGAGTGCTGCGACGAAGGCTGCAGCGTGTGCATGCCCAGCGGGACGAGCGTTTGCGAAGAGATGTGCGTCTTCCCCCGCTGCAACCCAATCATTGCTCAAGCAACCGGTGACTGCGCAGACTCGCTGGGGTTCCGCTGGACGGGAGGCGGCTGTGAGGAACTGATCGGCTGCGCCTGCGAGGGCGTTCACTGCTTCGCCTTGTATGACTCCTTGGACGCCTGCGAAGCGAACAACGTCGAGTGCCTGGGGAAGTAGGCTCAAGACGCTGGGCTGCTGAGTAGCTCGGCGATCTGGCCTAACGTCGCGTGCTGTTCTTTGCTCAAGCGCACCGCCGGTCGTACCGCGCGGATCAGCGCGAGCGCCTCACTCCGTGTGTTCGCAGTGCCTCGCATCAAGAGGAGCGCCGCGACGACCAGGCCGGTGCGGCCGTGACCTTGGGCGCAGTGCACATAGGTAGCGTCATCGCCTGCGACGCTAGATAGCCGCGTGATCAGCTCGTGCGCCTGCAGACTGCGCGTGTCGAGCATCGGTATACATACGTAGCCTTTCGAGCGCAGGCATCTGGGCTCCGGCAACTCTGCCGTGAGGTCGATGACTTGAAAGATGCCGCGCGGTAATTCACTGGCGCCCAGTCGGCGACCGAAACGCAGGCCACCCAGCTCTGCGTGAGGCGTTTCACGACTCACGAGCCGTAGCGCCCAAGCGACCGCCAGTGAGAAGCTGATCCACGGACCCAGGAGCGCCCAGCTCCACCAGCTGAGTGAGCCGTCGGGCCGCTTGCCGAGCCACCGAGGTTGGTTCTCGAAGTAGGCGATCGCCGTCACGTAGAGCGAGAGCGCAGGCCAAAGCCACAACAGATGAACGCCGCCGAGCGTGAGGGCGGCGCCGCCGAGTGACAGCGCGAGCAGCGCGCAGAGCACTCCGTATCTCACTTGGAGTGCAACACGAGGCGCGGGGAGATGTTCCCGCTTTCCACGACCCCGGGGTGCTCCTCCCCCCCAAACTCGCGACCGACTCCTTCGCCGAAGACCAAGTATTCAGCGCGTCAACGCTGGCTTGGGGTGCCGGGTGGGAGACGGCCGGAGTGGATCGGCCGTTTTCCGGGGTGAGGGCGCTCTGCTGGGTGGATGGGACGGCGGTGTGGGGAGGTGGGAGCCGTGCGGACTCTGAGCCACCTATCGACGGCGGGCGCTGAGACCTCGCGGAAGCAAGCGAGCACTCAGGGCTGAGATGCTGGTGGCCTCTGGCTGTCAGCGTGCTCTACTCGCGGGCTATGCGCTCTCCCAGCGACGAGGCACCGCTCTACCCGCCGGGCCCTGCCAATGTGCCCAAGGACTTCACGAGGCCCAGCGCCCGCTATCGCTGGCACGCGCGGCTTGCCCTGCTCGCGTTGGTTGGCTTTGTCGCCTTCTACTTCTTCCTGTGCTTTTGGTTCGTGCGCGCGGTGTACCGCAACGGCGTGCTGCTGATCCATGGTGGCGACCATGCCCTGCGTGCCCTGATTCTGCTCGCGAAGCCCGCCGAGATTGACACCCAGCTGAGCAAGCTGTCACTGGAAGTTCGCGTCTCTGCTTACGTCGTTGCCTGCAGCTACCTCGGCGATGCGGCGCCGCTCGAGTGGCGCCGCTTTGCCATGAACTGGTTGTTCGCTCCCGAGCGGCCGTATTTCTCTGTGGAATGACGAAGTTATCCGAAGGTGCGCTGTCGGAGTCCAGTGCGGCGGAACTCTACCCAGAGTCGCCTGTCGACGTCCCAGGGGACGTAACGCGGGCCGCCTTCGCTTATCAGCTGCGCGTCTGGGTGGCGGTCTCGGCGCTCTTGCTCTTTCTGACTGGATACCTCGCCCTCAGCGCCTGGTTCGTCTACTCCGCATACCAGAATCTGGTCGTCTCTTTCGGCCATGGTGCGATGAACACGCTGCGCGGAGCCGGATTCGGGATCTTGGCGCTGATTTTCGCGGCGCTGCTGCTGAAAGCTTTCTTCCGACGACAGACAGTCGCTCCCACGGGCCTGTTCGAAGTGGATGCGACCGACGAACCGGAGCTCTTCCGATTCCTTTACCGTTTGGCGGACGAGGCAGGCGCACCTCGCCCTCATCGGGTCTATATTTCCGCACGGGTAAATGCGGCGGTGTTCTTCGACACCTCGCTGCTCAACCTGTTCGTGCCCGCGAAGAAGAACCTCGAGATAGGCATAGGGCTGGTGAACGTGCTCAACTTGAGCGAGTTCAAGGCGGCGATCGCCCATGAACTGGGTCACTTCGCTCAGCGATCGATGGCGGTTGGGCGCTGGGTGTACGTTGCGCAGGGGATCGTCGACCAGGTCGTCCGCGGTCGCGACCGCTTCGACGAGTTCATCCTGAGTCGAGAGCGCATCCGGATCCCCGTGCTCGGCCCCGTGTTCCGCTTGGCACTCTGGGCATTGCGGGCGGTGGTCGAAAGCGCCTTCATGGTCGTGCTGCTGGTGGAGCGTTCATTGAGCCGAGAGATGGAGCTCCAGGCGGACCGCGTCGCGGTGGCCATCGCAGGGAGCGAGTCACTGGTCCACACGCTGCACCGCTTGGAGCAGGCCGACCGGGCGCTCGACGAGGCGGGGGTCATCGCTACGTTCGAAGCGCGGGCGCACGGTGTTCAGTTGCCGGACATCTTTGAAGTCCAGCGCCTCGTCCTCGAAGAACTCGAGCAGGCACTCGACGATCACGGGAGGCGGGTGTCAGGCGCTGCGAATGTCGCCGCCCGCCGCGTCTTTGGTAGCGAGTTCGAGGCGCCGGAGCGCATGTGGGCGAGTCACCCTGCTACCGTGGACCGCGAGGCGAACGCGAAGCGGCGATTCGTCTCAAGCTCCGAAGACTCGAGGTCTGCTTGGTTGCTCTTTAAAGACCCCGCCGCGCTGCGTTCCGAACTCACGGACTACATCTACGAACGCGCGCCGGGTGCGGGAGATTTGGTGTTGGCTACCGCGAGGGATGCCGCTCGAGCCGTACGGAATCGCTTTCAGCGCCGAGTCTATGAAGTGCGCTACCGGGGAGCCTACCTTGGTCGTTGCCCGGCCCGGGCGGCGGACGATGCTCAAGAGCTGTTCGGGGAGCGAGCTTCGGCACTGCCTAAGCGCGGAGCGGTTCTAGCAGCGCTCGATGCGCTTTACCCTGAGGAAATAGCTCAAGCCGGGGAAACAGAGCTGGCGTCGCATGATCTAGCGTGTCGCCGAGCTCACCTCGACGCTGCGCGTTGCCTGGGGCACGGCTGGGAGAAGTACCTCCAGCGCTTGCTGCGCCTCCTGCACTACGCGAGTCATACCGCGGCTGACTTGACGGATGCCTACCTCGGTTGGCAAAACGAGATGGTCCTAGCGTTGTCGAGTCGTCGAGTGACGAAGAGTGCTCGGCGACGCATCGCGGAGGCGGGTACCGAGCTTCACAGCGTGCTGCGGAGAATACGTGTTGAGCGGGACGGCGTCGTGCTGCCGAAGGTGATTGCGGAACGCCTCGGGGTCGAGCGGTGGGAGGAGTTGCTGCGTGAGCGCTTCGATCTGAAGCCACCGGTGGAGAGTGATCCCTTCGACTGGGTACGCCTGGGTGAGCCCTGGTACCTGGAGTGTGTCGCGGTGCTGGCCGCGTTGCGGGACGAAGCGCTCGAGGCGCTGCTGGAGGCTGAAGAGCTGGTCGCTCAGCATTTGCGCGAGGAAACGCCGATCGCCGAAGCGCCCGAACTCGCTAGCGTGCCGAAGCGCTACCCGAGCCGCACTCCGGGAAGCGAGCGCCCACGGCGCAAGCGCTTGGGGCTTTGGGATCGCTTTCTTCTGGGTGATGGGGTCGGTCCAGGGATTGCGCGTTTCGCTGTCGCCAGCGGGATCCTCGGCTGCGTCGTGGCCTTCTGCGGCGCAGGTGCGACCTCGGAGGTCGTGGTTCTGAATGGGCTCGAGTGTCCCGTGACGGTCCACGTTGCTGGACGCCGCGTGGAGCTCGATCCAGGTGCGACGGAGCGACTGCGAGTGCCTGCGCTGCGCAGCCTGCAGATCGAAACCTACGCTCATGGCGAGTCGATCGAGTCCGAAGCGTTTGATGTGGCAGAGGCCGGCGGCGTTTACATCTACAACGTAGCCGGGGCCGCGGTCCTGGATGAGTGGAGCGTGAGCTACGGACGGAAGGAGCCGAACAAGCCGAGCCGCCTGCTGGGGGCGCCGCTTTGGTACCTGTCCAAAGCAGAGTACACGCTCGAGACACCGCCCGAGACCCTGAGCGTGCCGACGGGTGGGATCGAACACCAGGTCGTTGGGGTGTTTCGAAGCACCTCAGCGCGCATGTTGGTTGGGATCGTGAGCGAACCCGAGAGTCAGCGCATGATCGAGGGGCACGCGATGTATGACGATGCCACCGCGCCTTCGTTCCGCGGTTGGCTCGAGCTAGCGAGTTGGCAGCCAAACGCAGAGGAATTCTTCAAGCGCCGACTCGCCCGCGATCCGCTAGAGATCGAGACGCTGCGTCAACAGCAAGACATCGCCCGGATGCATGGGACTTTGCCGGAAGTCTGCGAAGGCCAGCGCCGGCTTGCAGACCTCCATCCGGACAACTCGGGGCTCAGCTATCTGCGGGCGCGTTGCATTGACGACCCGGGCGCGGAGGCGGCCGCGTACGAGGTCGCGCTCCAGCGTTTCCCGAAGGATCCCTGGCTTCGCAATGCGGTTGCCTGGGGTCAGCTTGACCGCGGAGACTATGCGTCTGCCCGGGCGAGTTTGGAGGCGCTCCGCAAGGATGCGCCGGGCTTTCGCGACGAGACCGTCCTCTTGCTCGCTCGTCTTAGGCGTGTCACCGATGCAAGCCTAGGTATGGCCGTCCTCCGAGAGGAGTCTAGCTCTCTCGACCAGATGGTAGCTATCGAGAGCGGATCGGCCCTCAACGCAGCGAATCGGAGTAACTACTGGATTCATCGCGGAGAATTTCGCAAAGCGCTCGAGGAAGTCGACTTAGACCCAGCGTGGTTGCCCCGCGTCTTGAGACTCGTTGGCGCATCGCAAGGGGCGCCGGAAGACCTGGTCGCACGCGCCGCGGCTTTGAAGCCCGAGGAAGGCGTCGATGGCGACACCCTGATGCCGTCACTCGCTCTCGCAGCCCGGTTCCGTATGGATTTAGAACCCTACGCGCAGGTGGCGAGGTTGCGCTTGGGAGATGCCAGCGCACTGGTCTTGGGCCTGTTGGACAACGACGCGGAGGGCCTCAAGGACACCGCCCGCATGGAAAAGGTGCTGAAGGAACTCCCCATGCAAGCGCGCGCCGCTACTTACATGCTGGCCTGCTCTTACCTCGGCGAACGCGCACCCCTCGCCTGGCGGCAGTTCGTCATGGCCTGGTTCTTCGCGCCAGAGCGACCGTACTTCGAGGTGAAGTGACTACTCCTCGAGGCCCCAGGTCAGCTTGAGCCAGTCGAGGAGCTCGCTCTCCTTGTCGTCGATGGTGCCAACGGTCGCGAGCTGGAAGATTTCGCCGAAGATGAGTTCGCGTGCCGGTTGGCGGGCGATACCTTGGGCCAGCTTCTTCACGCCGTCTTCGCTGAGGTCGAGGGCCTCTAGCTTGTCGTTCAGCTCGTCGTAGTGATCCGGGCCGATGTGGTCGGCGAAGATGCGCATCTCCTGGGCTTCGCCCTCACTCACGACGCCGTCGCTCGCTGCCAGCAGCTTGAGCAGCGAGATCGCGCTGAGCAGTTCTTCTTCCGTGAGGTCTTGGAACTCGAAGTCTTCGGCCATGATGTTTCCTTGTGCTTCCACAGCGCGGCGTTCAGCCAGCGTAGTCTTTGAGGCAGGTGAGTAGGCTAGCGATCTCGTCGTCCGTACCCACCGTGATGCGGAGCCCATCATCCAACAGGCGCTCCGCGAAGTAACGCACCAAAATCCCGTTCGCCTTCAGGTGCTCGAAGGCGCCCCGCGCAAGCTCTACGCGGCTCTTTCCTGCGGCAGAAATCGGTGCGCGAGCGAAGACGAAGTTCGCTGAGCTGGGCAGCACCTGGTAGCCAAGCTCCGTCAGACCCGCGATCAGGTGCTCCCGGGTCTTCACGACCTTGGCCACGTTTTGAGCCGTCCATGCGGTGTCCCGAAGGCTCGCGGCGCCAGCGACGATAGCCAGCCGGTCGAGGTTGTAGGAGTCCTTCACCTTGTTCAGCCCCGTGATGATCTCCTGCGACGCGAAGGCGAGGCCGAGGCGCATTCCCGCAAGGGAATGACTCTTGGAAAAGGTGCGCAGCACGACCACGTTGGGCTCACTCGTTGCGAGCTCGAGCGCGTTCGTCGGGCTGAAGGCGGCGTACGCCTCGTCCACCACCAGCACGCCGTGCTTCAAGCTCCGCGCGAGGGCACGCAGCTTGTCCGTCGAGTGCTGAGTACCCGACGGTGAGTTGGGCGTCGCGACGAAGACAAGCTTCGCGTCACAGCCGCTGAGCGCTTCCGGTAGGTTGAAGTCGGCGTCGAAGTCGAACGTCTGCACTTCTGCGCCCGCAGCCGCGGCCAGCGTGCGGTACAGCACGTAAGTCGGGTAGGGATACGCGATGCTGTCACCCGGCTCGAGAAACGCGCGGAACAGCAGCGCCAAGAGTTCGTCAGAGCCATTTCCGTGGAGAATTTGATCTGCCGGAACGCCCGTTACCTCGCTCGCCGCCTCCCTCAGGAGCGTCGCATGCGGGTCGCTGTAGAGCCGGAGCCGCGCCGCTCCGTGCTCGAGCTCTGCCTGAATCGCCGGCAGCACATTGGGGCTCGGCGGATACGGATTCTCGTTGGTGTTCAGCTTGATGATCTTGGTGCCGGCCTTCGGTTGCTCACCGGGCACATACCCAACCATCGCCTCGACGCTCTTGCGAAACAGGGACATCTTGGAACTCTCGCTTGCAGCGGCTCACACCCGAGCCGCGCGGAGCCTAGTACGTTCCAAGGCTCCGCGCAGTGGTTCGGGGGGGAGGGGCGCCGAAAGCCAATCAGGCGGCGCCAGCAAGCCGAACCAACGTGCCGATGATGCGGTTGAAGCGCGCCACCAGCTGCGCATCAAGCTCCGCCAGCACACCCAACGCGACCGCAACCTCCAGACACGCCAGTGTCTCGCGCGCTGAGCCCAGCGCCGTGTGATAGCGCACCTGCCGGTTCCGGCCCCGACTGTAGGACCCTTCAGCCACGTTCAGCGCTATCGAGGACTGCGCTCGCCGAAGCTGCTTGCTCAGGTCCGGACCCGAGCGCCCGATGCGCACCTCCAGGCTGCGAGCGCAGCGAGCACCGGGCGTTGCCCGGCCCCGGCCTGGACACGACCGAGCACGCCGGCAAGCCAAAAAATCCGCCAGGAAATAAAATGCCCCTCTCAGCCTCCAAGTCGCAGCGATGCTCGCGCCGCGAGCGAGCCAAGGCATTCACCCTCGCGCTCCCTCACGCCCTCGCGCTCCCTCACGCCCTCGCGCTCCCTCACGCCCTCGCGCTCCCTCACGCCCTCGCGCTCCCTCACGCCCTCGCGCTCCCTCACGCCCTCGCGCTCCCTCACGCCCTCGCGCTCCCTCACGCCCTTGCCCTAATACTTCCCCACCGCCTCACTCGCCGGCGTCGCCAGCGCCGACCCAATCTCAAACGAACCGTCACTCGCCCAGCTCGCCGCAAACGCATCCCTGACGATGAGCTCGGACGTCTTGCCCCGCGGGTTGAAGCCCCACTCCGCCTCCGGGGAGAGATCGTCGGGGTCCGCGTACATGCGCCACACGAAGTAGCCAACGAACCACGGCTCGTCGATCAGTGGCGCGATCAGCGCAGCGTAGGCGTCCGCCTGCGCCTCCTGGTTGATCTGCACGTCCTTCATGTTGTCCGGCCACTCCCAGGGCTTGATCGCCGGATCCGTGCGCGTCGTGTAGCCGATCTCCGTGAACACGACGGGCTTGCTCCAGGCTTTGGCGAGCTCGCCGATCTTCTTGCTCACGTCCCGGGCGCCTTCGAGCAGCCGCGTGACGTCGCTGCCCTCTTTGTCGGCCAGGGGAAAGAACGCATTCACGCCGATCACGTCCAGTTCCCCGAGGATCACCGTCTGGTCGACGTCGTCCCAGTTTGCGGCGTAGGTGATGGGCCCCGAGTAGACCTGTCGCACCTTCGCGATCAACGCACTGAACGACGGCGCCCGCGTGGTCGTTACCCAGCTGCGAAGCTCCACTCCCAGGCTGAGCAGGTCGACGTGGGTTGCCTCCGCGAGCTTCGCCCAGCCCAGCAAATACGCACCGTAGCTCTTCGCCCAGCGCTCCCAGCCCGCGTCGTCTTCGGGATCGATCTCCGCGCGCCACTCGCCGCTCTCCACCCACAGGTGCGGCACCAGCATCACGCGCAGGCCTTGAGCGTGGGCTTGCTCCACAGCGTGCTGGATCGCCACGTAGTTCTCCGCGAACGGCGCCTCGAATGTCGGATCGACTCCGGTGGACTTCAAGTCCCAGACCCGGCCGAAGGGGGTGAGGGAGACCCAGTTTCCACCCAGGCGCCGCGTCTCTCGCAATGTGCGCTGGTACGCGTCGCTGCCATAGCCGAGGCCTGGATGCAGCGAACTCTCAATCGGCCCGATCGTCATGCCGCGAATCGCGCCGCGCCTGGGCCAGGTTGTTTGATCCTCGAAGGGCCTCGTCTGCCCCAAGTATTGCCACGCGGATTCATGCGGTAGCAACTGGATCTGGTGGTCTGCGCTAGCAGGCGGACTCATGCCGAGTGCACCAAGGCTCGCAGCCGCCGCCAAGGTGCGGCACAGGAGACGCCGGGATCCCATTCAGGTTCCTGCGTGGGTTGCGCTGCGCTCGAGCAGCGCCTGATCGATGTCGCGGACATGCGCCGTGACCGCGTCGGCGCCAGCGCTCCGTAGTTCGCTCTCCGGGTAGCTGTGGGCAACAGCGACACACGTTAGCCCTGCTGACTTTGCTGCCTCGATGCCGCTGATCGAATCTTCGATCACCAGTACCTGATGGGGCTCGAGCGCTGGCAACTGCTCGCGCAGCTTGCGGAGGCCCATCAAGTAGCCTTCAGGATCTGGCTTGGACACTTGGGTGTCTTCCGCCGCCACGATGAACTGGACGTGGCTCCTCACCCCCAACACTCGGAGACCCAGCTCAACCTCCGGGCGCAGCGCGCCGCTCACCACACCGACGGGGCCGAAATCTGCGCAACGTGCGACCAGGTTCGCGGCACCTTCGAAAACCTGCAGGCTTTGCTCGGCGCGTCGCATGTAAATCGGGAACTTCGCGCGCACGAGCTCGTCGACGCGGGCGCGATCCGCCGCTTGGCCGTGTGCGCGCAGGACCGCCTCGAACGCGCCGACATCGTCGAAACCTAGGTACTTCTCCCAGTACTCCGCCTCGCTGAGAGTTATCCCCAGGGGGGCGAGGGTGTCCTGAAAGGCGGCGAGGTGGACGCGTTCGTCGTCCACGAGAACGCCGTTGAAGTCGAACAAAGTGCAGGCAAACACAAGGCTCTCCGTGCGTCGTCACGGTGTCGACACGACCCCGTGACTGCGGGGCGTAATTAACACGCCGCAGCTTCAGAGACAGCAGGCCAGGCGACAAGCTGCGGCTACCGGTCTTACGCCCTCAGTGTCATACCTTGAAACTCGGGCGTCCTTGTGCCAGGTTCCGCCCGGCTTTTTCAGCGTTCCTTCGCAGAGCAATACAGCATGAGTAAAGGCGATCTTTTGGAAATGGAGGGCACCATTCAGGATGCCCTCGGTGGTGGCCAGTACACCATCAAGCTCGATCAGGGCGACGCAACGGTGCGCGCTCAGCTTTCCGGGCGTATGCGCCGTCACCACATTCGTGTGCTCCCCGGAGACCGGGTGCGCGTGGCTGTGTCCCCCTACGACCTGACCCACGGTCTGATCGTTTACCGCGGTCGCACGGGCTGATCAGAGCCCGCCTGACGAGCGGCTTCGTCCGATGTCAGTTCGTCGTTTCATGACGCCGCCGCGCCCTCGGGGTGCAGGCGGCATTCGACGTTTGTCTGCCCTGGCGCTCGGCGTCGGCGCGATGCTGCTCCTGACCGGCGGTTGTGACGACCCACTCGTAGACGAGCCGAAGAAGGACGAGTCGCCGCTGATCGTGGTGCCCGACCCACCCCCAGCTCCTTCTCCGAAGCTGCTCTATTTGCCGGATGGTGGAGACAAGGCGCCGCCTGAGGCGCCCCAGCTAGCACCTCAGGCGGGTATCCCCCAGGTCGGCAGTACGTCGCGTTGCCCTGCGGATATGGTCGATATCCGCGGCAAGTACTGCATCGACCGCTACGAGGCGCAGCTCGTCGATACGGCTCAGGGACGGGTGCTGAGCCCGTACTACTCGCCGGAAGGGCGCAAGGCGAAGCGCGAGTTTGGTACCTGGCGCAAGCAGGCGCTCGAGGTGGGCTCCGAACAGGCGCGGGCGAAGCCGGTGCCGTTCCCCGCTGGATGGCAGCTGACCGAGACGTATGAGCCGAAGGCGGTGAGCGCGCCTGGCGTGCTACCGAACGGCTACATGACCGCCCATGACGCCCAGAAGGCGTGCCGGAACGCGGGCAAGCGGCTGTGCACGGAGGCCGAGTGGGTCACAGCCTGCCAAGGTGAGCGCCAGCGACAGTTTCCGTACGGCGACAAGTACGAGGCCAAGAAGTGCAATGTGTTTCGCGAGGCGCACCCGGCGGCTGTGCTGCACGACGATGCGTCGCGGGGGCACCTCGATCCGCGCCTGAATCAGGTGTCTTCGAGCGCAGTACCGCTCCTGCGCAAGACCGGGGCCACGAGCGAGTGCAAGAGCGTCTGGGGCAACGACGCCGCCTACGACATGGTCGGGAACCTGGACGAGTGGATCGATGACCCCGAA
>JBFXBK010000273.1:0-12405 GCA_050183255.1 Polyangiaceae bacterium | reverse complement strand
GCTTTGGCCTCTTCACTCGACCCGCCGCAGCGTGGCGGGAGGCGCCGGATCGATTGATCGATTTCGAGCAGTCCCTCGGCCAGCTTCCGCCACTGCAGGTCACACGCCTGGTCCGTGACTCTGCAGGAATCAGGCAGTGTGGCGCCAAGCTCCGTGATGCTCTTCCGGATTTCCCCGACGGCTTCACGAAGCCGCTTGTAGTTCTCCGCCGCGACCTCGCCTACGCCCTCCGGCGTACTCAGGTCCGGTCCCTCGCTTGGCGGCTCTGGAGTCGCGCTCGCGCTAGCCGTCGGTTCAGCGGTCGCCGTGGAAGTCGCTGTCGGGGGCGCGGTTGCAACGGGTGGCGTCGTCGGGTCAGTCGTCGAGGACGGCTGACCTTCCGGCGGCCGCCCGGAGTTGTTGCAACCCAGCGCCGTCAGCGCGGAGCTAACGAAAAAAGCGCGCCGGCGGAGGATTTGTGCGCGATCCGAGTCCTTGGGGTCCATCTGGTCCGCAGTATGCCCGAGTCTGGCCCACGCCTGCTATACAGCCCGCGTGAACGACGAGCAGGAAGCGATCATTGCGGTCTCCGAGCTAGCTCGTCGCATGAAACACGCCTTGAGCCGCAGCGTCGGTCGGGTGTGGATCGAAGGTGAAATCGCTCACCTCAAGCGCTCACAGAACGGCCACGTCTACTTCTCCCTGAAGGACGTCGAGGAGGGCGCCGTGGTGGAGAGCGTGATGTACCGCATGAACGCGACCCGAGCGTGGCGGTACTTGCAAGACGGCGCGCGGGTCCAGGTTCAAGGCAAACCCGATCTGTGGATCCCTCGGGGGCGCCTGCAGTTCGTCGTTGATCGCCTGCGCCCTGCTGGCCGCGGCTCACAGCTCGAGGCGCTGGAACGCCTCAAGCTCAAGCTTGCTGCAGAGGGTCTGTTCGCGGATGAGCGCAAGCGCCCGCTGCCAAGCTCGCCGCGAGTCGTCGGGGTGATCACGAGCGAACACGGCGCCGCGATTCACGACATCATCACCGTCGCGTTTCGGCGTGGCGGTGCCCACATCGTGCTCTCGCCTGCTCAGGTTCAAGGCGAGCAGGCGGTGCGGAGCTTGCTGCACGCCATCGACCTCGTGGAGCGGCACCCGCGACTCGACGTGTTGATCATCGGGCGGGGTGGCGGCTCCGGCGAGGATCTGATGGCCTTCAACGACGAGCGTCTCGTGCGCCGCTTGGCGGCAGTGCGGGTGCCGATCGTGAGCGCCGTGGGGCACGAGGTCGATCTGAGCCTGACCGACCTGGTCGCAGATATCCGCGCGGCAACTCCATCCCAGGCGGCAGAGCTGGTCGTCGCCGACCGGGTCACCCAAAAACGCGAACTGCGAGACGCGGAACGCCACCTGCTGCAAGCCGTGCGGCATCGCCTCAAGGACGACCAGCAGGTGCTTGATCGCCTGGAGCGACGCCTGGGTGATCCCCTGCGCATGCTCGGTGAGCGCGCTCAAGAAGTAGACGACCTGAACGAGCGCCTAGAGGCTCATATCACCCAGCGCCTGAAGCGCCAGCGCGTGATGTTCACCGCGCTCGAGCGGCGCCTGCTGCTGCGCGACCCCAAAGCAGTATTGGCCCGCACCCGCCTCAAGCTCGCGCCGCTCGAAGCCCAGCTGCAGAGCAGCATGCTCACGCGGCTCCAGCGCGAGCGCCAGAAGCACTCGGAGTTCAGGCGCAGCCTAGTCGAGCGCACGCAGCAAGCTCTCGACGCACGCAGAGACGAACTCAGCCTGCGCGCGACGCAGCTCGATGGGCTCTCCCCGCTGCGTATCCTCGGGCGTGGCTACGCTATCGCCGCCAAGGGCGAGCGCATCATCAAGCGCGCAGATGAGCTGCGACCCGGGGATGAGCTCGAGGTGCGCCTGGGCGTCGGTTCCGTGCGGAGCACGGTGAGTGAGATCACTCGAGGCGAGGAGCCTGAAGCGTGAGCCGTTTTGCGCTGCTCGGGCACCCGCTGGGTCACTCGCTATCGCCAGTCATCCATCAGGCCGCGTACGACGCGCTTGGCCTGGAGCACAGCTATGAGCTCCTCGACTGCCCCGATGCTACGGCGGTGAGCGCGGCCGTGGCACGCTTGAGAAAGGGTGAGTTCGCCGGCTTCAACGTCACCGTGCCGCACAAGCAAGTTGCCCTGGGACTCGCAGACTCTCCCGACCCCCTCGCGCGCCAAGCTGGAGCTGCGAACGTGCTGGCGCTGCGGGGCAGCAAGCTCCACGCCTTCAACACCGACATCCTCGCGCTGCTGTCTGAACTAGGCGACGTGCCGCGCGGCGTCGCGATCGTGCTCGGCAACGGCGGTGCCGCCCTGGGTGCGGCGACGGCGCTCGGTGAGCTCGGATTCGAACGCATCTACGTGAGCGCGCGCAGCCACGTGGGACCACGCGAGTCCTGGCCAAGCGTTGCGAAATTCCAGGCTCTCGACGTGGAGTTCCTCGCTTGGTTGCCCGATGCTTGGCAGGCGATCAGCGCCGAAGTCAGTCTGGTGTTGCAGGCGACCAGCGCCGGCATGCGAGGCGCGAGCCCTGGTGATGGTGTTGCGAGCGTCGTCCCCTGGCAGGAGCTACCGTCGAGCGCCGTTGCTTACGACGTCGTGTATAACCCCGAGGAAACGCCTTTCCTGGCGGCCGCCCGGGAGCACCAGCTGGATGCCCGTGGCGGCCTCGGCATGCTGGTCGGACAAGCTGCCGCAGCTCTGGAGCTGTGGCTGGAAGTCGACGCCCCGCGGGGCGCAATGCTCGAAGCTGCGAAACAGGCGCTAGCGCAAGAGGGCCACCGAGGAGAGCTCGGTGGGTAAGAAGAAGCGCGAGCTACAGCCGCCGGATGGCTCTCCCTGGCCCTACGTCGAGGTTCAAGGGGACCTGAGCCGCGCGGAAACTGAGTGGCTTCACACCAACGGTGCCGGCGCCTACTCGATGAGCACGGTCGCGCTGAGCCACACGCGGCGCTACCACGGCCTGCTGGTGGCAGCCCTGGCGCCGCCGTTGGCGCGCCACGTGATACTTAGCCACGCGGAAACTGAGGTCGAGATCGGCAACCGTTCCCATCGCCTCTCCGCGCATCGACACCCCGGCGTGGCGCCAATGCCGGGCTACCGGCAGCTCATAGAGTTCGCACAGACACCTCTCCCCCACTGGCGCTACAAGCTCGGTCGAGCGACCTTCGACCGTCGCCTGGCTCTGGTGCGCGGCAAGAACGCGCTGGTGCTCTCCTTCAGTTTGTCGGGGGTGAGGAGAGCCACCTTGAAGGTGCGGCCACTGCTGTCGCTCCGTCCCATGCACGAACTGACGCGTGAGCACGGCGGAATGCTCCAAACGGTCGCGCTGCGTCCCCGCCAGGTGCAAATCCAACCCCGCCTAGATCTGCCGCAGATCTACTTCGACCATCAAGGGCTGTTCGTCGGCAGCCCAGACTGGTGGCGCCGCTTCGAGTACTCCAGCGACGACCAAGGCGAAGCCACGGAAGACCTCTGGACTCCCGGCGTCTTCGAAATGCAAATCGAAGACGGACAGACGATTTACCTCACCGCGTCCGTCGGCGAGCCCCTCGCAGGCGACCCCGCTGAGCTGATGCGCGAGACTGAAGCGTACTTGCTCGCGCAAGACCCCGGCGAAGAACGACCAGACGCCGTGCGCAAGCTGTTCCTGGCAGCCGACCAATTCTGCGCGGAAAATTGCGGACGACCGGCAATTATCAGCGGATACCCATGGTTTGGGGTTTGGACCCGTGACACGTGTATCGCGCTGCCGGGGCTATACCTGACGCGCGGGAAGGTGGAGGAAGCCAAAGCGGTGCTGCGCACGCTGCTCGCGAGTCAGCAAGCGGGGCTCCTACCTCGTCGCCTCGCGGAACAGCCCACCGCGGTACAAATGCCGTCAATGCGCCCAATTCCCGCAGGCTTCGGGCGCAGCGAGTTTTCCTCCGTGGACTCGACGCTGTGGCTGTTCGAAGCGGCGCGGGCTTTGCTGGCTTGGACGGGCTCTGACGACACGTTCGTCAAGGAAGAGCTCTATCCAGCGCTGACAGCAGCGTTCGATGCGGTGTGCGAAGGCCGTGCCGCGCTGGGTGTTGAGCTGACGCAGGACGCTTTGCTCAAGAGCATGGCTCCGAAGAGCAGCTCGGATGATCCGAGTCCGGCGCACAGCGAGTGGGGGAAACGCAAGAGCTTGCCGATCGAGCTTCAGGCGCTCTGGACTCGCGGCGCGCGGGTGCTCGCAGGGCTCGCGGCTGACTACGGCGATCGGGCGCTCGAACAACGGGCGCTTGAAATGCGTGCGCGGGCGACCGAGAGCTTCAAGGCGCGCTTCTGGTGCGAGCACCAGCGCTACCCGTACGACTCGCTCGCCCTCGATCCGACTCAACCGGGCGATGATCGCATCCGCGCGCACGCTTTGTTGGCCTTGGCGGTGGATCCCGACCTGTTCGACACCTGGCAGGCAACGTCGATTGTCGAGCGTGTGACCGCGGAACTCCTCACACCGCGCGGAATCCGTAGCTTGTCGCCGAGCGCGGTGGACTACCTCGGCCAGTTCGACGGCAGCTTCGAAGAGCGGGAAGCGGCCTATCACCGCGGGGCCGCGCTGACGTACCTGCTAGGCTTCTATGCGCGCGCCGTGCTCCGTCTGCGACCGGACGATTTCGAGGTTCAGAGCGAGCTTCAGCGCATCGTCGAACAGGCCCTCGAGGAGCCGCTCGTGCTGGGGCAGATCTCCCAGCTGGCGAACGGCGACACGCCTCACCGGGCCACGGGCGCTCCGGCCCAGGCCGCGAGCGTCGCGAGCCTACTGTGGATCCTGTGCGCGGAGCTCGAGCTGTGAGCGGGCGGGCGCAGCCAGCGCCTTCGGGTATGATGTCTCGAGTGTCCACTCGGGACCTGACCGCCTTCGGCTATCGGCGCATCATCATCTTGCTGGTTGCGCTGGTCGTCGTCCCCACGGTGCTGTTGCTCGCCGTGGGTGTCGTGTTGCTCATCCTCGGGGAGCTCTCCGACATCGTGATGGGGATCCTGGTGCTCGCGCTGAGTGGCGCCGCAACCACCGGCGTGATCCTGGTTTGGGTCTTCGTGCGCAGAGAAGCGAATCTGTCTCAATTGCAGAGCGACTTCGTGTCCAAGGTCAGCCACGAGCTCCGTACGCCGCTCACCTCCATTCGGCTCTTCACCGAGACACTCGAGCTTCGCCGTGGGGATACGGCGACGGAAGATCGATGCATCGCTGGCTTGGCACGTGAGAGTCACCGCCTACAAGAGCTGATCGATCGCTTGCTCGACTGGGGGCGGATGGAGAGCGGCCGCCGCGTGTACGTGATCGAACCGACCAACGTCGGCGAGGTCGTGGACAAGGCGGTGGCCGCCTGTCAGTCCCTCGAGCTAGGTCCGGGAGGGAACCTCGAACTCGAGGTTGAAGAGAACCTGCCGCGCATCGATGCAGACTCAGGGGCGCTGACCGACGCCTTGCTCAATCTGCTCACCAACGCACGCAAGTACGGTGGTAGCCCCGCGCGTATCAAGGTGCGAGCCTGGCGAGACAGCAACAAGGTGAAGATCAGCGTCAGCGACAACGGCGCTGGTATCGCGATCACCGAACACAAGCGCATCTTCCAGAAGTTCTATCGCGTCGACGACCGCCTAGCGCGCGAGCGGGAAGGCTCCGGTCTCGGCCTGGCGATCGTGAAGCACGTGCTCGAGGCCCATCGCGGCAAGGTCGAACTCGAGAGCAGCCCCGGGAAGGGCAGCACCTTCACCTTGGTGTTGCCGATCTTTCAGACCATCAAATCCACACGGAATTCTAGTGCCCCCGAGGGACCGATCCCTGGTCCGGCATCACTCTCCGACTCCCCCTCCCCCGACTCTGAGTAAACCGTGGAAACCGCCAAGCGCATCTTGGTCGTGGAAGACGACCCGAGCATCAGCATGGGGCTCTCGATGAACCTCGAAGCTGAAGGTTACTCCGTCGCCGTAGCGGAAGACGGTGAGCAAGGCCTCAAGCTGGCCCGCGAATTCAAGCCAGATCTGTTGGTGCTCGACGTGATGCTGCCGCGGCTGAACGGCTTTGAGGTGCTACGCACGCTGCGTGGCGAAGGGGTCGCGGTCCCGATCATCATGTTGTCTGCCCGAGGCGCTGAGATGGACAAGGTGATGGGACTCGAGCTCGGCGCTGAGGACTACATCACCAAGCCGTTCAGCCTCGCGGAGCTACTCGCGCGGGTGAAGGCAGTGCTACGGCGAGATGCCATCGCGCGCTCCCGCGCTCGCCCCGTGATCCGAACCGCCAGCTTCGAGATCGATGAAGACACCCGGGAAGTGCGCCGTGAAGGCGAAGCGGTCGGGCTGACGGCGACTGAGTTCGACGTGCTGATGACCCTCGCCAGCGCGCGGGGACGGGTGCTGAGCCGCGAGCAAATCCTGGAGGCCGTGTGGGGCCCCGGGCACCACGGAACGCTGCGAACCATCGACAACTTTCTGCTACAGCTCAGGAATAAACTCGAGCCAGACCCCTCACGGCCCAGACACCTGGTCACGGTGCGCGGAGTCGGCTATCGCTTCGTGGCCGACTGACCCCAGCGAGACGTGTGCTAGGGCTACGGCCCGCTCGCGAGCCTCGAGGCCGCTGGCTCATTCAGAAGAGAATATCCGTGGACCAGAATCTGCTTCGTTCCTACTTCGCAACCGTCTACGAGCTGCCCACCGAGGCTGGGCTGCTGCGGTCGTCGATGGACGGCGAGATCGTCCAGGACGTTGGGAGCTTGCCTGAGCTCCTGCAGCAGCAGTTCGCGGTGCTGACGGCGTACAACCCACGTTCGATGCTGCTCCCGCGGCGAGTCAACGAGGGTCGCCACCAGGTGATGCGAGATCTGCTGATTTTGGGCTGCTACCGAGTAGAGCACTGCGTTGGCTACGACGAGGAGCCCGAAGGCGTGTGGCGCGAACCCGCCTGGCTGGTGCATGGAATCGACCGCGACGAGGCTATCTACTTCGGGCGCACGTTCCGCCAGAACACGATCATCTACTGTCGGGAGAGCCGTCCTGAGCTGATCGTGACCGACCCGACATGCGACACCGTTGGACGCGCGTACATGGGCAACTGGCGCGTGCGCAGCTAATTCGCCGGCTGGTGCGCCTCTACGTGTGGCGCAAGAGCGCGACGGCTTGCAGTCAGCCTCCAGGTCATTAAGGGTACCTGTTGAGGAGCATGCGTAGTCAGTTCGAAGACAATGGCATGGGGCCCGACGTAGGGGACGTGATCGCTCGGGTGAGTGAGATCTTCCGCAACAACCTGCGGCGCATCGGACCCCTAATCGTGATCGTGATCGTCGCTGCATTGGCCATCAGTGGTTTCTACAGCGTGGGTCCTGGCGAAGTCGGTGTGGTCCGCACCTTTGGGAAAGCGGACCCGAACCAGAAGGGGCCAGGACTCCACTTTCGGTTTCCGCTGGTGCAGCAGATCGACATCGTGAACACCGAGAAGGTCCGCCACATTCAGGTCGGCTACCGCGACAAGGAAATCCACAAGGAAGAAGCGCAGATGCTCACGGGCGACGAGAACATCGTCGACGCGCAGATCTTGATTCAATACCGCGTGGTAAATCCCAGCGACTACCTGTTTCGCCTCAAGGACCCTGACGAAACCTTGCACGTGACCACCGAGGTCGCGCTCCGCAGCGTCGTCGGGACGATGACGATCGACGACGTGATCACCGAGGGCCGCTCGAAGCTTCAGGATGACACGCGCGCGCTGCTGCAGCGATTGATGAACGAGTACAAGAGCGGCCTGGAAATCACCGACGTGAAGCTTCAGGACGCGTCGGCGCCGAACGAAGTGAAGGACGCGTTCAACGAGGTGGTCCGCGCGCGAGAGAAGAAGGAACAGCTGATCAACGAGGCCAACGGTTACAACGAAGACCAGCTACCGAAAGCGCGTGGCAAGCAGCGCGAGATTGAGCGCGGCGCGGAAGCCTACAAGGAAGAGCGCATCGTGCGCGCCAGGGGTGACGTCGCCAAGTTCGTGTCGATCTACGAGGAGTACAAGGACGCCCGCGAGGTCACGCGAGAGCGTCTGTACCTCGAAGCCATGGAACGCATCCTGACGGGAGTCGAACACAAGGTGCTGATCGATGAAGACGTGAGCCGCGGCACGCTGCCTATTCTTCCGCTTGGCCCCGCCTTGCAAGGAGAAGCCAAGCAATGAAGCGCTTCATCCCCTGGGTGCTGCTGTTCGTCCTGGTGGTCGCGGCGAACTCCAGCGCGTTCGTCATCGACGAGCGTGAGCTCGCAATCGTCACTCAGTTCGGTCAGCACAAACGCAGCATCGAAGCGCCCGGCTTGTACTTCAAGCTGCCCTGGCAAGACGTCACGCGCATGGAGAGTCGCGTACTCAGCAGCGACTCCCCTTCAGGGCGCATGCTAACGAAGGACAAGAAGTACCTGGTCGCGGACCCTGTCACGCGCTGGCGCATCCAAGATCCGCTCCTGTTCTTCAAGACGGTCGGCAACGACGTCCAGGCACGCCAACGCATCGACGACATCGTGCTCTCGGAGCTGCGTCGCGAGCTCGCGACGGAGAACTTCGGCGACATCATTGGCAACGAGCGTGAGCCATTGATGCAGAAGGTCGGAGAGTCCGTGCGTACGCGGGTCAAGGAGTTCGGCGTGGACGTCGTCGACGTCCGCATCAAGCGCGCGGATCTACCTCCTGAAGTACAAAAGAGCGTGTTCGAGCGCATGAAGGCGGAGCGCGAACGCGTCGCCAAACGCTACCGCTCGGAGGGCAGCGAGGAGGCGCAGAAAATCCGCGCGGATACTGACAAGGAGAAGCGCATCCTGCTCGCGAAAGCCTACGAGACCGAGCAAAAGCTCAAGGGCGAAGGCGACGCGGAAAGCGCAAAGATCTACGCAGCAGCATTCAACAAGGATCCTGAGTTCTATGCCTTTCTGCGTAGCCTCCAGGCGTACGAAAAGACGCTTGGAAAGAACGACAGTCTGGTGCTGTCCTCCAAGAGTGAGCTCTTCCGCTACCTGAAAGCACCGAAGTAGTAGCGCATGCTCAAGTTGGCGAAGGCCGCACTCCTCTTCTCTGCTTGTACGGCGCCTGTTGCGCTGGCTGGGTGGGCAGGAGCGGCCTTCGTCGACGCCGCAGGGCGTGTGGGTCAGTCCCTCGCGGAATGGCAGCCACGCGCCACGTCCTCGAGCGAGGACTCCCCACCCGTCAGCGACGAGCCAGAGTCCGAAGCCGCGGACTCGAATGTAGAGCTCGAGGTGGAATCGGAATCCACATTGCTCAGCGACACGCTAAGCCCCGATGCTCCTGCTCCCACGGCGTTCGCTCGCCCAAAGGCGGAGCCCAAGCTGGTCGGAATTCGTATCCGCAAGGCAAAGGTGCTCGCGCTCTCGCGCAGCGCTGGTATCCCGAGCGGTAGCTTCGTACCCGCCACCGGCGAACGGCCGGCGGGCATGCTTCTCAGCGGGGTTTCTGGGTTAGGGGTAGGCGTGCAAGACGGCGACGTACTGACTCACGCCGCGGGGCAACCGGTGCACTCCGTCGCTCAAGTGATCGGCTTGGTCGCTGGAGCGCGTCACGCGAAGGCACCGGCGATCAGCGGTACGCTGTATCGCGGCGCTCAGCGCATCCAGCTCAACGTGGAGATGCCCTACCTGGAGCGGCGGAGGCGCCGAAAGATCAGTCGGAGCGGGGACGGAAGCGCTGCACCGCGAGGTACTGGGAAGGCCACGGCAGCTGCACCCCCTGAGCTTGCGCCGCGTGCTGCGTCCAGTAGGGGTCGAACAGGTGTCCTCGCGCGAGCAAGCACACGTCCGCGCGCCCGCCAGCGATGATGCTGTTTGCGTCGCTGAAGGACGAGATGTTGCCGACCGCCATGGTCGGTAAGCCAGACGTCAGCCTGACGAGCTCGCTGAACGGCGTTTGATACAATCGGCCGTACTCAGGGCGCTGCGTGGCAACGGTTTGCCCTGTGGAAACATCGATGATGTCAACACCGTGCTCCCTCAACGACTTGCCCATGGCGACGACGTCGTCCGGTGTGATTCCGCCTTCGTGCCAGTCACACGCGGAGATGCGCACGCTGAGGGGCCGCTCCTTGGGCCAAACGTCGCGCACGGCGTCGATCACCTCGAGCGGGTAGCGCATACGGCCTTCCACTGAGCCACCGTAGGCGTCTTCACGGCGGTTCAGCAGCGGAGAGACGAAGCTCGCCAACAAATAGCCGTGAGCCAGATGGATCTCGAGCAAGTCGAAATCAGCCTCGAGCGCGCGCTTGGCGGCGGCAACGTAGTCATTCAGCGTGCGGTCCATGTCATCGCGGCTCATCGCGCGCGGCGTCTGGCTAGCGGGAGAGTACGGCAGGGCGCTCGCAGCCAACAACGGCCAGGCGCCGCTCGTGAGCGGCGCCTCTCCGAGCCACGGCAGATCCGTCGCGCCCTTCGGTCCCGCGTGCCCCAGCTGAATGCCGAGTTTGGCGCCAGAGTTCGCGCGCGCGAAGTCTACCACCCGTTTCCACGCGGCCGTATGCTCTGCGGTGTACAGGCCGGCGCAGCCGGGAGAGATGCGCGCCTCGCGGCTGATGGCGGTCATTTCGCACATCAAGAGGCCGGCGCCGCCGATCGCGCGGCTCCCGAGGTGAACGAGGTGCCAGTCTCCAATCAGGCCATCGTCAGCCGAGTACTGGCACATCGGCGAGACACCGATGCGGTTGGGCAGCAACAACTCACGCAGCTTGAGCGGCGTGAACATGGGAGGCAGCTCTTCCGGCGTTGACACACCCGCGTCGCGGCTGGCAGCCCGCGCGACCCAACGATCGACTCGCGCGGTGAGCTCCGGATCGCGTAGCTGCAGGTTCGCGTGGTTCACCCGCAGGCTACGCGTGAGCAAGCTGAAGGCGAACTGCAACGGCTCGAGTCCCATGTAGCGCTCGGTGTTTTCGAACCACTCCAGGCTAACCTGGGCTGCGCGCTGAATGCTCGAGACACCGGGTTTGCGCGTCGCCTCGAAGGCCGAGAGCGCTTCGCTGAGTTTTCCCCCGCGGTCTTCATCGGCTCCACCATCAAAGCAACGAGCAGCCACCTCGCGGTGCAACTCGATGGCGTCCTCCAAAGCCAACTTGGTGCCAGAGCCGATGGAGAAGTGCGCCGTGTGTAACGCATCGCCGAGGAGCACCACGTGGGCGCCCGGCTTGCCGTCCTGCTGTAGCCGCGTCCACCATTTGCCGTTCTTCACCGTCGCGAAGTGACGCCACACGCTCTTGTTGCCAACGAGCCGATGGCCCTTCAGCTCCTCGGCGAACAGCTTCTCCATGTAGGCGATGGTCTGCTCGTCACTGAAGGCAGCGAAACCCGCCGCCTTGCTCGCCGCTTCGGTGCACTCCACGATGAAGGTCGAGCTGTCCTCGGCGTAGCGATAGGCATGAACGCGGAACAATCCGTGCTCGTTCTGCTTGAAGTAGAAGGTGAAGGCGCCAAAGGGGAACGTGGTGCCCAGCCACACGAAGCGATTCGGCCGATCATCGATGTCTGGCGCGAAGTCCGCCGCGAGCGTGCTGCGGACCTGGCTGTTGATGCCGTCGGCGGCGATCACCAGGTCGGCACCGTGAAACTGCGACACATCGCTGATGTCGTGCTCGAAGTGCATCTCGACGCCGAGCTCCTTGGCCCGGTTCTGGAGTATCGTGAGCAAGCGCTGGCGGCTCATCCCAGCGAAGCCATGACCGACCGACGTGATCACTTCCCCGCGGTAATGGATATCGATATCATCCCAGTGAGCGAAGCTCTGGGTGATTGCTTGCTGGCTCGGCTCATCCGCTTCACGCAGATTGTCCATCGTGCGATCCGAGAACACGACTCCGAAGCCGAAGGTGTCATCCGCCCGATTGCGCTCATACACGCGCACCCGCGTTTCAGGATGGGACTGCTTGAGCAGTGCGGCGAAATACAGCCCGGCCGGGCCACCTCCAACACAAACGACGTCCACTCGAACCTCCGTTCGTGGTTCTAGTCAGCGCTCGTCCAGACTGCAATGAATGGCATGTTCCACAGGGCAAATCTGCACTATGTAACAGCCACGGCGTTCCGCGCGGGCCGGACCCCGGACGGGAGAGCGAACCTGCACGCCTGGCGTTGACGCAGCGGCTGCCCAACACAGCTTCTGTTGGCGGGAATCGCGGCCACGGCACGCAACGCCACGTATCGCTCTGCGTCTTCAAGGGTGCAACAGCACTTCACTCTTCTAAGCCTGCTGTGCAAACGAGGACCCTAGCAACGGCTTCCGAGCGCTGTCGTGCCGATGCCCCAAGCACCTATCATCCCCACGGAACCGGCGGTCAGCCTATCCCTCCGAGCTAGGCGGCGCTTGAGTCAAGCGTGGCGCTTGAACGCT
>JBFXBK010000272.1:0-12407 GCA_050183255.1 Polyangiaceae bacterium | reverse complement strand
GCCTCGAGCTCTCGCCAGCCACCAGCTCGAGCTGCCCCTTGCTCACGCCGAGCGCCTTGGCGAGGACCTTCAGGAGCTCGGCGTTCGCCGCGCCGTCGACCGGGGGCGCCGCGATGGCGACTTCGAGCACTCCCTCCCGCACACCCAAGACGCGGCTCTTGCTCGAACGGGGCTTCGCGAAGACCGCAAAGCGAAGGCCTTCGGGGACGGGGGTTAACTCGAGGTCCATGGTTCAACAGCATGCGCGGCCGCAGCCAGGTTTTGCTACGCCCAACCAGCAGTGCGCGCCAGGTTCGTGCGCTTTCGTTGACGGCTGGACTGGGGTCGATCAGGTTGCCCCGAGATGACTTCCCCTTCACGCCCGTTGCTGCTCACCGGCTTCATGGGAACCGGCAAGAGCACCGTGGGTCGCCTCGTGGCGCGCGCCGCGAGCGTCGACTTCATCGACCTCGACACCGAAATCGAGCGCCGCGCTCAGCGAGCGGTGCGGGAGATCTTCGCGGCGGAAGGCGAAGCCGGATTTCGCTCCCGCGAAGCGTTGACTCTACGCGACCTACTGGAGGCGGCGCGCCCACGAGTCATCGCGCTGGGCGGCGGGGCGCTGTTGAAGCGGGAGCAGCGCCTGCACGCCCTCGAGCAGGCCGTCGTGGTGTGCCTGCGCGCGGATGCCGACGAGCTCCTGCGTAGACTGAGCGGAGACACCACCCGTCCACTGCTCGACGCACCAGATCCAAGGGGCCGCATCCTCGAGCTGATGGACGCACGCGACCTGAGCTACGCCGAAGCTCACGCGACCCTCGAAACCGCGGGGAAAGAGCCCGAAGCGCTGGCGACGCAGGTGCTCGCCGTGTGGCGTCGAGATCCGATCGCGGTGGCCGCTGGCGCCGAGAGCTACACGGTCGAGGTGACCCACGGCGACTTGACGGAGCGCCTGGCGCTTCGCATGGCTTCCCTCACCCCCACCCGCGTCGTGTGTGTCAGCGACACCAACGTCGACGCAGCGCACGGTTCCCTGCGGCAAGAGCTGCTGGAGCGGTCGGGGACCAAGCACACCACGGTGCTGCTGCAGCCGGGGGAAGAACACAAGGCCATCGATGCGTTGAGCCCGATCTACCAGGCCGCACTGGACCTCGGTGCTGACCGCAAGAGCCTCCTGCTCGGCCTCGGAGGCGGCGTGGTGACCGACATCACGGGCTTCGCCGCTGCGACGTACATGCGCGGGGTTCGCTGGCTTGGCGCTCCCAGCACCTTGCTCGCCATGGTGGATGCGTCGGTGGGCGGTAAGACGGCGGTTGACTTCGGCCCCGCCAAGAACTGCGTCGGCGCCTTCTGGCAGCCGAGCGGCGTGGTGTGTGATGTCCACTTGCTGTCCACCGAGCCCGAACGCGGCTACGTGAGCGCGCTCTCCGAGGTGATCAAGACCGCGTTGATCGGCGACGCCGGGCTCCTCGACCTGGTCGAGCAGGAGCAACGGGGGATCCTCGGGCGTGATCCGCAATTACTCGTGGAAATGTTGCGCCGCTGCGTTGCGGTGAAGGCAGGCGTCGTCAGTCGCGACCCGCGTGAACGCGGCGAGCGCGCGCACCTGAACCTGGGGCACACCCTCGGCCACGCCATGGAGGCCTTCGCCGGCTACGGACAGCTGACTCACGGCGAAGCAATCAGTCTCGGCCTGGTCGCCGCGCTGCGTTTGGGGACGCGCCTAGGTCACACGCCGAGTGAATTGACCGTGCGCATCGAGCAGCTATTGAAGCAACTCGGCTTGCCCGTCGACCTCGAGGCACACCGGCTTCCCGAAGCCAGCAGCCTGCTCGGCCACGACAAGAAACGCGCGGGAGATCAGGTGCGCTTCGTGTTCGCCCGCGATGTAGGCAATGTGTTCACTGAACACGTCGCGCTGGATGCGCTGCACTCCCACGCGCAAACACTGTAGGAAACGCGCTTACTGAAGCGCCCGATTGTTTGGCGCGCAGCGAAGGCGACCGGTAAGCTTTCAAGTGTACTCGCGTCGAGGTCTATTCATGCGCCGTTCACTCAAAAAGCTCTTCGCCCTTACTACTTTCGGTCTTCTCACGGCGGCGGCTACCAGCGGCTGCGCTGATAACGACAGCATGCTGTTCATCGTTGGCGTCGCTTCACCAGACGGTGAGTGTCAGGTCACCGCCGACGAGGGCACCGCCGTGCTGCTAGGCGGCACGATCGACGTCGCCTTCACCACGACTTACGTCGGGGCGCTGCTCATCGGCAACCAGGTCACCCAGCGCGGATCTCGCGAGGAGACCAAGACCGAGACCTCCCGTATCGCGATTCGCGGCGCCGAAGTCCAGATCTTCACTCCCCAGCAGGAGCTGATCAAGGAGTACACCGTGGCCGCCACGGGCTTCGTGAACCAGGCGCCCAACGGCGACGCTGCCTACGGCGTGGCGAGCGTGACGCTGATCGATTCGGGCACCGGAGAGCAGCTGCGGAACCAGGTCACGTCGAATGGCTCGAGTACTGGCGTGGTGGTCGAGGTCCGCGTGTTTGGAGACACCCTGGGTGGTTCGGAGGTCACCAGCGCCAAGCTCACGTTCCCCATCACCGCCTGCTATGCGTGCACGCTCACCTGTCCCGCAGAGGACCCGAACATTCCGCCTCCCTGCACTCTGGGCAACGACAGCGCCGTCGACTGCGCATCTTGCGTCAGCCCCGACCCCGCCCAGCCGAATATCTGCGACCAAGCGCTCGCGGATTCTGGTCGCGGCAATTGAACCGCGAGCAGCGGACGCTGGTATAACGGGCTCCCATGCCCGCGCGTCGTTCGACTTTCAACGCCACCTCCGCCAAGCGCCGGGGTGGCGTTGTTGCATCTGCCCTCAGGGCAGCAGCGAGGTTTGGGGGTGAGGCGCTCCTCGTGGCCAGCGTGTTCTACTCCACGCCCGCGTACGCCGATCCTCAAGGAAACGTGTCCATCATCACGGGTCTGTGCGGCGAAGGCACCCACGAAGAGCTGTGGCAGAGCACGTGCTGGTACAACGCCTTGCACGGCGACGTGCTCCTGGGTCGCGACCGCAACTCCGACTTCGGCATTGGCCCGTACCTCGAGATCGGCACGGCCGGCTTCGACGACCTGCGCCTCGGCGGCGGTGGCAGTCTGCAGATCCCGGTGCATCCGTACGTGCCCGCCGTGCTCTCCCTCGGTGGCTATGCGCGGAACTTCGGGGACGGCTGGGAACCGGGCGTGGCCGGCGACTTGTTCATCGGTTCCCGCAGCTATAATTTCCACTCGGCATATGTGATGACTGGCGGCGTGTCCCTCGGCGCGCGCTATGGCGTCGGTGACTCAAAGGAGTTGACGCTGATCATCGCCGCGCAGCTCGACAGCTCGGTGATCTGGCTGCCCGCCGTCATCCTCTACAACTGGATCGCCGGAGCCCCAGACAAGTAGTCCTGAGCGTTCAGATCGCGACTCGGCCGTCTCGATTCCCGGCCGTCAAGGCTCAATCCCACGCACAGCCTGTCCACCCGAGCCCCACAACTTCTCCACACGTTGCCGCATGTGAGCCCAAGCGCTCCTCGGCGTCACGGGAGCCAGAGTTGCCGCGAAGAGGGCCAAACCAGCACGAAAATGACTCGATTCCCGATCCAGCGAGCTGGCGACTGAACGTGCGCACCTGAGACTGGCACCCCGCATTCAAAGCGCCCGCACATCGATAACAGCGATTTCCATGGACCCCAGCGAGTGCTACCGTCAGGCGCATGGATCAACGGGTGGAGCGGATCCCCGTCGAACTGCAGGTGGGGGGGCAGAAGTATCGCGTCCTCGCGTCTGCGGGTGACGACACGTTGCTTCGCCTCGCTGCGCTCGTCGACAGCAAGCTGCGTGAGCACGCGGGTCCACACCTGAACTCTCCCCAAGGTCTGCTGCTGGCGGCGATGGCGCTCGCCCACGACCTGGAGGAGGAGCGAGCGAAGCGCCAGCAAGTCGAGCGTCGTTCCCGCGAGGTGCTGAAGAGCGTGCTGTCTCGCGTCGACTCTGCGCTGGGGACCCTCGAAGCTTCGCCAGGCGCAGAAGCGACCGAGGAGCCTGCTCTAGTCGAGGTTCGCCGTAAGGGCGTCGACCGCGCTGCCGAAATCGGCCGCGACGACTGAGCGCGTCCCTGTGCTTCGGCACTGGCGAGCGGAGCTGCATCGAGCGCGGGTTCCGCCGTGGCAGCCGCGCCCGTGAGCCGCGCCGTGCGGGGGGTCTCCCGCCAACGCGATTCAGCCTTGGCTCTGAGCGGCCTTGAACGCCGCCTGACTCCGAGTTGGAGTCCGAGACTCGTCGCCTAGCGCGCCAAAGCGGTGCAACCGCGCGCGAGACGCTCCGCTAGGTCGCCGAGCGCGCCTCCCCTCAGCACCAACTCAACCCCCGCGGCCTCGAATAGCGCGGCCAGCCAACGTTGAGTCACGCTGGCCCCGGGCGCAGCCAAGCCTGCTCGACGGGCACCATCGAGCCAGCGCTGCATCGCCGGCTGCAGCAGGACACACAGCGTGGACTGAGCGTGAGCCACGTCGGGAACCAGCGCCCCGGCGAGCACCAGGTGTGGATGACTCTCCGCCTCCACCAGGTACGCCGTCGCCATCGCCTGGAGTTGGCCTCGCGGTGTGGGTTCCCCGGAGAGCGCGGCGCGGCACGGGCTGACGACACGTTGCTCGAGGAGTCGCATCACGTCGGCGACGGCGTGCTCCAGGTCCGCATAGTGCTGGTAGAAGGTGGCGCGACTGATTCCCGCATGGATAATTACGTGCTCGACAGTGGTAGAGCTTCGCCCTCGGGCCGCCAGTTGCTCCGCGGTCGCCTGGAGCACCCGGGCGCGCTGCGCCGCGTCCCGCGCGTCCTCGTCGAGTGTGCGATCGTAGCGCCCGCGAGCCGGCGCTATTTCCACACGAGATTTCAGAGACACCGCGCCCATACGAACGTGGATATTTTATTGGGAGGAGGACGTCTTCTCAAGGGGTGGCTGCGGCCACTGGAGCTGACAGCGAGGCGCAGGACCCACTCGGCGATTCTGCCTCCAGAGCGGGAAATCACCCCTTCAAAAGTCGTCGAGGCTCGGTCGTTCGCCCGAAACCCGCGTGCCTGACGGAGCTGTCACGGACGTAGCATATTGCCTCGCTTGCTTGGCGCGGGCGAAGAAGACGCAGGTGTTTTATAGATTTTCTGCGGTTTCTACCACTCGTTAAGGTATCGAAATTACGTCGTTTTTAGTAGTCCGATGGTGTTTTTAAGGTGTTCGGGCTGGGCCGATCTTGGAGCCCGGCTCCGCTTCGGGCGGCGTGAGGGTCCGTTTTCACCACCTCGGCGCTAGGCTGGGCGTCCATTTCTTGCGCAGGCTCGGCTGTCACACGGCGATTCCGGGCGCGTGCACCAGCTCGCGAGCCCCTCGGCGTTGTGTGAGCTCGGCGCGCGCCCCCCGTTCGCATGCTCAATGGCAACCTGTGCCGAGCGAGCACCCAGATCGTTGGATCAGCGGACGTTGTGCTTTGCCGTGCGGGTTCAGCGCGTCCGAGGCTGGTGGTTCGGCGCGCCCTGTTCTTGGGAGCCACTTCCTGTTCGGTACTGGACGCGACTATCGGTCGCCTCGATTCAGACCAGAGCCGCAGTGCTTGGTGCTCAGTGACTCCGCGTTCGGACTGGACGGCGCACACCGCCCCAAGCACTTCGACTGAGCCCGCGGTCCAGAGCCTGCGCGCTTCCGGAGCGGGAGTTTGCGCGGCTGTTGCACCGAGGTCGGCTCGCTGGGCGAGGTCGGGCGCTGCTTTCTCCCAGGCGCTCTTCACCATCGGCCCACTACGAAGGCAGGGGCGCTGCTGACCTCAAGTAGGGCTTCGTGGCGCGGCCCCACCGCAGCTAACGCCTCTCCGCGGGATTGCGCGTGTTTCGGCGCTCTTGGAGCCGCGCCGAGTTCTCCAAGCTGCGGGCGGCGTGCAGCCCAAGTCTCGCGCCAGCGCGTCGGGCACCGCGCCGGATCTGCTCAGGTCTTTCTCGAACGGCCGGGGGTCTTGTTGGGCCCCTGGTACCGCAGCTCACGACCGCTCCCAGGCTCTTGCGGCCTCAGCACTGGTGGAGCTCGCCTTAGCCGGCTAGATAGCGCCCGTGGGTCTCGGATTCTTGGAAGCAGAGTTGGCCGCGCTGGAGTCGGCGGGGCTCCTTCGGGTGCCGCCCGGTGAGGCTGCGCCGTCTGCTTTGCTGGATTGTTCGACCAACGACTACCTCGGCTACGCCCGAGATGTTTCACGTGAAACATCCCTCGGAGCTGGCGCTTCCAGGCTCATTCACGGGACCGCCGCCGCCCATCTGGAGCTTGAACAGGCCCTGGCCGCGTGGGTTCGCCTGCCCGCGGCCATCCTCTTCTCCTCGGGTTACGCAGCGAACGTGGGCCTGATCCAAGCCCTCGCGGCACCAGGCGACGTCATCTTCAGCGACGCCCTCAACCACGCGAGCCTGATCGATGGCTGTCGACTCAGCCGCGCCAGAGTGGTCGTCCTCGGCCACAACCGTCTGGAGGAACTCCAACGCGCCCTGGAGACCGAGCACGGAGGGCGGCGCTGGATCGTCACCGAGAGCTACTACTCGATGGACGGAGACGGCCCGGACCTGCGCCGTCTTCGAGCTCTGGCTGATGCTCACGACGCCGCCTGGCTCGTTGACGAAGCCCACGCCCTGGGGGTCTATGGTCCGTCTGGTGCTGGGCGCTGCGCAGAGGCAGGGGTCACCCCGGACGCGCTGGTGGGAACACTGGGAAAGTCTCTCGCGAGCGCCGGCGCCTTCGTCGCTGGCAGCCAAACCCTCCGAACCTACCTCTGGAACCGTGCGCGGAGCCTCGTGTTCTCCACGGCGACGAGCCCATTGCTGGCAGCGGAGACCCTGCCGATGCTGGAGCGGGTGAAACACAGCGACGCGGAGCGCGCCGAGCTCATCCGCAAAGCCAAGCGACTCGTGAGTCGCCTGGCAGAAGCCGGACTCCCGTTCCCCGAGCACTACCTGCCGGGACCAATCGTCCCAGTCGTGCTGGGGAGCAACGACGCGGCGAAGCACCTCGCGGCGGAACTCACTGAGCAAGGCTTCCTCGTCCAGCCAATCCGGCCGCCCACGGTGCCCGAAGGCACCTCGCGCCTACGCATCACGCTGCGACCCCAGCTCGAAGACCTGGCCCTCGACCGCCTGGCGAGGCTACTCATAGCGGGATGGAAGCGCTGGTCGTCCTCGGCACCGGAACAGAGATAGGCAAGACCTACGTCAGCCGCCAACTCGCGAGCGCTTGGACCGGTTGCTGCGCCCTGAAGCCCGTGGAGACCGGAGTCACTGAGCAGGCGCAAGACGCCGCAGCCCTGAGCAGCGCCGCGGGTCATGGCTACACGCCGCCGCTCTACGCGTTCGAACGCCCCGTCTCGCCCCACCTGGAAGCCAGGCGCACGTCGTGCGAAATCGAGCTCTCGAAGCTAAGCGCCTGGGTTCAGACGACCGCCGCGAAGCTGACCCGCAGCCGCGTGCTCGTCGAGTCAGCGGGAGGTGCCTTCTCCCCCCTCGGCCCCCGAACCTTCAACGCTGACCTAGCGGAAACGTTCCGCCGCGCCTTCAACTGCCGGGTGCTGCTGGTAGCCCCGGACCGCCTCGGTGTGCTCCACGATGTGCTCGCCACCCAGCGCGCCCTCGCCGCTCACTCACAGGCGGCGGACGCCATCATCTTGAGTCAGCCGAGCGCCGCCGAGCGCCACGACCTGGGCAACGCCACAGAGCTCCGGGCCCTCCAGGGTGCACCGGTGTTCGAAGTGGCACACGGCGCTCCCTCACCCCCAACCCTGCTGGCGTATCTGGAGGCGACGTTCTCAGCGTCACCCTAGGGCGCCTCCCCGTCTACCCCTATTTCCGTGCGGCAACACACGCGCAAGGCCACTGGCTACGCTTCCAGGCTCCCCTCGACGACGACGTCCTCCGTGACGCTGTGCACGCGGCCATTCTCCAAGCGAACGATGCGATCGGCGATTCGAGTCGCGATCCCCCTCGAGTGACTCACCATCACGACGACCGCCCCGCGCTTGCGCTCCTCGTCGACCAACTCCAACAGCCGCATCACGCTGCCCGCGTCGAGCCCCGATGAAGGCTCGTCGAGCAACAGCAGGCTCGGCTGGTGAACCAACGCACGCGCCAGCGCGACCCGCTGTCGCTGACCACGACTCAGAGTGGAGACGGGGCGCTCGCAGAACGTCAGCGCGCCGACCCGCTCGAGGCTGTGCTGCACCCGCGCCTTGCCACAGCCGTGAAGCGCAGCCGCGAGCTCCACGTTCTCGCGCCCACTGAGTTCGCGGTAGCAGTGAGAGTCGTGGGCGAGCCAACCGAGCTGACCGCGAACCTGCGAAATGTCAGCGAACGGCGGGTAGCGCACTTTCCCGCTGGTGGGCTGAATGAGCGTCCCAAGAATGCCGAGTAGCGTCGACTTGCCAGCGCCATTTGGCCCCTCGAGCACGGTGACACGCCCCGCGGGAAAACTGGCGGTGACTCCGCGCAGCGCCAACGTCGTCCCAAACGTGCGCGTGACGCCCTCGACCTCCACGCGCTCCACCCGGCTCATCGCGGGCATCTTGGCACCGGAAGCTGCCTCGCTGCGAAGAAACAGCCGCAAACAGCAGCGCACGCGGGACCCCACGTACTGATCACGCTAGCGCCGCCAAGAAGCGTTGCACCCGCGGGTCAGTACAGGACGGCATGAGTGCGCCCCAAGGCCGCGTCCAGTGCTACGGGTCCTCAGCGACCGCCGCTCACGCTACGCCGGCGCATGTGAAAGCCCACGAACACGCCCAACCGAAACCACCTGAAAGCCCCTCGCGCGGACGACAAACGCGAGCGACCTTCCGTTCAACCCCCCGAGACCCACGCGGCATGCGGCAAAAAAACCCAGCATCCCTTCGACTTGGCTCTCACAGATGCGAGCAGGCTGACCCTCCCGTGCTACCATGCGCACGATGACCACTTCCGCGGTCGCAGCGGACTCTCAATACCTTGAGCGCCTCGTCGACTTGCGGCGAGCGGTGGAGCACGCGTTGGAGGGGAAGCCTCGCGCGGTTGAGCTCGCCTTGGTTGCGCTCTTGGCGCGCGGTCACGTGCTCATCGAAGACGTCCCCGGCGTTGGCAAGACGACGCTCGCCCGCGCGATCGCTCGAGCGGTTGGGGGGGAGATGAGCCGGGTTCAGTTCACCAGCGATCTGCTGCCCAGCGATGTGCTTGGTGTTTCCGTCTTCAACCAGCATCAAGGCGACTTCGTGCTGAAGCAGGGGCCGATCTTCAGCAACCTGCTGCTTGCGGACGAAATCAACCGCGCGAGCCCGCGCACGCAGTCCGCGCTGCTCGAGGCGATGAACGAAGGTCAGGTGTCGCTGGATGGGCAAACCATTCCACTACCAGACCCGTTCCTCGTCATTGCCACGCAGAATCCCCAAGACTTCACCGGCACCTTCCCGCTACCGGAGAGCCAGCTCGATCGCTTCATGGTGCGCATTCGCATCGGCTACCCACCGCCGGAAGTCGAGGCGCGCCTGATGTTGAACCCCGATGGGGATCGCGTCGACCGCGTCGCCCAGGTGCTGGACCCACAGTCGCTCGTCGAGCTTCAGCGCCACGTGATGCGAGTCGACGTCGACAACTCCCTCGCGACCTACCTGCAAGCTCTGATCGCCTCCACCCGCTCCACCCCGACGCTCGCCCTCGGTGCCTCGACTCGCGCCGGCATGAACTTGTCGCGCGCAGCCCGAGCCCGCGCGCTGCTTCACGGCCGGCGTTACTGCATCGCCGACGACATCTACGAGCTGGCGGTCCCCGTACTTGCCCACCGCGTGCGCTTGGCTGCCCACGCAGAGGGCTACGTTCCCAGTCGTGAAGAGGCCGAGGCCGCAGTGCGCGACGTCGTCGCGCGCGTGCCCACGCCTCTGTGAGGTGACGTGGCAGTCGGCCGGCTGTCTCTCCATCCCAAGGTGCAGCGCTCGCTGCGGCGCCCACTTCCACCCGAAGCAGGCAGGCTGCGCCGGCTCTACGCGCGCTTGCGGCCTCCACGCCGCCTCAAGCTGACCCGTGAGGGCAAGTACTTCATCGGCATCACCTTTGGCGTTGGCTTCGCAGCCATCAACACCGGCAACAACTTGCTGTACTTGCTGCTCGGCATGCTGCTCAGCCTGATCGTCGTCTCCGGCGTGATGAGTGAGCTGAGCCTGCGCGCACTGACTGTGGTGCGACGGCTGCCTCCGCGCGCCCAGGTCGGGCGCCCACACCTGGTCGAGATCGAGGTCTACAACCACAAGAAGCGCATCCCGAGCTACGCGATCGAGATTGAAGATCTGCGCGCCGGACAGCCCGCAGACAAACGCTGCTTCTTCCTCAAGATCAGCCCGCGCTCTGCGCAGGTGGCCGCGTATCGGCGCACCCCGGCCCGGCGTGGACGCGACCACCACATTGGTTTCCGCGTGGCAACTCGCTTTCCGTTCGGGCTCTTCGAGAAGTCCCGTGAGCTCGCCGCGGACGGAGAGCTCATCATCTACCCCGCCGTGGACCAGGTGCGACTCCCCCCCGCCGCGAGCGGACAGCGTGGCGGCGCCGTGGGCGCGCTTGCCCGGGGCTCCGGCGACGACATCTTGACCGTGCGCCCAATGCGGGAAGGGGACGACCCGCGGGACATCTACTGGCGCAAGAGCGCCACCATGGGTCAGATGGTCCTGCGCGAGCGTGCGCGGGAGACTCAGCGCAACGTCGAGCAAGTCCTCGACGTCACGTTCCTCGGGGAAACGCCGGATGAGGAGTGGCTGCAGCGCTTCGAGCGTCGCATCCGCGACGTCGCCTCGAGGGCGGTGGCTCACCTCAAGCGGGGCGACGCCGTCACAGTGCGCACCACCACCGGCGAGCGCGCGCGCGCCAACGGCTCCATAGGCGCCGATCCGATTTTGCGCTTCCTGGCCTTGCTCGAGGCTCGGCCTGCGGATCCGAAGCCCACGGCCACTCCAGCCAGCGAGGAGGAAGCGGCGTGAGGTTTGGCCTCATCCACCGCATCATGACCGATGCGCTGGCCGCCCTCGGCCTGCTGTCCCTGATCACGAGCGGTGAGCTCGGTCGCGGGGTGAGCATCGTCATGCTGGTGGGTCTGCTGGCGTCGATGTTGGTGCCCGAGCGCTGGCAAGATCGCACACCGATCCGTCAGCTGGGCGTCGCGGCACCCATCATCCTGTTGCTGACCCAGGCCGCCCGCCTGTTCCTCGGGGCGCCGGTGCTGCAGCTCGCGATCGAGTTCGCCGCTGCGTTGCAGATCGTGCGCCTGGCTACCCGGCGAGGCGCCGCGCATGACCAGCAGGTCATCGTGCTCGCGCTCCTACATCTGATCGCTGGCACGGTGCTCGGCACCGGCCTCGCGTATGGCCTCTGCTTCCTGGGCTTCCTGGTGGTGGCCCCTGGCGCGCTCGTGCTGAGTCACCTGCGTCGCGAGGTCGAAGGCAACTACCGCCAAGGTGCGCGAGACCGCACCGGCCTGCCCGTCGACGTGCCCCGCATCTTGCGCAGCCGGCGTGTGATCGGAAAGCAGTTCCTGCTGTTCACCTGCCTGCTGTCGGTGCCGATCTTCATCTTCACTGCGATCATCTTCGTGATGTTCCCGCGCGTCGGGCTGTCGCTGTTGTTGCTGAATCACGGCCGCGCGGAGCGCATGATCGGTTTCAGCGATCGCGTCGACTTGGGTGGCGTGGGCAAGCTCCGGTCGGATCCGACGATCGCGATGCGCATCGAATACGAAGGACTGCCGGAGAATCCCCCACCGCGCCTCGCGCTGTATCTGCGCGGAACTGCCTTCGACAGCTACGATGGCCGCTCCTGGTCGCGCACTCAGGTCTTGCGAGTGCCAGCCGCCCGCGAGAACGGCAAGTACCTCATCAGCCGCGCGCCGGACCCGAGTGACCGCCACCTGACCATCGATCTCGAGCCAATCGATCCGCCAGTCATCTTCCTACCGCCGGACGCTGTGGCGCTTCACCTGGCCAACCGCGGGGAAACAACCGTCGGCGGCAACCCGCTGCTGTTCTCGGGTCCAGAGGGTGAGTTCAAGTATCGCACTCGGGACGAACGGGGTGTGCGCTACGACGTCTGGACACCGACCACCGTGCCGGCGCCCGTGAGCGAACTGCAAGCAACGGAGCGTCAGCGCTACCTCACGCTCCCGCCGAATCTGCCAGCGCGCGTGGGTCAACTGGCGCGCGACTGGGTGGGGTCTGAGACCGACCCGACCAAGCAGGCGAAGATCATCGAGACCAAGCTGCGCACTGAGTACAGCTACGATCTGGCGTCGCCCTCGGGATCTCAGGACAACCCTCTCGACCACTTTCTCTTCGAGTCGAATCGAGGGCACTGTGAGTTC
>JBFXBK010000271.1:0-12528 GCA_050183255.1 Polyangiaceae bacterium | reverse complement strand
AAGTCCCAATCCGACTGCTGGGCCGCGGCAGCGCGCTGCTGGGCAACACGCTCAAGGCCACGCTGACTCGCGAAGAAGTTCAGGCATTGCTATTCGACGGCTTCCTGCCAGAAGCGGCGCTCGACGTGCGGCCCAAGCGCGGGCGCGGCGGCCTGGTAGCCTTTGGACTGCCTTACGAGGCGGACCCGGCGATCAGCCACCACGTCGCCTGGTTCTTGACCCGGCACGCGAAGGATGGCGATGCGAGCCTCCCGAGCGCGCTCCTCTTCAACGGGGGTCTGTTCCGCTCGGAATCGGCACGCGCGCGCTTGTGCCAGGTGTTCGAGGGCTGGGCCGGGCACCAAGTGAGGGTGCTCAGCGAATCCGATCCGGATCGCGCCGTCGCGCGCGGCGCGGTCGTCTATGGCCTCGCGCTGCGCGGCGAAGGCCCGCGCATCGGCGGTGGTTCGGCTCGCGGCTACTACATCGGCGCCGCCAGCGAAGACCCATCCAAGCGTCGAGCCATCTGCGTGATCCCGAAGGGCGCCAAGGAGGGTGAAGCCCACCGAGCGGCGGCTCACCCGCTGAGCCTACTGCTCGGCCAGGCCGTGCGCTTCGATCTGTATGCTTCCGACGACGCGAGCGTCCACGCGCCAGGCAGCTTGGTCGACATCGATGAAGCACGCTTCATCCGCCTACCCCCGGTGTCCAACGCCTTCGAGGCGGACGCCGACAAGCCACGGGAGATCCGCGTCGAGCTGCAGGGCGAGCTCTCTGCCATCGGCACCCTCGAGCTCGCGTGCGAGGAGCAAACACAGACCAACCCTCGGCGCTACGCCCTGGCGTTCGACCTGAGGGCGCCGGTCGAGGCTGAGGCGCCCAAGGATTCGCTTCCTCCGGGATCTATTCCTCCCCAGAGCCGGCGCTCCCAGCTACCAGGCGATCCTCGCTTCCAGCAGGCTACGGAGGCCATCGACCGCGTCTTCGGCAAGGGACGCACCGACGTCAAAGCGCGAGAGACCAAGGATCTGGTCCGCGACCTGGAGAAGCTCCTCGGCGAGCGCAAGAGCTGGACACCGGAGACCAATCGCGCGCTGTTCGACAAGCTGATCAAAGACGCGGGTGCCCGCAAACGCTCTGCAGATCACGAGCGCATCTTCTGGTTGCTTGCCGGCTTCTGTCTGCGGCCCGGGTTTGGCTACCCCGGGGATGAGCAACGCATCGCACGCGTCGCCAGGCTAGTCCCCGCCGGCTTAGTATTCCACGGGGAAAGCCGTAACTGGCAGTCGCTATGGGTTGCCTGGCGGAGGCTGTGCGGCGGGTTACCCGAGGAGGCGCAGCTCGCAATCCGCGACTTGGTGGATCCGTTCCTGGCACCCGCCGAAGAGAAGCTGAAGAAGCCGAAGAAGCTCCGTCCGACGAACCCCGTCGAAATGTTGGAGCTCGCCTCGTCGTTGGAGCGACTGCCACCGGAGCGGCGGGCCGATCTAGGACGCTGGATCTTGGAGCGCACGTGGACGGATCGCGATCCTCGGCTGTGGGAGGCGCTCAGCCGCATCGGCGCGCGCAACCCCATGTACGCCAGCGCGCACCACGTGGTCCCGACACGAACCATCGAGCGCTGGCTCGACCACATGACGCGCGAAAAATGGGAAGAGGTGCCCGCCGCTGCGCGCGCCGCGGTGTCCCTGGGGCGCGTCACTGGCGACCGCAGCCGGGACATCGGCGAGTCGGCGCGCGAGGCCATCATCCAGCGCCTCGAGAAGGCTGCAAGAGCCGGCATGCCGGTCGAGCCTGAACAGCTCGCCGAGTGGACTCGAGCGTTACGGGAGTTCGTGCCCGCTACCGCCGGTGACCAAGCGGCGTTCTACGGAGAGGAGCTGCCGGTTGGCCTGAGGCTCGTGAACGGCTGACCTCCCCCCCAAACCCCCATGCGAAGTCACACTCCGGAAACGGTCACGCGCTAGCCTCACACTTCTCAACGACAGCGTGGTACCTGATGGCGACCTTGGCAGTAGAAAGCTCGCGTGAATACGACGCTTGGCTCGTGGATCTGGACGGTACGCTGTATCGGCCGAAGCCCCTCAAGCTGATGATGGGGCTCAGCTTGCTCTTGTTTGGCTTTCGTCACGTGAAGCTATTGCGGCGCTTTCGCCACGAGCACGAAGCGCTGCGTGAGCACCTGACGGAGCCGGTTGAGAGCCCGTTTGCGATTCAGCTCGAGCGCACCGCGTCGGCCACCAAGCGCCCCGTCGCTGAGGTGCGCAGCATCATCACGGACTGGATGGTCGCGCGGCCCGGACGTTTCATCCGCTGGTTCCGCCGCCAGAGCCTGCTCGACGAGATCCAGCGTTTCCACGCGGATGGAGGTAAGACGGCGCTCGTCAGCGACTACCCGGCGCAGCTGAAGCTCGAGGCGCTGGGAGCCGTCGAGCTATTCGACGTGGTGATCGCCAATGGTGAGCCCCACGGACCGAGTCGTCTCAAGCCCTGGCCCGACGGCTACCTGAAAGCCGCTGAGCGCCTCGGCGTCGACGCCAAGCGCTGCCTGGTGATTGGTGACCGTGACGACGCCGACGGTGCCGCAGCGCGCTATGCGGGCATGGGCTTCAGGCTCGTGCGCTGACTGAACTGCTGGCCGTGAGCGCTTGCGTTCCCGCGCCAAACCGGGGAAGGCTGGCGGCATGCAGCAGCTGACGCCCCCGACGCGTGTCCTGATGGGCCCCGGACCTTCGCCCGTGCCTGCCAGCGTGTTGAACGCACTGAGCAAGCCAACCGTGGGGCATTTGGATCCGTATTTCCTGCAGGTGATGGACGACGTGCGGGAGATGCTACGGGTCGCCTTCAACACCAGTAACCGCCTGACCTTTCCCATGAGCGGCACTGGTTCCGCGGGGATGGAGACGTGCTTCGTCAACCTGGTGGAGCCTGGCACTCGAGTCTTGGTGGGCGTCAACGGTGTGTTCGGCACGCGCATGGTGGAGGTCGCAAAGCGCTGCGGCGCCGAGGTCAGCGTCTGCGAACAGACCTGGGGTCGCGCTCTCACGAAGGAGCAGCTAGTCGCAGCCGCTGGCGGCAAGTCGTTCGACATCCTGGCGGTGGTGCACGCCGAGACCTCGACGGGTGTATTGCAAGATCTAGCCCCGATGCGAGAGGCCGCTGACGAGCTCGGCGCCTTGCTCTTGGTAGACGCCGTGACCTCCCTCGGTGGCTCCCACATCGACCTCGACAAACATGGAGTGGACGCCGTGTACTCCGGCACTCAGAAATGTCTGTCGTGCCCGCCTGGGCTCGCGCCCATCAGCTTCTCCGCCAAGGCAGAGGAGCGCCTTGCCGCGCGAAAACAGCCCGTCCAGAGCTGGTACCTGGATTTGAGTCTAATCGCGAGCTACTGGGGGCAAGCGCGCGCCTACCACCACACGGCGCCCATCAACATGATGTACGCCTTGCACGAGGCGTTGCGCTTGACCCTGGAGGAAGGGCTGGAAGCACGTGTCGCTCGGCACCGTCGACATTCGAACGCGCTCAAAGCGGGCCTCGAAGCCATGGGCCTGACGCTCGCGGTGCCTGACGCGGAGCGGCTGCCCCAGCTCACCAGCGTGAACATTCCGGATGGCGTCGACGACGCGAAGCTCCGCAGCGAGCTCTTGCGAGACTTTGGCCTGGAGATCGGCGGCGGCCTGGGTCCGCTCAAAGGCAAGACCTGGCGCATCGGGCTGATGGGCGCCGGTGCCACGCGGAATCATGTCACCACCTGCCTCAGCGCGTTGCTCGCCGCCCTCGGCACCCAAGGCGTTGCCCCAAAGGGGGACCCCTTGAGCGCGGCTGCAGAGGCCTATGCTACTCAGCGCGCTCAGTGACTCACTTGGCTGCTGGCCACGCTAGGTCAGACCAGGCAAGCCACCGCTCGGAGACCGGCTGACTCGCGAAGTTTTGGCCTGCGTTGTTCACCAGCACGATCGCCAGATCTTGATCGGGCCAGATCACGGTATGGGCGTCGAAGCCATCCAGGCTGCCTTCGTGGGCCATGAGCGGCTTGCCGTTATAGCTCCCCACGACCCAACCCATTGCGTAGTCGCCGTTCGCTGTGTGCAGCTTGTCGAAGCTTGCTTGGCTGAGGAGCTGCGGATCACCTCGACGCGCCCGCAGATGCAGCTGAACGAAGCGCGCGTAGTCGAGCAGCGTGTAGCTGAAGTTGCCTGCGGTGCTCAGTCCCAGGGGCATCGACGCATCGGTGGGCGGGTGCTCTTGCAGGGGTCCGCTGATCGACCAGTGCGCCCACGGCTGGTCCGCTTCGGTGCTGGCTGGCCAGCCAAGCCACGCCTTGGATTGCATGCCGAGGGGTTGCACCAGGCGTGAGTCGAGCAGCTCTTCGTAGGTCATGCCGCTCGCCCGCTCGAGGATCGCACCAACCAAACCGTAGCCCGCGTTCGAGTAGTTGAACTCGCCCACCGCGGTGGTGGGCGGCTGCTGGATCAGCCATTCAGCAAACTTCTGACGGTCATCGGCGACATCCGCGGGGATCGCGCTGATTGACAAGCGACTGGTATACGCGCCGATGCCTGAGCGATGCTGCAGCAGCATCTCCAACGTCACGTCAGCGAGCTCGAGATCGATTCCCGTTACCTCGGGGAACAACTCGCTCAGTTTGGCTTCGAAGGCGAGCTTGCCGTCTTCTACCAGCATCGCGCACAGGGTAGCTGTGATGGCCTTGGTGTTGGAGCCGATGTGCCAGTGATCGTCGAGGGTCGCCAGGTCTGGTTGGCTGAGGCGCCTCACGCCGCTCACACCTTGATCAACGATGCCGCCTGAGCGAAGCACCACGCCAGCCAGTGCCGGCAGGCCGATCTCCGTCTGCGCTGTTTCGATCAGGTTCTGGAGATCGGGTGTGGCTTGCCCCGCGGTACCGCCCGTTGCGCTGCCTGCCGAGCCACCAGCTCCGGCGGCTCCAGCGGTGCCCGCGCTACTCCCGGCGCTGCCCCCCTCACCCCCAATCCCTGCAGAACCAGCCGTGGACGAACCAGCGCTCCCGCCGGCTCCCGCCGCGCTGCCGTCGTCGGAACAGCCAGCTCCGAAGAGTGGCACCAACAGGCAGAGGGTCCCCCAACTCGCGATGCGTTTCATGTGGCCGAGCTTGAAACCATCCGTCGGGACGTTCCAGCGCCTCAGGGCGAGCGGAGCAGTCAGGGGACGAGCGGCACGCTGCTCGGATGAACGGCTAGACGCCCAGGCGGCTACGGAGCTCCGCCGCACGACGCCGACTGAGCTGCACTGCGCCTGGCCAGCCTTGCAAAGTGACGCTGTGGCTCGACGAACTCTCGCGCGTGATCTCGCGAATGAAGCTCACATTGACGATCGTCGAGCGGTGCACCCGCACGAACTGACGCTCCGGCAGTTGTTGCTCCCACACCAAGAGCGGCTTGAGCACCAGCACGCTCACACCGCCTTGCAGGCCGATCTCTGTGTAGTTTCCCGCGGCCTGAATCAGCACCACATCACTCACCCGAACGAAGCGCGCCTTCCCGCCCTCCTCACAGAAGATCAAATCCTCCGGGGAGAGCTTCGCGACCTCCGTCGGCTGCGCTGGCTCCGTGGTCACCGCCGAAGCCGCCGTGGCTTCCCGCGAGTTTGGGGGTGAGGAGCGCTGCTTCGCGCGGTCGAGCGCCGCCTTCAACCGTTCCAGCGCGACCGGCTTCAGCAAGTAGTCGAGGGCATTCACCTCGAACGCGCGAACCGCGTAAGAGTCATACGCTGTCACGAAGATGACTGGAGGCAGCTCGAGGTGCGCCGCGCGCTCGAAGAGCTCGAAACCTGTTTCCCCGCGGAGTTGTATGTCCAGAAACACGACATCGAAGCGGTCTTGGGTCAGCGCGTCGAGGGCATCCTTCAGGCTACTCGCCTCTTCGCACTCGGAGACTCCGAGGTGGGTCAGCAAGCCCCGCAGCGCGCGCCGGCTCAGGCGCTCATCATCGACGATCAAAGCCTTCATGCGGTTCACTTCGAAGCAGGGTCACTTAGGCTCAGGGTCACTTAGGCTCAGGGTCACGCGCACCCACTCCCCGTCGGAATCTCTGCGGAGCGAGGAGCCTCCAGGATACTCGGCGGCCAGGCGCTGTTCTACGTTCGCCAGGCCTTTGCGAGTGCCTGGCACACTTGCATCGTCGAGCCAGCGCCCGGTGTTCGCGACCTCGACCAGCAGCGCGCCCTCTTCGAGCTGTGCGCTCAGCTTGATTTTCAGCGGAGTCGGGCTCGTGCGCTGCCCGTATTTGATCGCATTGTCCACCAAGGGCAACAGCAGAAACGCCGGCACTTCGTGCTCCCGAGCGGCTTCTGCGACGTCGTAGCTCACCACCAGATCGTTCTCGAAGCGCACTTGCTCGATCGCAAGGTACGCCTCGATCGCTGCGACTTCCCGCTGGAGCGTGACCCGGTTGGCGCCTTCGTTGCCCGGGAGTAGCGAGTAGCGCAAGAAGTCCGCGAGCTGGGTGACGACGAGGCGCGTCTTCTCCGGGTCCTCCGTCGCCAAGGCGCCGATGCTGTTCAACGCGTTGAACAAGAAGTGAGGATTGAGCTGGTAGCGCAGCGCCTCGAGCTGGGCCCGCTGCGCGGTTCGCTCCACTTCCGCCAGGCTCGCTTGCTGCCCCTGCAAACGGCTGCGCTGCTCGAGCAGCAAGAGCACCACCAAGAGCCCGAGCAGGATCCCAGGAAACGCCAAGGGCGAGTCGAGGCGCGCCTCCTGACTTGGCGCCAGGAACAGGTAGCTGGTGTAGGATGACAGGAGCGGGTCCGCTATTTCCTCGAGGATCGAACCGCCCACCCCCCAAACGACGGAGAGCAACGTGGCCAGCGCCAGCAGGCCAGCAAAGCCTCGGGGCCGCTTCACCCGCGGTACGAGCCAGCCCAGCGGCAGGCTGGAGAGCCAACCCGAGAGCGCCCAAGCCAGGCTGCGCCGCAGCGCGATATCCTCGAACGGCAAGAACTCGAGCAAGGAGAAGAAGTGGAGCAACCCGAAGGTCACCCACCACACTCCGATCACGAGCCAGGTCGAGCGCGACACTTGGGGCAGCTGAGCATCCGCCGACGGCTAGCGCTGGGGTGGTGTGACGAGCGGCTCGTGCGAAGGACGAGCGGTAGCGCTGACTCGCAGAACACGGGCTAGCCTGTGTGGGGTGAAGTCTCTGCTCCGTCGCTTGTGGCTGCTGGCCCTCGTGCTCGTTGGCACAGCCAGCCTCACAGCGTGCAGAGAGGCTCCACCCAAGGATCACCCGGCGGACATCGCCGCGCGGCAGTGGCTCGCCCTGCTCGATGCTCATCGATATGAGGAGACGTGGTCCGCCGGCTCCGAGTGGCTACGCGTGAGTGTCTCTGAGCAAGGCTGGACGGCCGCGCTGCGCCAAGTGCACGCTCAAAGCGGAGATCTGAAGAGCCGCGAGCTCCACGCGCTGCGCGGAACGAAGCTGATCAAGAACCTGCTGGAGCCGGGGGAGTTCGTGATCGTCCAGTACGCAAGCCAGTACGAAAAGCTGCCAGGTGTCGAGACCCTCGTGCTGCGACACGAAGGCGACACCTGGCGCGTGACTGGTTACCGCGTGGAACCCAGGGCGCCGTGGGACTGAAGAGCGCGCCGTGGGACTAAAGAGCGCCCTGGACTGACCAGACGAACCAGTAGCGATTCAGCCGCCGGTGTTGACCAGCTTGATGGTCAAATGGGGGAACATGGAGTTGTTCGTCTTGAACACCAGGCCGCCGTCGAACAGCTTCGGGCCCGGCTTGATCGACGAATAAGACGCGGCGAAGCGCGTCGTGGATTGCTGCCCGTTCACCCACAGCTGGATGTCGATGCCGCTGCCAGTGACCAGATCCGTGCTGCGAATGTTGATCGAGGAGCGCTGCGCCTGAGGAATGAAGTTGTAGAACTTGCCAGAGCGACCCGGTGCGCGCTGCGCGGTCGAGCAATAGAACTGGGTGGTTCGGGTCTGGCGAATGCACACCTGCACCGTCGTTCCCTGAGGCGCGTCCTGCATCGTCAGCTGCATGGTCTCCGCGCGCCACGTTGCCGTGGGGTTCATCTCACAGCGCCCCGAAGCATTGCAGCGGGTACCCGCAAAGTTGCAGTCACTGCACTCCGCAGCGGCGGGCTGAGCCGCCGCGGGAACGAACGTGCCTGGAGCGGTGGAGACGCCGAGCACCCCGGCATAGCGAGTAGAATCGCCGCTGATGGCCGACGCAATCTCCGGTGTGACCGGCTGAGACTGGTTCGCCCCGCCGTTGAACTTCTTCAACATGCGAAACATACCACCGCGGTGGAAGTAGCCACGCGTTTCCTCGCGGATTCCATCCGTGCGCGTCGTCATGTCGAGAGCGAAGATCAACTGGCCGGTTGGCGAGTAGACGTACTCCTGGTACGGGTTTCCGCCACGGATGATCTTGCGGAGCGTGTTGCCGTCAAAGAAGCCGAGCACATTGGCTCCCGTCGAGTCGCGACCACTCACGCTGCGTAGCTCACCGCGCTTCGAGCGGTTGAGAACATCGGTATATTGCGCGGCGATCCACTCGCTGCTGGCCACATCAGGCTCACTCGAACTGTTCACGTCGATGGCAGCACCGGAACCAAAGGTGTCACCCAGATCCAGGCGATCGCAGCCAGTGGTGAACACAAGGGCGAGCAATCCCGCCATACCTAGACCAAACGCTCTCTTCATCACGCCCTCCAGCAGTCGAACCCGACGCTTCAGTCACACGCGCCTCAGTCATGTTGCGCTTCGCTGCTCAGACCCGCGAGCACACGACATGGAACATTACCGCGGGGAGCCCGAGTCCTTCCTATTCAAATGGGATTTCGCTCCCAAAATTTAGCTCGATCCGTTTGAGCTAGGTCGGGTGAGACGCGCGCTTCCGTAGAGTAGCGGAAGCAAGCGCGCGCCCCTCCGTCACATGACCAAGTTCACGCGTTCATGTGGGCGTGCGACGCCCCAAGACGCTGGGTCAGATGACCCAGGTGGCGGCGAGGGCCGTCAGACACCGCCCCGTTTGGAAGGAACTGGCTTCGCTTCGCGTCAAGCAGAGTACACTCGCGGCGCTCTCGGCCGGCCACGAGCACGCTGGTTCGACGCGAGTTCGACAGTTTGGGGTGAAGCCCAACGCTTCGAGGAGGAGTCATGCAAAGACGAGCCACATACCTCGCACTACTCGTAGGGGCTTGGTTGACGCTGGGATGCAACGACAAGGCAAAGGACGGCGGCGATGGCACCATCGCGACTCCGGACCCGTCAGCGATGGGCAAGCTGATGGAGACCGCGAGCGCACTCCCCGCGACGTCGGGAGGCAGCGCTCCCGCATCCAGCGCACCGAGCGACGCCCCCACCGCTACCGAGGTCACCTTCGAGGGGTTGAGCAAAGCCGCAGCTGGGCCAGGCATCGTCAAGTTCAGCGCCACGGTGATCGAGCACTCGAAGTGCGAATCCAGCAACGACAAACCGTGCCTGAAGTACGTCATCGTATCGGAGCGGACTGAAGGGCCCTACGACAAGGCCAAGGACTACGCCGTTCTGACACCCGGTGATCCGGCACAATATCCGCTCGGCAAGAAGTTCGAGCTCAGCGTGACCGTCACCCCCAACAAAGAAGTCGGCGGCACCCTGAACGATCTGCGCTTGGTCTACGCAAAGCCTAGCGACTGACGGCCGACGTCCAGACGACCGCCAGACGACCGCGAACGTCGGCAAACGAGCGCTGAAGTTCCGGCCAACGCGACCGTAGCCTGGGCGTGTTCCGTGCTCGCCACTCCATCGCGCTTCTCCCGAGCGCGCTTCTGAGAGAAGCTTTGAAGCGCTGCCCAGGCAGCACTTTCCGAGCACTAACAGAGCGGTTCGAGCACGTACGAGAGCGGCTCACGGAAGCTTGATACTTGGGGGTCGGGTTGGACGTCGCACACATCACTTGGGATCCAGTCGATGGTTTCATCGACCACGACACGCTCGACTTCGAACCGCAGCTGGTCCTGAGTTTGGGCGAGTACTCGGCCTTCACTCAGGGCGACGCGGTTTCCGCAATCTGTCGACGCTTTCACCCGGACATCGTGCTCGGTGGGTCTAGCGGCGGCACGGTGCGTGGGACTCGCGTCAGCGACGGGGACGTCGTCTTGACCGCCATTCGTTTCCGCAAGGCTCAGGTTCGCCTAGCATGCGCAGAGCTGCGAGATTTCGCGACCGCGTTCGACGCAGGTATATCCTTGGGGCAACAGCTGGCGGACAGCGAGCTACGGCTGGTCTTTGTTCTCTCGAATGGCCTCGATATCAACGGCAGCGAGGTCATTCGCGGGCTGGCTGCGGGTCTGCCGAAGGGCGTTCCGATAAGCGGCGGCTTGGCAGCGGACGGCGCCGCCTTCAAGGACACCGTGCTCCTCAGCAAAGGCAAAGCCGTCAAGAGCGGCCTGTGCGCGGTCGGTCTCTACGGCCGTAGCTTGCGCGTTGGTTGCGGTTTCGCTGGCGGCTGGAGCGCATTCGGGCCCGAGCGCGTGATCACGCGCTCCGCGGGCAACTTGCTCTACGAGCTCGACAGCTGCTCTGCGCTCAAGCTCTACCGGGACTACCTGGGGCCGCACGCCACGGGCCTGCCTGCGGCAGCGCTTAGGTTCCCGCTGAGCGTGCGGGCTGAGCGCGCCGATAGTCCCCAGGTGGTGCGCACGATTCTGGGGATCGATGACAACGACGACGCGATGCGCTTCGCGGGAGACATGCCAGAGGGTCACCTCGCGCGCTTCATGTTTGCAAGTACCGCACGGTTGGTGGATGGAGCGGCGCTCGCGGCGCAGCGCGCACTGGAACAGCACGGCGTCGATCCGCAGCTAGCGATCCTCGTTAGCTGCGTTGGGCGTCGCTTGCTCATGGCTCAGGAAGCCGAGGGTGAGCTAGACGCCGTCGCTGAACAGCTCGGGAGCTGCCGACTCTCAGGCTTCTACGCGAATGGCGAGATTTGTCACACGATGCCCGGTGAAGCGCTTCACAACCAGACGATGACTGTCACACTTGTTTCCGAAACCTGATGCATCGACTCCTGCGCCGCCAGCTGCAGCGCGCTTACGACGGTAGGGAGCCGCCAGCCGACCCCGCCTTCACGAAGCTGCTCGACCTCATCGAGGCGGCCTACGCACAGGCGGACTCTGAGCACGACCTCGTGGGGCGCTCGCTGCAGCTGGTCTCCGACGAGCTGCTGGAGCGCAATCGCCAGCTCACCGAAGAGCTAGCGATGCTCACCGAGTACGAACAGGCGCTAGCAAATAGCCGCACGGAATTGCAAGAGGTCCTGACGGCGATCCCCGACCACGTGTGGCTGGTTGACGACACGGGTCAGGTGCTCAACCCTCGCCCCCAAATAACGAGCGGCCTCTCAGACGCACTCATCGAAGCCGGCGGCGTACAAGCCCAAGCCAAGAAGGCGCGGATCGAGGGCAGGATCCGCCTGTGGGAGTTCGAGCTCCCGTCGGCTGATGGCGTGAGACTCTACGAGGGGCGCTGTGTTCCACACGGAACGCGCGGCTGCGTCGTGCTGGTGCGCGACATCACGGAGCTGCGAGACATTCAGCAGCAGCTCAATATGTCGGAGCGAATGGCTTCCGTGGGTGTGATGGCCGCCGGTGTCGCCCACGAAGTGAACAATCCCCTCACCTTCGTCATCGCGAATCTGGACCACGCACTTGAGACCTTGTCGGGTCCCCTCGAAGGGCGCGACCTCACAGAGGCGCTGGAAGCGTTGAGGGAGGCGAAGAGCGGCGCCGAACGCGTGAGTCACATCGTGCGTGATCTGCGTTCCCTGGCGAACCCGCAACCTGAAGTTCGCAAGAGCTGTGACATCAACCAGGCCGTCGACACCGCGTTGACGATGACCGCGAACGAAACCCGTCATCGCGCCGAAGTGGTGCGGCGACGTGGAGAGCTACCGCTTCTCCGTGCGGAATGCCCACGCATCGTTCAGGTGTTTCTAAACTTGCTGCTGAACGCCGCGCAGTCGATCGAACCCGGGAACGCCAAGGAGAACCGCATCGAGGTGACGACTCGTCGCTCGGGCAGCTGGGTGGAGGTCGAAATCTGCGACACGGGCGCGGGAATCGACGCACGGGATCTGCGCAGACTCTTCGATCCCTTCTTTTCTACCAGGCAAAGCGCTGGTGGGCTCGGACTAGGCCTGTCCATTTGCCGCAAGATCATCGATGAGCACGGCGGGAACATTCGGGTCACTTCCGTTCCCGGAGCCGGCACCTGTGTCATCGTCCAACTCCCGGAGAGCCTCGCCCAGCCGCCGCGCGAGAGCACTCCACCTCCACCAAGCGTCAACCCCGAGCCGCGCCACAGCATTCTGATCATCGATGACGAGCCCGAGGTCGGCCGTGCAATGAAGCGCGGACTTTCGCAGCTGCATGACGTTACCCTGGCTCAAACGGGCGCGCAGGGCCTCGAGCTGATGGCACACGGCCACTTCTCGCTTGTGCTGTGCGATTTGATGATGCCAGAGATGAGCGGCATGGAGGTGCTGAAGCGGGTGCAAGCGCAG
>JBFXBK010000270.1:0-12551 GCA_050183255.1 Polyangiaceae bacterium | reverse complement strand
GCCTCGGGGGAGGAAGAGCGCTTGGCGTCTGGCGCGGTCGAGCGCTTGTCCGGCACGACGGAACGCTTTCCGCGAGGATCGCTGCGTGGCGCCTCGGGGTATGCGACCAAGACGTTTTCGGGCTTGATGTCCCGATGAACGACGCCGTGGGAGTGAGCGTGCTCGAGCGCCTTGGCCACCTCGAGGCCGAGGAGCACCGCAACCTCAGACGGCAACGCCTGGTGCTCGGCCAACAACTTGCGCAGGGTGGTGCCGCGCACGAGCTCCACCACGAGGAAGCGCTCCGTGTCCTCCTCGCGAGAGACGTCGTAGACCTCGACGATGTTCGGGTGGCGGAGCTTCGCCACGGCGCGAGCTTCGCTGGTGAAGCGGGCCGCGACTTCGGTGTTCTCCCGCAGGTGACGGTGGATCACTTTCACGGCGACTTCGCGCTCGAGCCGCGGATCCCGCGCGCGATACACCGTCGCCATGCCGCCGTGACCGACCTCCTCGAGCAACTCGTATTCGGCGAGGCTCGGGAAGTCGCTCCCATTCCCCGATCGGGGGATCTCAGCGGATGGACTCCTACTCTCCACGCAGTGCGACCTCGTTCGAACCCCGCGAGCGTGGATGACCACACGAGCGCGGAGCGACCGCGCGCCCGGCGCACGGTCTAACTCGAGGATAGCCTACCATTGGCGCTTGACCGCCCCGACGGTGCGGTTGGCTCGCTTTTGGCTACCAGACCGACGCAACCCGGTTGGCAGCATCGCTCACTGCGAGCGCGCGTTGCGCATTGCGTCAGCTCGCTTCGCGAGACGCTTCAGCGCACCAGTTCGACTCGGATCGCATTGGTTGAGCCGCGCACCCCAACCGGCGCGCCGTAGGTCATCACGAAGCGCTCGCCCGGGGACGCGTAGCCTGACTGCTTGAGAAACGCGCTGGTCTGGCGCACCAAGCGGTCCACGTCGCTGACCATGTCGAGGTAACGCGGGATGACTCCCCAGTACAGCGCGAGACGTCGCAGCGTCTTCTCGTCGGGACTGAGCGCGAGGATCGGCGCCGTGGGGCGCGCCTTGCTGATGAGCCTCGCGGTGCCGCCGCTCTCCGTCAACGCGACCAGGATGCTCGCGCGGATCGTCTTCGCCACGTCGCATGCAGAGTTGGCGATCGCCTCGGGGGTGCTGTCTCCCGGCTCCGACGGCAACGGCTGGTAGAAGCGGCTCGACTCAGCCTCACGGATGATGCGATCCATGATCGCGCAGGCCTTGAACGGGTGCTGACCGGTCGCTGTTTCAGCGCTGAGCATCACCGCGTCGGCGCCATCGAACACCGCGCCCGCCACGTCGCTCGCTTCCGCGCGGGTAGGCCGTGGCGCCTCGACCATGGACTGCAGCATCTCGGTCGCGACGATCACGGGGCGCTGATAACGCCGACACGTACCGATGATCTCCTTTTGGATCACGGGCACCATCTCTGGCGGCAGCTCCACGCCCAGATCGCCGCGCGCCACCATCACCGCGTCCGCCGCGCGCACCACGGCTTCCAGCTGCTCGACCGCGCTCGGCGTCTCCACCTTCGCGACGATCGGCGTGACGCGACCATGCGCCTGCATCAGCTGTTGCAGCTGCTTGATGTCCTCTGCGCTGCGCACGAAGCTCAGCGCCACGAAGTCGACGCCAAGATCCAAGCCGACTTCCAGGTCACGCTTGTCCTTGTCGGTGATCGCCGAGAGGCGCACCCGCTTCGAAGGCAGGTTGACACCCATGCGTGAGCGCAGGTTACCTCCGTGGAGGACGCGCGTTTCCACGCGGTGCTCTCGGATCTTCATCACCTCGAGCTCGATCTGACCATCGCCGAGCAGGATGCGATCGCCTTCGTGGACGTCTTCAGTCAGCCCTTGGTAATCGATCGCTATCGCGTCCTTGGTACCGCTCGACCCCTCGACTAGCGACACCGTAGCGCCTGGCTCAACGCTGCCCGGCCCCTCGAAGCCAGTGCGGATCTTCGGTCCGCACAGGTCCTGCAAGATGGCCACGGGTTTGCCGAGTTCTTGGCTCGCTTCACGGATTGCTGCTGCGCGAGCACGATGGTCCTCGGCCGTTCCATGGGAAAAGTTCAGGCGCGCGACGTCCATTCCGGACTCAATCAGGCGCACGAGCTTGTCCTTGGAATCGACCGCGGGGCCAATCGTGCAGACGATCTTGGCTCGACGGACTTCCATCACGGGGCGGAGCATGCGCCTGAAACGAGGTGATTGGGAACTAACTATTTTTTTGGTGAGCGGACCATTTCCGTCGTTTTGCAGCGGGGACGCGTTGTTGTTGCAATTCTCTTTGGGGTTTGGGGGGAGGTCAGGCATCGCTCACTGTAGACCGACACTCAGTAGTTCGAGCGAGGGCTGGCGCCACGGGCGAGGGCTGCGCCAGGAGCGAGGGCTGCGCCAGGAGCGAGGGCTGCGCCAGGAGCGAGGGCTGCGCCAGGAGCGAGGGCTGCGCCAGGAGCGAGGGCTGCGCCAAGGGCTATCGCCAGGGCTCCGCGCTTTGCCGCGCGGATGCATCGGCTCGCTCGCGGGGCTCGCATTGCAGCAATGACCGTTCGATTCGGCCGCTCGCTGCGCTCGCATGACGGCTTTCCTAGGGGGGGGCGCTGGCTCGCTCGCGGCGCTCGCATTGCCTGCCACGTGACTCGCTCGCGGCGCTCGCATTGCCTGCGGTGGCTCGCTCGCGGCGCTCGCATCCCGACGACTCGAAGTACCGGCTCGCTCGCTGCGCTCGCATTGCTGCTTTCCTGGACGGGGGCGCTGGCTCGCTCGCTACGCTTGCATTGCTGCGACGTCTAAACGGCGGCTCGCTCGCTGGCGCTCGCATCGCACGACTCGTAGCGGTCGCGGTTTCTTCAAGATTCGTTCGCGGGCTTTCTGATTCTTCCACCGTGCTCGGTGCGGTCGAGGCCGGGGCCGGGCTCGCCATGCTCGGACTTCGTCCTGCGCGTGGCTGCGCGCGGTGCGGGCGTTGCCCGCAGCCTCGACCGCGCCTGCGCGCGGTGGAGTGGCGACGGCGCGCCAGCGCGCAGTGCGCTGTGCGTTTCCCGGAGGCTTTCATGCTACGCATCTATCCCGTCACGCTCGAACTCGTTCAATCCCTCATTCCCCTGATCCAGCGCCTAGAGCAGCACGACATGGATCTCGCGCGCCAGTGCCGGCGAGCGCTGACCAGCGTTCCGCTCAACATCGCCGAGGGCGGCTACAGCCGTGGCAGGAACCGCAAGGCGCGCTACCACACCGCGCTCGGCTCCATGCGTGAGGTGCTGGCTTGCTTCGAGGTCGCCGTCGCCTTCGGCTACCTCCCCCAGTTCGAGCCCGCGCGCCGGCACCAGTTCGATCAAATCATCGGCACTCTGGTTCGCGTCACAATCCACTAGCCCATCAACCAGCGGCCGGCGCTCCAGCGTCGGCCGCCTTCAAATCCCTGCGGCAACACCGTTCCCCTCCCACAGATCGCGAAACCAACCCGCCCAGAACCAACCCGCCAAGCCAAACGACCCCGAGAAAACCCAACCGAGAAACCAAAGCCCACCCAGCAAAAAAACGCCGAAGACCACCGCGAAGCCCTGGCGCCGCGCAGCCGGCGCCCTTGGCGAAGCGAAGCGAGCCCCTGGCGAACGCAGTGAGCCACCTGGCGGAGCCCCGCAAGGGGTGGAGCCCTATGGCGAAGCCCGTGGCGTAGCCCCGCGAGGGGCGGAGCCCGCGAGCGCTCTTGCGCTCGCCGCAAGCAACTGTCATGACGCCCCGCGATGTCCTCGTTTCACCGTGATGCCGCTGGTCGCGCTTGTTTTGGCGGGCTTCCACTGGAAGACGCGCTGAAGCAAGCCGGAGTTTCGACGCCCGCCTACGTCTACGATCTCGATGCGATCGAAGCCGGGGCGCGAGAGCTCGTGAGCGCCCTCGGGGAGAGGCACGTCGTGGCCTACGCCATCAAGGCGAACAGCGCCGCGAGCGTGGTCAAGCGCATCGCGAAGGCGGGCGCTGGTGCGGATCTGGTGAGCGGCGGGGAGCTCGAGGTGGCGCTTGGCTGCGGCATGCAACCGGAGCGCATCGTGATGAGCGGCGTCGCGAAGTCGGATCGCGAACTGGATCGCGCGATCAGCTTGAACCTCTTGGCTATCCAGGCGGAGAGCGTCGAGGAGCTGCCGCGCATCGCGGCGCGGGCGAAGGCGCTGGGCAAGCGCGCGCGGGCCTCGCTGCGGGTCAACCCCGGCATCGAGATCGACTCCCACGCTCACATCGCAACCGGACACGACGAGGCGAAGTTTGGCATCCTGGAGAGCGATCTACCGCGCGCCTTCGATTTCGCGCGGAACAACGCGGAGCAACTGACCATCAGCGGGATCTCGACCCATGTGGGCTCGATGCTCAAGCAGCCAGAGCCCTATCTCGAATCGGCGCGCACGGTGTGCAACGTGGCCAAGGCGTTCCGCGCTCAGGGCGGCGTCCTCGAGTTCATCGACTTCGGCGGCGGCTTTGGCATCGACTACGGTGGTGGCGCGGCGCAGCCGCCGGCGAACTTCGCGCGCCGCGCGCTGGCGCTAGCCGCTGAAGAAGGCCTGGGCGACCTGAAGCTCGTGATCGAGCCGGGTCGCGCGCTGGTCGGGCCCCACGGCGCCCTCCTCACGTCCGTCATTCAGCTCAAGGAGAGCGGCGAGCGGCGCTGGGTGATGGTGGACGCCGGCATGAACGACTTGATCCGCCCGGCACTTTACGCCGCCAAGCACCGCGTGGAGCCGTGCGCCGCGCCCCCGACGGACAAGGCGTGGCGCGTCGTGGGTCCAGTCTGCGAGAGCTCCGACGACTTCGGCGAGCACCCGCTCTACGACTCACCGAGCGGCGTGCTCGTGATGCGCGACGCTGGCGCCTACGGCTTCGCCATGGCCAGCGAGTACAACGGGCGCGCTCTCCCCGCGGAAATATTCATCAGCGGGGGCAAGGTGGTGCACACCAAGCCGAGCCCCGGCGTCGATGCGTGGGTCAAGAGCCGCCTCGAGGCGTGACCCCCTCACCCCCAAAATCCGCGGCAAACTACTGACTTTCCGCGACGCTCACGACTCGGGGTCAAAGCCGAAGACGCGCAGCTCTTGATCGCAACGACAGGCCCTCGCGACGCGGGCGGCCCACGCAACGGCCTCTTCCCGCGTCGGCACCTCGAGCACCAGGAAGCCGCCGTTGAGCGCGGGCCGCTCGGCGTAACCGCCTTCGACGGCTGAGCCATCGGCGGAAACGCGCAGCTGGGGCACCGACTCGTCGATGCCGCCACCGAACACATAGACCCCCGCTGCCTTTGCCTCGCGGACCATGGCGTGGGAGTCGACGCTCACGGCGGGCAGCTCGCTCGCGGGGACTTGCATCGCGGCTGCGGGGAACGACACGAGGTACTTCATTGCCGCGCGATGTTCGGTGGGCGCCCGCCCTGGCGCAACGCTATTCGCGGGATTTTCCACCGGTGCGCAGCGGCGGTTCGCTGACGCCGCGCGCACGTCGGGTGCCGCTTTGTGCGCCGCCTCGGGGCTCGGGGTCGGAAGAAGAGTCCACCGCCTCGAAGCTGGTCGAGGAGCGGGCGCGCTTCTTCACGGCTTTCATGCTGCCCGTCGAGCGACGCGTCTTCGACTCGCCGCCGAGGCGCAGTGACGCGCTCGAGCGGCGCGGCGGTGCGGTGCTCTTGGTGCGGTACACGTTGCCTTCGACCACGACTTCGATGCCGAGGGCGCGGCAACGCCCCGCGAGGCGCTCGAGATCGACGCCGGGAGCGATCAGCAAGCCACCAGGCGGCGACGGATCGACGAACAGGTCCATGGTCTGCCGGCGACTGCGCAGCATCTCGCACAGCTCGCCATCGTCCACCCAGAGGAAGCCCTGACACGGCACGAACTCCGCGCGACCCAGCACCGCGCTGGCTTGGACCAGCATGCGCTCGATGGGATCCGGCAGGCTCTGGATCGTGCGCAGACGGTCGCCGATCACGTCGATGCCGAAGCCAGCGCTGAGGGCGCGACTCAAGGACTGCGGCGAGATGATCACGTCCAGGTGCCCCTGAGCGCGGCCGATCTCCACGAAGGGAGCGATGGCGACCGCGTGACCCACTAGCGTTTCCGCGCCGAAACGCAGCGCGTGGCTGTCCAGGAAGCTCGCCTGGAGCTCGCGAGTCTTTGGCGGCACGTCGCTCAAGTAGGCGCGGCCGCGGGGGGTGAGGCGCACCGTGGTGCCTAGCTCGCCCTCTTGAGCTTCGTCTTCGACGTCGCCGAGATCGACGACGCCCAGGTTGAACAGCGTCTCGAACACGATGCGCCGCGCGACCTCGATGGGTGTCGGCGGATCGATCCCGAGGCGCCCTGCCCAGCGCTCGAGCAAGCGCGCGACGCCTGGGGTGCGCGCATCGGAGCGCACGAAGGCGGCCAGGGCGCTCCAGGGCACCCAGCGTCCTTCGCCGAGCTCACTCAGGGACTCGAGCACCATCTCCCGGATCACGCCGACGGCGCTGGCGTCGCGAGACTCCCGGGGGGCGCGCAGCACCTCGGCGTCGGGGCGCGCTTCATCCCACGCGCCGCCGCGCTTCCACGCCTCGAACAGCATGCCGCCGAGCTCACCAAACGGCAGCGAACCCGGGGAGCAACTCACGTTGACCACCGCTGGATCCCACACACCCGTTGCACGGCTCAACGCCGCCAGCAGCGACACGCACTCGAGATCGCGACCAAAGCGCGTGGAGAAGCGATTGAGGAGCGAGCGCGGCGTGCCCACGCTGGGCTTCACCTCGACCGACGGGTCGCGCACGCTGAGCGCCATCGCCATCGTGAGCGGCACCGGATCGTCACTGAAGCGCGCGCGGCGGGGTGCGTGGTCTTCACCCAGCACCACCTCACGGATCTCGCGGCGCATGCGCTCGCGCTCTCGCTGACGCTTGGCACCGACGAGGACGGCCACTTCCGTGGGGATCACATGACGGTTCGGGTGCACCGGCACCAAAAAGCCCCGGCGCTCCAGCGCAAAGCCGACACCACGCCGAGACGGCGTCGCCCCGGTGGCTCCCCGGAGCCTGAGCGGCTCACGCTCGAGCTCCAGCAGCTCTTCAGTGTCGACCTCACCCCCAACATGCTCGATGGATTGCAGGAGATTGCGCTCCATGGGCGCCAGAGCTTCGACCCCTTCGGCGAGCTTCTCGGCGTCGCTCAGGACCTCCCACGCGTCCTCCAGGGCGATGGAGAACGGCGGCGTCGCCGGGCGACCCAGGTAGTGCGTGGCGATGCTGGACTTCACCTCGGCCGAGGCTTGAGCGATCAGCGCACGTAATCCGCGCGGATTTTCGCCTTCCCAGGTGCTCAGCTCGAGCAGGAAGGCGACAGGCAAGATCAGCTCGACTCCGTCGTCGCCACCGCGGGCGAACACCAGGCCGCGAGCCGCCAGCGGCTCCAGCGCCACCGGCAAGGCGTCGACGCGGAACAGGCCGCCTTCCTCGGCGATGCGATACAACAACTCGCGCGTTGGGCCGGGCAACAGGCCGGGATCCTTCAGCTCAGGCAGCCCGACCAACGAGCGCGCGACCTGCGAGGGCACATCGATGCGCTTGGCCTCGTCAACGTTGATGCGCAGGCGCCGAACTAGGCTCTGCAGCTCCTTCTCGGGGATCGCCCGGAGGACATCGATGAGTTTGAGTGGGCGGCCCCCCCGCTTCCGCCGACCTGGCTTATTTTCCTGGCTCATGCGTAACGGTCCCGATTCAGCGTGGTGCGATGGCGCGGACTAGTCACCTAGCCCAGTCATCTAGTGTTGCGGTTTCCCTCGCGCCAGCGCGGGATCCCGCAGCTTTCTTCTAAACCGCGAATTTTGCTTCCCGTCCAGTGGATACGGCGCTGTAGGCGATCATTTCCGGCCAAGTGGCTGGCATGTCGCTGCTGCCTCACGGCTCGCTTGCACCGCGCGGTTCTGCATATGACAGAAAATTCCACGAGCAAGGTGGCGGAAGTGCGCGATTGCTGGATCAACTGTTTCAAGCGGAGACCGCACGGCATTCGCGACCGCGATTTGCAAACTAGCTCGCATCTCGAGCTCGCCCTGGAGCTAGGTCCGCTTTCCTCAGAGGCGCGAGCCAGCTAAGCAGCCGGGGATGATCCTTCGCGATCCGGTGCATGGCCTGGTCTCCTTCGAGACGGAAGAAGACGCCATCGTCGTCGATCTGCTCAAGACGCGTGAGCTGCAGCGGCTGCGCCTGGTCCGTCAGCTCGGGCTGACCTCTCTGGTTTATCCCGGCGCCGATCACACGCGCTTCGCTCACGCGCTGGGAGCCGCGTTCGTGATGACGCGCTTCATCGCGCGTCTCCGCAAGGAACACGAGTGCCTGCCGTTCTGGCAACGGCTCACCAGCGAGCGCGCTCGAGACGGCATCGCCGCGGCGCTATTGCACGACGTGGGTCACGGGCCGTTCTCGCACCTCTTCGAGGAGGCACTGCCCGACGGCCCGCTCCACGAGACGTGGACCGAGCGCATCATCCTCGACCCGAGCACGGACGTGCACCAGGTGCTTTACCGTGCGGATCCATCGCTGCCCGGGCGCGTGAGCGAGCTGGTGCACGGGCGCCATCCCCTCACCTACCTCGCGCGCACCGTGAGCGGGACGTTCGACGTGGATCGCTGCGACTACCTCCTGCGGGACGCCCACGCGAGCGGCGTCTCCTACGGTCACTTCGACCTCGACTGGCTGATCCGCAGCCTGCGCCTCGGGGTGAGCGAGAGCGACGACGTGGCGCCACCCCTGGCCATCGACGGCACCCGCGGCTTGCCCGCCATCGAGAGCTTCATCCTGGCGCGGCTCTTCATGTTCCAGCAGGTGTATTTCCACAAGGCAAGTCGCGCCAGCGAGTGGATGCTCCGCTGCATCATGACCCGCGTGCGACAGCTGCTGCAGGACGGCAGCCGCGTGCCGGCGCTCCCCCGCGCCGTGGAAGAGCTCGCGCTCAAGGGCGACACGAGCCTCGGCGAGTACCTGAAGCTCGACGACTCCCGCCTCTGGACCGCCATCTCCGAGTGGCAGAGTTCAGGCGATCCGTTGCTCAAGGATCTGGCGACGCGGCTCCACACCCGGCGCCTGTTCAAGACCATCGATCTGTGGGGCGAACACGCAACACCCAGCGGCCGGGAGAAAGCGCTGGTCCTCGCAAAGGACGCGGCCGAGCGCGCTGGCCTCAACCCCGAGATCTACGTCGGCCTCGACTCCGCGCAGCTGACGCCCTTCGACGCCGACGACACCTCCCTCAGCGTCCTCTTGCCCGATGGCTCCACCCAACCGCCGCGCAATGTCTCCTTCCTGTTGAGCCGCCTCGAGGGGCAGACCCTGGAGCAAGCGCGCATCATCCTCGCCCCAGAAATCCGCGGGGAAGTGCGGGAGGCGCTGCACTCGTGACGAATTTGGAAGGTCGCGACGCGAGAAGGCGTGGAGGCGGCGTCCTTCGCGCTGCTTCCCGCTTCGGATTTGGGGGTGAGGTCCGCCGCCTGTCCTTCGTGGCTGCCCTTCTGATGTGTTCCGCGTGGAGCGGCGTCGCGATGGCGCAAGGGACCGACGGAGCGGCGCCTGCAGCCGGCGAGCCTCCAGAGAAGCCCGAAGTCGACGCCCCCGGCGTACGCGACCCCACGGGCGACGACGCTGAGCCGCCGCCGAAGACCACCTGGAAGTATCCCGACGGAAGCAGCAAGCCGGTCCCGCCGCCAGAGAAGAGCGGCACCGAGGACAACTGGAACCAAGGCGACTACCCCGTGGCGCCCCTCGAGACGGAAGTCGATCCGTCACTGCTCGGCTTCACCGACGGCGTGTACGGCCGCTTCGACGGCGACCTGGTGCTCGGCCTCAACGCCGGCGCCCGCTTCGCCCCAGATCAAGGCTACGGCGGCCTCTTGAGCCTGCACGACTTCTCCACCGTGGGCCTGGTCACCGCGTTCGTCGTCAACCCCGACGACGACGCCGCAGAGAAGAGCAGCCTGAGCGTCGAGCTCGATTTGCGCCCGCTGTTCCTCCCCCGCTGGCTCCTGGATCTCGAACAAGGCCCCGCTTGGCTCGACCTCTTCATCGACTCCCTGAGCCTAGGCTTCGGCGGCTACTGGGCGAAGCCGAGTGGTCAGGAGTTTGGCGACTCGAGTGGGCTAATTGGTTCCGTGGGGATTGGGTTACCGCTGAGCGGCACCGCTGAAGGCTTCTGGCTCCGCGCGCGAGGCAGCCGACGCTTCGACTCTGAAGAGCACAGCGTGTTTGTTACGCTGGGTTACGATTTGTTGTTTGTTGCCCCTTGGCTGTGAGGGGGGGAGAGTCCAACGCGTCTGGCTCGACCAAGGTCTAGGGCTCGTCAACGACAAGCCCCGACCATTCACACGCAGGCAGCAACGCAGGCCGAACAACGAGCGCCGTGTGGAACCCCGCTTGGTCGGCGAACTGACCCAGCAGCTCTCTCCCACAAATCTTCAGTACTGAGAGTCCTTCACGAGACACCGTCATCCTGACCTCACCACGAACCAGGAGTTGTGTCTGTATCGAAGTCTCATGCGTGTTCACCGACAACCGCAGTTCGGTGTCGTCGTGCGAGAACGCGTAGCACCAGTAGCCCTCCTCCGGCACCTTTGCCGCCGCTGACACACCAAAACACTCAAACATCTCTTCCTCGCTTGGAATCTTCGAAAACACCGTCACTGCCCCTTCCGACCCCCCATAGGGATCGCCGTGGTGAGCGTTCGCTTGCCGTCCTCCATCACGCGCCACGTCGAGTTGAATTTCACGGCACCTTTCGGCCCGACGAAAACAGACTCTCGCTTCTCAAACGTTCCGTGTTCATTCGTGTAGGTTTCCGTGACATTCGATTTGCTCTTTCCGGCAGCCTCAAGGTGCTCCCTTACGGCGGCCCTGCTCTTGCTGTCGTTCTGCAGGCCCACACGCTTCATTTGTCCCAGGTTCTGCGCGGTTCGAGGCGCGTTGTGGTCCGCATTTTTCGCCCCTTGCGCGTCTCCGAAAAGATAGTCGAGCTTCCCGTCGGATACGTGCGCGCCAGGACAGTCGTCAGCATTGTGGACCCAAACGCCTAGTTCGGAAACGAAGTACGTGTGGTCGTCCGAGACCCGCACGTTGTAGACCGGTTCTTCCTCCGGTCGCTCATGCACTGAGCGCACCCAGAGCCAGCCGCGATCCACGCTCCACACGAAGTCGTCCGGCCGGATGTCGTCGGCGCGAATCCACCCTCGCCCACCAATCCAGAACGGGTGTTCATGGGTGGTGCCGATAACCGCGGTCGTGCCGTCGGGTGCCTCGATGCCGAGGTCGATGATGGCCGTGCTTCTCTCGTAGGCTGCCTCCACCCTACGCCAGGCTGGTTCGCCTGTCTCGTCCCCATCGTCCGGCATCGAGAGCAGTAGGTCACCCTCCTGCACCGACTCGATTGACCGCCAACCTTCGATGGTCAGCACCAGTGTTCCAGCGACGAAACAACCACCTCCTGGAGCTTTCTCCGCTCGCGCTTTCGGGGGTGGCTTCTCTGCTGCTGCGGGCGCTTTCACCTCAGGAGTAGCAGTCTTTGCGGCCGCACCCTCGAGCGACGGAGCCGCTTCCGTTGCGATCTTCGTTGCGGGCGGTTCCACTGCGGGCTTTTTGGTTGTCAGGCGTCGCAGGAGTCCTTTCCCTGCACTGCTTTCGCCTGCGGCCGCCTTTCCGCCACCTCCCGTGGCGAGGCTCCCCACGGTGAAGGTCACCTCCATGATTGTAACGACGGGCTTCAGGGCCTTCTCGCCTGCCTCTTTGTCCGATCCTGTTTTGGTCGCCTCTTCGATCTGTTCGGGGACCTTCGCTGCCCGTTTGATTAGGTCCACTGTACCGGTGATCGGAGCCATCACCTTGTCGACATGCTCATGCATTCGATCTTCAACGAAGCCCTTGGGGTCCTTCACTAACTTCGTGATTCGAGCCTTCGGGTCATCGTAGACGGCGTTCTTGACCGCACCGGCGACCTGGCTCGCCCCTTCGCTAACCATTCCCCACAGGTAGTCTCCGATCCCAAGTCCGAACGGATCAGTTGATTGAAGGACTCGGCCGCCAACGTACGCGTAGACGTTTGGGTCCTCCATCAGTCCGTGCACAGCCAGCGGATCGGCTGAAATCCAGCGGTTCAGCAGCGGATTCAGGAACCGCTTGCCGAAGTAGATGAGGCCAACCTCGACGTCTTCTTCCTTGCCGGTGAACCGATAATCCTCGCGGAAATGCTTCCAGCGTTCGGGGCGGTAGTCGCTCTCGCTGCCGCCGTACGCTTGGTAGGTGCTGCGCTCGACTAGCTCGCTCGTCGCCTTGTCGAGGACGACGCTGGTGCTGCCCAGGTGATCCCCAAGCTCGAAGAAGACGTGCAGGTTTTCGCCGTTGATCGACGGCACGTCGCCGGGCTCTTCGTACGCGAGGCGCGCGAGGCGCACGCCATTCGCGAACAGGTACGCAACCTCGGTTTGCGCATCGAGGTGGAAGTCTTGCTCCGTCGTGTTCCACTCGGTGCGGCGCAGCTCC
>JBFXBK010000269.1:0-12597 GCA_050183255.1 Polyangiaceae bacterium | reverse complement strand
GGCGTTCTGCGCATTCACGCCACCCAGGGCATACAGCGGGACGTGGAGCGCTTCGCGCGCCGCCGCCAGGCCAGCTTCGCCCAGTGCCGCTCGCCCCTTGCGGGCCGCCATCGCGGGCGACACGACAAGCGCCGTCACGCCCCGCTCGGTCTCTACTCCGGTGTGCCACGCGCGGCTGCACCACGTGTTGGGGCACAGCTCGCTCACCCGCGCCGCGGGCACTCCCGACTCGGGCAAGTGCACGGCGTCCGCCTCGAGCAGCCGCGCGAGGTCGAGGCGCTCATTCACGCTGAGCTGCTGCCCCGTGTCTCGAGTCAGCCCCCGCAGCGCACGCCCGGTGGTGAGCCGCCACTCGAGTGGCGCGTCGCGGTCCCTCAGCTGGACCACGATGCTGCCAGGCTCGGCTTGTTCGAGGCAGCTACGAATGCGCGGTAACAGGGCGTCTCCCGCGAGCTGCCGATCCGTGATCAGCATCAGGCGCGGCAAGTCAGCCACGGCTACTTCCCGCTGGGTGTCTTCGCCAGATCGCTGCGCGCCATCTCCGCGAAGCGACTGTTTGGGTACTTCGCGATCAAGTACTCGAGCGTCTCACGACGCGCCTTTTCGTTGCCCTGGGCCTTGAACTGCTCCGCGAGCCCGAACAGCGCCTCGCCCGGAGTCTCTTCCCGCCGCTCGTCGAAGTCGGGTTCGCTGGCGCACTGCATGGGCGCACTACTGGCCAGGAGTATGGCGAACAGCCAGCCGAACTTCATGGGCGCAAGCCTCGCAAAGCCTCGGGCCAATTGGCAAGCACCCTGGACGCCATGGCACCTTCAACCGCACCCGCGCGGGTCACCAGCTCGACCTGAGGAGCAGCAACTTCCGCCCGGGGACGCTCGCAGACTCCAGCTCCCCAACCCGCACGGCGCCACGGCTGACGTAGAAGGCTTCCGCGTTGGGGTCGGACTGAATCCACAGCTGACCGCGTGGCGCGAGGCGCGCCCCATACTCGAGCGCGCGTTGGAACAAGCGTCGGCCAATGCCCTGCCCGATCCGAGCAGGTTCGACGAACAGCGCTTCTAGCTCCAAGGCCACGCCGTCAGGCGTTTCCGTTTGGAACTGACTCAGGCGGCCCGCGCTGCAGCGACTCACCAACACGAAGCCGACCAAACGCTCGCTCTGGCTGGCGCCGTGATCCTCGTACACGTAGCCCCAGTCCTCTGCGACTTGTTTGGGGGTGAGGGTCAGCTCTTCACGGCAACGCGCCATGAATTCCGGGGAATAGCCCCACACGGCCTTGGAACGCAGCGCCAGTGCGCTCAAGCGTGGGGCGTCCAGCGCCACGGCTCGGCGGCCAGTCAACGTCATGCTAGCAACGTACCGGGCCCGCGCCCGTTGCACCATGCCCCGCAACCGGGCGCCGTTCCTACGTGGAAAGGCTCAGAATGCGCTCCCCGAGTGACGGAAATCAGCCGAAGGCTCTCGCGATCCAGCGCGACCGCGGAGCGGCCGCGCGACCGCTTTGTAGCGCACGGCGCGCCGCTCCTCAGCGCATCAGGAGCGCGCGGAAACGCGGCGCGAGCGCTGCTCTCTTTCCGCGGTGCAATGCTGAAGTGTCCAGGCCTCAGCGCAGAACAGCGCCAAAACCAGCACCAAACCGGCGTCCCGAGCCCAAGCTGCGGTCACAACGCGGCGCACCAAACCGCCCGCTCGAGCCGCGCCCCGCAGGCCGCACTCAGCACGCTTGAGAGGTAGGACAGCCGCCCCCATTTGCTCACCGAACTCGTTCCGCGAGGGAGCACCGTCGCAACCTTTGGGCTACCGTCATCGATTCCCCACGACGCTTCATGACTCGCCTTTCAACTTTGCAATCCCCCGTACTCACCGCGCGTCAAGCTACGGCGCTGGCCTTCACCCTCAGCGCCATCTTGGCCTCAGCCTGTGGCGGGAGCCATAACAGCCGTGGACACTCCGATGGCGGAACCGGTGGAGAGGCTGGTTCGTCTCCGGGCGGAACCGGTGGAGAGGCGGGCGCCTCGGGCGGTTCCGGAGCGTCCGGCGGCGTTTCTGGCAGCGGCGCGACCGGCGGCACGGGAACGGCGGGCACCAGCGCGGCCGGTACTGCGGGGCAAACCAGCGGCGGCAGCGCAGGCACGAGCGGCGCTGGCGGTAGCGCTGGGACGAGCGGAGGTGCCGGCGGAACCGGCGGAGTGTTACTCTGCGGAAACGGCATGCTCGACCTGGGCGAGACGTGTGATCCGTCGATCCCCGTGAGCCAGGCGGATGTGACCAGCGGCGGGGCGGGCGGAGCCACAGGCGCAGGCGGCAGCGCCGGAGGGTCAGCTGGGGCCGGTACGTCCGGAGCTGCTGGAGCCAGCACTGGCGGGGCGGGCGGCGCTGGCACTGGCGGCGCCGGGACGGGCGGAAGCTCGAACACCGGAGGCACCGCGGGAAGCAGCACGGGCGGAGCAAGCAGTGGTGGCGCGAGCACGGGCGGAGCAAGCACCGGCGGAGCGAGCAGCGGTGGAACTGCAGGCTCAGCGACTGGAGGCGCCGCTGGTACCGGTGGCGATCTCCCCTTTGGTCAGTGCGTGACGCTGGCGCAGTGCCCAGCTCCCGCTGCCGCTTGTATGCAGGCGGTGCTCACCGGCTCGCCAGAACACTGCGACGTGGCGTGCGCCGAGGCTCCCATCACCGCCTGCGTGAACAACGACGGGTGCTGCGCGCCCGGCTGCTCGCCCAGCGAGGACAACGACTGTCAGGGCTGGTCGTGTCACCCCGACGCCCCGCTCGACTCAACTCGCTACACCACGATGGAGGCGCTGTCGAAGGACGCGCTGCGTACGGCGCTGCTGGCGCGCGTCTCCGGCCACACGTCGCTCGGCTACGACGGCGCGCGCAACTACATGTTCAATACGCTCGACGTCCACGCAGGCGAACTCGAGTGCATCTACACCGGGCGCCTGGTACCGCCCGACGGAACGCGTACCCCGGGCGGCTTCAACACCGAGCACTCGTGGCCGCAATCCATGGGGGCTAGCAGCGAGCCCGCTCACAGCGACCTGCATCACCTTTTCCCCACGGATGGGAGCGCGAACTCCGCGCGCTCGAACTGGCCATTTGGCGACACCACCTGCGTGGCGAACGCATGCCCTTACTACAACGGTGGCTCGGAGCGCGGCACTGACACCTCCGGGGCAACCGTCTGGGAAGTGCGCGCGGCGCGGCGCGGCGACGTCGCGCGGGCAATGTTCTACTTCTCAGTTCGCTACGCGTTGCCCCTCGACTCGGCTCAAGAAACAGCGCTGCGCGCCTGGCACTGCCAGGATCCGCCGGACGACGTGGAGCGCGATCGTAACGACGGCATCGACGCGGTTCAGCACAACCGCAATCCGTTCATCGATCGACCGGACTTCGTGGATCGCTTGCTCGATTTCTGAGGCGTCCGACCAGGCCCAGCAAGAGCGCAGCGATCGCCGCCCCGACCGCGTCGGCCAGCAAGTCGAACCAGTCCGCCGAACGATACGGCACGAGCGCCTGGAGCAGCTCCAGCAAGCCCCCGAACGCGGTTGCGATCACGGCAGCACCGATCGCTCTGCGTAGTCGCCTCGGGGTTGCCCAGAACACCAGCACCGTGAAGCCGGAGAACACCGCTGCGTGCATCAGCTTGTCCTGAGGCACGAACGTCGTCGGGAGCGGCAACGGTCCCATCGGGATCACCCCGAGGACCAAAATCCCGAGCGCGTAGCCGAGGGTGACCAACCGCAGCAGCCCACTCCGGAACTCGACCGCCATCTCCACCCCCACTTGAACCGCGCGAGCCTGCGGCGCTATTCCGCCGCGGCAGTCTCCTCGAGTTCTTTGCGGTTCGTCTCCGGCAACATCACGAAGATCAACACCAGCGCGAGGATCTGGAACAGGGCGGTCGAACCCACCGCCGGACCCCAGCCCACCTTCTCCGCGGCGGCCCCAACGATGAACGGGCTGAGCACGTAGCCCAGGCGCCCGAGCAAGTTGTTGGACCAGGCGAACGCGTCGCCACGCAGTTCCGTGGGGAATAACTCCGTGGTGAAGGCGTTCAGCACTGGCAGCACCGCGCTGGCGCCGAAGATGCCGAAGATCAGCGCAACCGTGAGCGGCCAGAAGCCGTGCAGCGTATAGCAACCGACGATGCCGACGGCACCCAGAATGAAAATCACCGCACCACCGCCGCGCCGCCCCATCACGTCCACCAGCACGCCCGCCAAGAATACCAGCGGCATGCTGACCAGCGCCGCCAGCGTGATCGCCTTGCCCACATCATCTGCGGTCCAGCCTCGATCGGAGACGACGAACTCCTTCCAGAACGTCACGCCGTTCTGCGAGCAGATGTAGGTCAGAAACCAGATCGCGCTCAGCTGCAGCATGCGCTTCTTGTACGGCGTGTGCCAAATGTCCAGCATCGAGCGCTTGCGACGCTTGGGATCGAGCTGCTGGAAGCGCTTGGTCTCTTTCAACCCGCGGCGCGCGAACGCCAGCACCAACAGCGGGATGATGCCCACGAAGTACACCGTGCGCCAACCGTGAGGTGTCTTGAGCAAGAGGGGCACGATGCCAGCGCACACGATGGCACCAAAGCTCGTGAACGCCTGCAGCACACCGATCACCATCCCGCGATTTCTGGCGGGGAACTCTTCGGCGGCGATCACCATGCTGGTCGCCCATTCTCCGATCAAGAACACGCGGGCGATCATCTGCAAAAGCGCGAACACGTAGATGTTCGGAGAGAACGCGGTGAGGAACGTGAAGATGGTGTAGCCGGTGATGGTCAACGTCAGGACCTTCTTACGGCCCCAACGATCGGCGCCTCGCACCATCAAGTATGCGACCACCGTTCCGGCGTTCACTACACCGACCAGCAGCCCAGCGCCGGTACGGCTGACCCCCATCTCGACTCGCAGTTCCGGGAGGATCTGCGTCAGGGCCATGAAGTCATAGCCCTCGAACAGACACGCTACGCTGAGGAAGACGAAGAGCTTCCAGTGATAGGCGGTGAAGCGCTGGGGCATGCCCGGAGCTGCGTCGTCGCTTGTAACGGGTACACCCACAGTCGCAATACCGCCTCTCGTTGCCCTCAGATCACGCCAGTTTCAGGGCTCGAGGCGCTAGCGTACAGTTTTTTGGGCATACGCCCCGCCAAGAACGCTTTGCGACCCGCGCTCACCGCCTCACGCATCGCTTCGGCCATTTGAATTGGCTTCTGCGCCAGCGCGATCGCGGTGTTCATCAGCACACCGTCGCACCCGAGCTCCATCGCGACGGCAGCGTCACTCGCGGTGCCTACACCGGCGTCGACGATCACCGGCACCTTGGCTTGCTCGATGATGATGCGCAGGTTGTACGGGTTGCGGATCCCCAGGCCCGAGCCAATCGGCGCTGCCAGCGGCATCACCGCAGCGCAACCGATGTCCTCGAGCTTCTTGCACACGATAGGGTCGTCGATGCAGTACGGCAGCACGGTGAAGCCTTCCTTGACCAACGTCTTGGCCGCTTCCAGCGTCTGCTCGTTGTCTGGATAGAGCGTCTTCGGGTCGCCAATCACCTCGAGCTTCACGATGTCGGCGATGCCGAGCTCTCGCGCGAGCCGCAGGGTGCGCACGGCCTCTTCAGCCGTGTAGCAGCCCGCGGTGTTGGGCAGGATGGTCCAGCGCTTCGACAGCACGAGTCCCATCAATGACCCGCTCGAGCGGTCCTTCAGGTCGACGCGACGAAGCGCGACCGTCACGACCTCCGCACCAGATGCCTCCAGCGCCGCGCGGGTCTCCTCGACGTCTTTGTACTTACCCGTGCCTACGAACAAGCGGGAGTCGAAGCTATGTCCACCAATCTTCAGCGCGTCGGTCATGCTCGCCGCATAGCCAAGGCGAACCAGCGCAGCAAGTCGGCGACGCGGCGCAGGCCGGGAGCTAGCGAAAGCCGCTGACGCTGCCGCTCAAGGTCACCTCGGTGAGGCCGAGGGCCCGCAAACGGGGCGCTTCGCTCAGGGCCACCAGCAACACTCCGACTTCGGACAGCGCGCCGACCAGCTGCTTGGCGACTGCGGCGCCCGCCGCATCCCCGAAGTAGATCAACACGTTCTTGCACACGATGAGGTCCCAGCTGCCAGCCGGCGGCCCCTGCATCAGATCTCGCTGCAAGAACGTCACCGCGAGTTTGTCAGCCAGCCGCCCGCCATCAGCCAGCGGCGCGACGTAACGCTCACGCAGCGCCGCCGGGATGGTCAGCAAGGCGTCCTCGCCGTACGCGCCGGCGCGCGCAACTTCGAGCGCGGCCGCGCTGCGATCGAGTCCAAACACCTTGGCGTTGAGGTTCGCCTCTCGCAGCGTCATCGCGAGGCTCCAGGCTTCTTCGCCGGTCGAGCAGCCAGCGGACAAGGCGCGCAGCATACGCCCAGGCGGCCAACCGGCGAGCCAAGCCTCGAGCCCACGCCACTGCGCGGGATCACGAAAGAAGCGCGTCTCCCCCACGCGCAGCTCGTCTGCCAGCCTGGTCAAGAGCTCGCGGTTACTGAGCAACGCCTCCGCCGCGGCGTCGTATCCGCCCTGCTCGCGTGCGGCTGCGAACTCGGGCCGCCCCAAGCAGCGCAGGATGCGCGCGCGCTGCCAGCCGGGCAGCGTCGTTTCCCCGCGTAAACCAATGCCGTGCAGTCGCTCGAGCCGACCGAGGATGCGCTCCAGGGTACCTGGCGACAGCTCAGGAGGCAGCGGCGTGCGCGGAAAGCCGCTCATCTGGTTAGTCCCCGCCCGCCGCGGCGGCGGGAGCGATTTCGGGGGCGGAGAGCAACGCGGAAACCCGCAGGACGACGCACGGCGGCGCGTCCGAGATCACTCCCTCGCTCAGTTCGCGCACAGCCGGGCTCAGCGTACTCGGCAGCGCCTCGAGTCCCCCTTCAGGGATCTCGCGGAGACCCGCGAGGGCGTCCACGAGGAGCCCTGCGCGGCGCTTGCTACCATCTCGCACCACGAGCACCCGCGCGTCGTTGCCGCGGCCCGCGCGGCCAGCACCGAGCAGCACACCGAGGTCCAGCACGGGAAGCACGTCCCCGCGCAAGCTCGTGACGCCGGCAATCGCAGCGGGCGAATGGAACACCCGCGTCAGCGGACGCAGGCCGATTACTTCCTGCACGTCGTCGAGGTGCATTGCGTAGTGCGCGCCGGCGACCACGACAGAAATGCAGCGCGCCTCGAGATCACGCTCCAACGACTCGCGCGGCTCTCCCGCTTCGCTTCCTCGCTCCGACGTCACGCGCTCTCCGCACTCCCAGGACGCATCAACGTTTGCATCTTCGGCTGGCTGGCTGCTCCAGGCAACGCCTTCCAACGGCGATGCATCCACAGCCAATCGGCAGGCTCTAGACGCACCTGCTCCTCCAGGCGCTCACTCAGCGCTTGGGCCGTAGCCTCGGCCCAGGCTCTCAGCGGCTCTCCAGGTTTTGGGGGAGAGGCGCACCCGGCGAGTCGCAGCACCTGACGCCCGTCCGCGGCGCGAGCGGCGAAGACCGCGATCAAAGGCACCCCGAGGCGCCCCGCGAGCAAACACGGCGCGAGGTCTAGTCCACATGGCTCCCCCAGGAAGCGCCCCCGGGCGCTGCCCTGAGCGCGCTCCGGAGCTTGGTCAATCATCATCGCCACCGCGTTACCGTGCGGTAGCGCACGGCGCGCCTCCCCCCAAACCGAGCCCGCGCTCACGAGGTCTACGCCGTACTTGCGCCGCAAGCCCTGCCAGATGCGGTCGAGCCACCCGTGACTGAAGTGTTTGGTCACGACGAGCAGGCGCCGATCACGTTCCGCGAGCGCACACGCAGCGGCACACGCCGTGAGATCCCAGTTGCCGGTGTGCGCTGTCGCGACGACCACGCCCCGAGGAGAGTCGAGCCAGGGCAACAGCTCCGGGTCGATGCGCGTGATGTCCGACAATCGGCGCTTGCCCGGCAGGCTGAGCCACAACAGCTCGAACACGCCGCGCCCCAGGCGCCGATACATCTCTGGCGCGTTCGCCGGATCGACGCCGGCGCGACGCATCGCGCCTTCGACGTGGCGACGCCGCACCCGGAGCACGCCACCCACCAGGGCTCCGAGCAGCGATCCCAAAGGCTTTGCCGCACGGAATGCAAGCGGAAGCCGGGCGGCAGACGGCAGCCGAGCTAGGTCCGAATCGGACCCCTGACTCCGCGCGCGCCCGACCAGCACGGCTCCCAGCGCGACAGCTAGAGCACCGAACAGCAGGAACCAGCCCTGCCCCATCACTCAGCCCGAGACGAACCCGGCCTTGCGCGCCTGCTTGGGAGCGGCGTCGACGTGACCCGCGAACGCGTCCTTCAGCGCCACCACGAAGGTCTCGCCCTTGACCGTTCGCAGCACCACCAGGTCACCGTCGCGCTTGATCGCCTCGACGCGGCCGATCGTCAGCGTGCCGCCCTCGTGTCCCACATAGAACGTGATGTGGCGAGCTTCGGCGGTATTGTGCCAGCCCTTGTTGTCCTTCTTGGCTTCGGCCAAGCCGAGCAGAGCGCTCAGGTGGTCTTCGGTCATGGCATCGCTCTGCTAGACCCTGCGTGGGGTGTCAAGCCGCTTCGGAACGTGCGTTCCGCGGGACGTCCAGCCAGCGGGTCGAGGTGACTGGAACACCCGGGCGCCGTGCTATACGAGAGCCTGAATGACCGAGGGAGCCAAGCGCGAATTCACCCACGACGAGCACGTCGTGGTGGACAACGTGCAGAAGTACTTCGGCAAATTCCACGCGCTGAAGGACATCAACATGACGATCCGCCGGGGGCAGATCGTCGTGATCATTGGCGGCTCGGGCGCCGGCAAGACGACGCTGCTGCGCATGCTGATCGGCCTCGAGCGGCCGAGTAGTGGTCACATCTACATCGATGGCGAGGACATCGCTCCGCTGAACGATCGCGGTCTGAATCGCGTACGGAAAAAGTGCGGGATGGTGTTTCAGTACGCGGCGCTGCTCGACTCCTTGAACGTAATGGATAACGTCGCCTTCCCGCTCCGCGAGCACACCAAGCTCAAGGAGAAGGAAATCAAGCAGCGCGTGATCGACAAGCTCGCGATCCTCGGGCTCGAGAAGATCGAGGACCGCTTCCCCTCCCAGCTCTCGGGCGGCATGCGCAAGCGCGTCGGTCTGGCGCGCGCGCTGATGCTCGAGCCCGAGTTCCTCGTCTACGACGAACCGACCAGCGGCCTCGATCCCCTGACGAGCCGCATGGTCGACGAACTGATCTTCGAGACGCGCGAGCGGTTCGGAGTCACCAGCGTCGTGATCAGCCACGATATGGCCAGCGCGCTCAAGATCAGTGACTACGTGTTCCTGCTCAACAAGGGCGCAGTGGTGAGCGAGGGCACTCCGAAAGAGCTCGTCGACGGAAAGAGCGAGCTAGCAAACGACTTCTTGAAGTCGAGCGGGATCGCCGCCGAGGCATTGCTCAGGGAATATCAAGAAGCGAAGAACTCCGGCTAGACGAAGCAGCTACTTGTATTTGATCACCGCCATGTTGCCGGCGCCAGATACAGTTTGCCCTCCAATCACGGGGCTCCCGTGAATGCCTGCGCCCAGCACGACGGCTCCTGCCGCGTCGATGCCGATGCTCTCGATCACCCCGATGCCGCTGCCGGAGGCATCGTAAGGAACGTAGTCGATCCATGTGATATTTCCCGCAGGGTCGAACTTCATCACGTACTGGGTCGGAGTGTTGGCTCCGTACGGATTCGGCCCGCAGCCTACGTCGAGATCACCCGTCACCTCGAGCACGTACGCCCAGGATCCGTCACTTCCAACGGCACCCGTGCTGTAGCCGGTGAAGAGCGACGTCGCTTCGTAGCGATGGCTCCACACCGGCGTTCCGTCAAACTTGAGGTGCTCTAGCTTCAGGATCCCCACCGACTCACCGACGACTCGGTAGAACCCGTCCGCGCCCATCAGTACGTTGCCATAGGAGGGGTCCGGGATCGCGTCCAACACCGCACCGGCCGCGTCCAAATGTACAGCGAAATGGTGTACGCCTGCAGGCAACTGAATTCCGCCGAACTTCACCGAGGCAGTCCCCGAGCTCGTAGGCGCAAACCCGAGCACCCAGACGCTTTCGTCCGGAAGCTCGAGCACCTGATTGATGAACATCTCCTGGTTTTGCGTCGCGCTCAGTGATCCGGCCGTGTGGACAGCCTGCACCTGTCCGCTCGCGTCGACTTTCGCGAACCACAACAGCTCGCCATTGTCTCGCGGAACTGGCTGCCCCCCCAGCGTAATAGCCTTCAAAAAACTCCCGGCGACGACGTAGCCCCCAGCGCGCGCGTGGTCGGCCTTCTGCGCGTGGTCGAGCACCCACGCGGTGCTTCCGTCGGGATTCAAGCGCGCAACGAAGTAACCCGTGGTTTGCACGCCGTCGAATTTGCCCGTCCCCTCGGTGAGGAGGGTGACCCCGCCGTCCGGCTCCCCAAGCAAGGGCCGAATCGCTGCATAATTCGCCGGGTCGTCATAGCCCGAGCGGTTGACCACGACGTTTCCCTGTGCGTCGAGGCGGGTCAGAAGCTGACCTGTCACGGAGATCGGACCGCCGCCCCAGTCCACCGACCCCGGAGAGGTCACTTCGACCCAAGTCTCGCCAGCGGGAGTCGTCGCCACTTGGAACCCGGGAGAGGCATTCCCCAACTGTTCGCGATTCACGAACACCAGCTCTGCCGGTCGACACGCGCCGCCCCCTGCGCCACCACTGCCTGCCGCGCCTGCTGCGCCAGCACTGCCGCCGACACCAGCACTGCCGCCGACACCAGCACTGCCGCCCGCCCCGCCTGTGCTCGAACCCCCAGAGGACGAGCCACCCGAGCTCGAACCGCCCATGCTGCCGCCAGAGCCGCCGACAGCCCCCGCGCCGCTGCTTCCCGCGGTGCCACCAGCGCCGCCGCTACTCGGCTCGTCAGAGCCGCAGGCCACGAGCGCCAACGCGAGTGCGCTCGACCAGAGCTGGTAGCGGCGTGAATGAATTGGTCCAGCGAGTTTCATACTTTCGCCCACACTTTGATTCCACAAGGTAATAGCACCCCTCACTTGTACTTCAGCAGTACCATCTTCCCAGAACCGGAAACGGTCTGTCCGCCGATCACGGGCTCACCGGAGATGCTGGCCCCCAACAAGACCGCCCCGTTCTGGTCGATGGCCGAGTGCGCGATTATCCCGACCCCGCCGATAGTCGGCGGTTGGTAGTACGGCACGTAGTCGACCCAGAGGATGTCCCCAGTGGGACCAAACTTGACCATCACGAACGTGTCTTGGCTTCCGTAGGGATTCGGCCCGCAACCGATATCGAGTCCACCGATCACTTCGATCTGAACGAAGTACGAACCGTCCCGACCCACGCTACCCGGGCTGTTTCCCGGGTAAATCTCACTGGAGGTATACTCATGCCTCCAGATCGAAGTGCCGTCCAGGGCGCGCCGCTCGACGCTAACCCCGGCTGATAGATAGAGACCCGTGGCCGCTAGCACCGCGGCATACGTCTGCACGTCGGGCAGTGTCTGCGCCGCAGTCGGCTGCCCATTGGCATCGAGCTGTAAGAGGAACGCCACAGGTGCCCCGGCTGAATCCAGCGCAAAAGACCCGAATTGCGCTTGCCCGTTGAAGTCACCCAGCATCCACACACTCCCGTCCGGAAGCCCCACGATCTGGGACACTGAAACGGCGGCCCCAGACCCGGCTGTGTGGACAGACGACACCTGGCCAGCCGAGTCGACCCGCGCGAACCAAACGCTCTCACCCGAAGATCGCGGCACCTGCTGGCCGCCGAACACGAACGGCGCCGTGTACCCTCCGCCAACCACATACCCTGAGTCGACTACCCCAACAGCGTAGTCCGATGGAAGCACCCAGCCATTGCTTCCGTCGGGATTCAACCGGGCCCAGAATGGACCACTGGTGTAGCTGTCGGCGACGTTGTCGAAGTGTCCGCTCCCTGTACCGGTTAGGCTGGCGCCGCCAGCGGCGTCCACCAAGAGTGCGCGGAGAGCGATGTCTTTCCCCGGCTTGGCATACCCGAACTGGGTGCTGAGCAGGCCCCCATTACCATCAAGACGCCCCACGACGATATCTCCGTCGGCTAGGGTATGAGATCCATCTCCCCAATCGACGTCGAGCCCGTTGACACCGGCACCGTGAGCAAACCAAGTGTCACCATTCGGCGCAGCCCCCAGGTGCAGCTCGCCGAACATGCTCCCACTCGAGCGATGCGCAAACACCAGCTCCGGGCTCGCGCAGGTCCCTCCGCCAGCACTGCCTCCAGCACCAGCACTGCCTCCAGCACCAGCACCAGCACTGCCTCCAGCACCAGCACTGCCTCCAGCACCAGCACCAGCACTGCCTCCAGCACCAGCACTGCCTCCAGCACCAGCACTGCCTCCAGCACCAGCACTGCCTCCAGCACCAGCACTGCCTCCAGCACCAGCACTGCCTCCAACGCCTCCTGTGCTCGAACCCCCAAAACACGAGCCGCCCATGCTGCCGCCAGAGCCGCCAACAGCCCCCGTGCCGCTGCTTCCCGCAGTGCCACCAGCGCCGCAGCCTCCCGGCTCGTCAGAG
>JBFXBK010000268.1:0-12617 GCA_050183255.1 Polyangiaceae bacterium | reverse complement strand
CGCCTGCGTCGCTCGCGATCGGATTCCCGTCCACGTCGGTGTCCCAGTAAGCGTCCTTGCGCGGGCTCTGTACCTTCACGCGCAACCGGATCGCCATGCTGCGTGGCAGATCGCGCTTCACGCTCACGAAGCCGACGTGTGCGCTCTCCAGACGAAGCTCCGAGAGCGCCCGCCCCGCGAGTGGAGGGATACGCTCCAGCTTGATGTCCGAGAGCGGGAAGAGATTGTCTTCCAGCTTGCCGGTGCCTTGGAGCTTCACCGGTACCGCCTTGCCCACCTTGCCATCCTTATAGATGTACTGGTCGACGTTCGACGGACGCTTGGGGTCTTGTGCCTGGAGCACGACCCGTGTCGGGTAGATGCGCAGCTCGATGGCTTGCACGTCGCCACCCACCGCTTCTTTGAGAGCCTCCAGGGCGCCGCTCAGAGGCTTTTCCGTGAGGAGAGACGGTCCCTTCTCTGGGTTGGCGCTTGCGACCGTAGGTACCGGATCCGACGACACGCGGCTCTTACACCCACTGGCTCCGAGGGCCACCAGTGCCGTCATCGCAACGGCGCTCGCGCGCGCGCACCCGCGCCGTGTGGCGCGCGGTACGCTGGTGCGCGCCGGTAGTCTGCTTGTGGCTCGGGGGTGGAGCACGATGGCGAAAAGCCCTCCTCGCGGGTTGGTACGTCGACGTCTAGACGGAGACGTTGAACTCTCGGAGTGCGGTGTTGAGGCTAGTCTTTTTGTCGGTGCTTTCCTTGCGCTGACCGATGATCAACGCGCAGGGCACTTGGTATTCTCCCGCGGGGAAGCGCTTTGTGCGAGTTCCTGGGATCACCACGCTGCGCGGCGGGATGCGACCCTTCAGTTCCACTGGCTCACTGCCGGTCACATCGATGACCTGGGTGGACGAGGTGAGAGTCACGCCAGCTCCGATCACCGACTCGCGCTCGATCAGCATGCCTTCCACGACGATGCAGCGCGAGCCGATGAAGCAGCCGTCCTCGATGATGACCGGTTGAGCGCCCGGAGGCTCGAGCACGCCACCGATCCCCACGCCACCAGACAGGTGACAGTCCTTGCCGATCTGTGCGCAGGACCCAACGGTCGCCCAGGTGTCGACCATCGTGCCCGAGCCGACGTAGGCGCCGATGTTGACGTAGCCCGGCATGACGATGGCGCCTCTTTCAATGAACGAGCCGAAGCGCACGGTTCCCGGCGGAACCACCCGGACGCCTGCTTCTTGCAGGTTGTGCTTCAGCGGCACCTTGTCGAAGAACTCGATTGGGCCGGCGTGCCAGGTCTCCATCTGGGCCACGCCGAAGTAGAGCAGCACGGCTTGCTTGATCCACGCGTGGGTCGTCCACTTGCCGGGGCCGTCTTGGGTCGCGACGCGGATCTGACCCGAATCGAGCAGACCGAGCGTGTCCAATACCGCCTGCTTGTGCTTGTCGTCGCTGAGGAGCGCTCGATCTTCGAACGCTGCGCTGACGAGTGCCTTCAGGTCTTCGAGCCTATGTGCGTCGGTCGTGGGCATGAGGGCATGGATGTACCGACCCCCTCTTGCCTGGGCAAGCCCCCAAGCTTGCCTCAGCCGCTGGCGCGAGTTGCGTCGGGACCCCAGGTGAGGACCAACTCTCCTGAAGCATCTCCGAGCTTGGCGCGGCTCAGTGCTGCGACGGCGTTCAGGCAAGTCGCAGCCGGCTGGATTTTTGCTGGCAGCCCGACGGTGAAAGCGCCTTCGGGCGCTACATCGAGGGCGCGTAGCTTCAGTTCACAACCGCCGCCCGCCGCGGAGCAGATGGTCAGCTGGGCCGGCCGCTGGCCCCCATCGGTGACCGCCGAAGCGCCCAGCACGATCAGCTGGGTCGCGACCTTGGGGTTGACCAGAAGTTCCTCCCCCAGCCGCGCTGCAGTCAGTCCGATGTGCGCGCGTGGCCCGGCGGTTTCCCCGCCGGCCGCCAGCGCTTGCTGGGCGAGCTGGGTCAAATCGATGTGCACCTGGCGGCCGCTGGAGGCTTCGTCCAAGCACTCCGCCAGAGCGCGCACCGCGTCCAGCTCATTGGTCTTTTCGGCAACCAGCTGCTCGAGGTCGAGGCGCTTCTTGGCTGTGAGCGTCTTACGACGCGCCTTACCGAGCGCGTCTACCAGCTCTTTCGCACGGGGTAGGGCGAAGGCTTCGAGTTCCTGAGTCGGCGCGGGGTCTGACAGTTGTCCCGCCACCGCAGTCAGCAATGCGCTGATGGTCGGAGCGAGGGTCTGGCAGGAAGCATGCACGTCGGGGATCACCGAAGACAGCGCTCTCGGTCCGACGCGGATCGATTTCAACAGCTGCTCCAGGTTGCGGAGCGCGCTGAGCGTCTCGCGCAACGAGCCCCGAGCGGCTTCGAGTGAAGCATCCGATGACCGCAGCTGAGAGGTTCCCGAAGTGAGCATTCCCGATCAGTGTGCTTGGTATGAGCTGGGCGGCTCCTAAACGTTGGGTACGCACCCGAAGGAGCGTACCCAGCGTGCCGCATGTCGCACCCGCAGATGCGCGAGCGAACATCTTCCCGCCTCGCTGCAGGCGTCTGATGGGGCCTATAGCAACTCGTGTCCAGGGAAGAAATACGCGGTCTCGATCAGGCCGTTTTCCGGGGAGTCCGAGCCGTGAGTCGCGTTCTCACCCACATTGGCGCCATAAAGCTTGCGGATCGTGCCTTCGTCCGCCTTCGCCGGGTCGGTGGCGCCGATCACCTTGCGCCAGTGGGCAACGGCTTCATCCCGCTCCAGCGCGGCGATCACCACCGGGCCGCGGGTCATGAACGTGCAGAGTTCGTCGAAGAACGGGCGCTCGCGGTGGACGGCGTAGAAACCTTCCGCCTGCGCGCGGCTCAGGTGAGTCTGCTGCATGGCGACGATGCGAAAGCCTTCGTCCAGCACCCGCTGGATGATGCTGCCTTGGACCTTCTTTTCCACGGCGTCGGGCTTAATGATGCAAAGGGTGCGCTGGGTAGGCATTGAGTACTCCTGATTTCGTCGGGTTGCACCGGAGCGGGCAACAAGGGTTTGCGGCCTTTCGCAGCTGGCATCAGCGCCCTCGAAGCTCGTTCGCGCCTGGTTGGCGCAAGCTGAGGGGACCGCTCCGTGCGTTCGGCGCGGCCCTCTTAGCACCATCCTCTGACTCAGGAAACCAACTCACCGCGAGGATCGACGGCGATTGAGCGTCACCGGCCCGTTGCACGCGGCGCAGGCGGCGCGGGCGGTGCAGCGCAGCACTTCGCTTTTATCCGCAAACGAGCAACTGACGCTCACGCGGGGTGCCCCGATCGCGTACGCTTCGACGAGCATGGCAGGCGTGCGCGAAGAGCACCCAGAGCTGATGGCGCAGGCGGCTGACGCGTGTTCGAGGCTGCTCGGCATCACCCCTACGGAGGTGCAACCGCCCCGCCGTGCACCCGTCGGCCTGCCGGAGTCCTTCCGCTGCATCTTCGGGCGCCGATCGGTGATTGCGACATCTCGGCCCAACTCTCGGGCGCTTGCCCTCGAAGCCCGCGCCCTGCGCGAGTTGGGCGACCGCGGTGTGCCGGTGCCGAAGCTGCTCGCCGAGTCTGAAGACTGGATCATCGTCGAGGACGTTGGAAGCCGTCGCATGTCACGGGAGCTGAACCAAGACGAGAATTTGCCCGTGGAAAAATGGGTAGGAGCCTGCCTGTCAGGGCTCTCCGCCGCCCATGCAGCAGGGCGCGTGGCGCGGCTGGATGCGGTGTTCGACCCGCTTCGGGGAGGGCGGCTCGATGAGTTGCTGCAGATGGTGCCTGTGCTCGGGAGCCTCGCGGCACTCGATACGCCCGCGCTCGACGAGGCTGCAATACACGCAATCATAAACCTCACGGAAACAAACTTCATCAAGCACACGGCGAGCCCCGCCTACATGGTGTTGATGGATGAGCCGCAGCGTCCCGTTGTGCTGATCGACTGGCAAGCAGCGGGGCCCGGAGATCCGCTCGAAGACTTGATGACCTTGCTCAGTGACGAGTCACTGCCCGATGTGCCTGAAATCGAGGCGCGATTGCTCAGCGTACACCTGCCGGATTTCGGCGGCACGGAGCGCGCCCAAGCGGCCTACCTCTTGGGGGCGCTGTACGTCGTGCGTCGGATGGTGATGATTCTGAGCTACAAGGGAGATGACGACTGGTGGGACAGCGATGCAGCCCTAGCGCGGGACCTGCCGTTTGTCCGTGCGGAAGCGATCTTGCGTCTGGTCAACCGTGGGCGGCGCTGGATGCGTCAGTCTGGTGAGCTAGCGCCGTTGGTGGACTGGCTTGCAGCCGTCGGGCGCTTTGCGACGACCAAGCGCGTCGACTGAAACGGCGCAAGGAAGGCTTGCTCCGGCGTGCTCACGTCGAAGCCTGCCGCCCGCAGGTGTGAGCCAAGTTTTGGCCACGTGTGGGTCAGGTAGTACATGTGGAACTGTGGCCGCACGAGGTAGTTGCGCACATGCGTCAGACCATTGTACGCACGAGAAAGCAGCCACGCCGGGTGCCAGGGCGGGGGGTGGTCGAAGGTCACGAGGACGAGGCGACCGCCTGGGGAGAGGCACTCGAGCACACCGGAAAAGAAGCTCACAGCTTCTTCCTCGCGGATATGACCCAGGGCGCCAAAGCAGGTGGCGCAATCAAACCGGCCGTGGAGCTCTGCGTGATCCCCGAGCGCCATCACATCCGCCCGAATCAGCCGAATTTGGGGGTGAGGTGCGTTTCGAGCTCGCTTCGCGCTCTCCTGGGTTCGGCGTCGGGCTTGCTCCAACATGTTGCGACTGAAGTCGACGCCGACTACCTCTTCGCGGGTCACTCGCGCCAACATCTCGAGGCCCACGCCCGTCCCACAGCAGAGGTCGATACTCGCGCGCGGCGCTTCGCCAGCTGCAAGGTACGCCTGGCAACCCTGGAGGATCGCGTCCGGCGTGCGAAAAGGAGTCCAGTCGAACTTCGGAGCCAACAGGTCGTAGCCACGCTCCGTGGAACTCAGCGCCTGCTCTGCCAGTTCCCAGAAGCGCGGACCGTGTGCCCCGAACATGAATCGAAAGCTAGCAGGACCGGACCTCGAGGGAGACCCCGGTTGTGCCCAGAGTGGCGCCGCCCCCCGCGTTGCACTAGATCCCAGCTGCGCTGGGGGACGCATCAAGACCATGTTTTTCCCAACGCTTTCCCTCGAAGATCCCCGAACTGGTAAGCCCCGCAGCGAAGGCACGGCGGACTACGCCGTGCGTTACGAAGACATCGCTCAGGACGGCCGCGTCCGCCTCGAAGCTATCCCCCAAGGCGTGGGCTTCAGCGCCTGGCGTAAGTTGCTCCGCGACACGCCGCTTCCCGAGCTAGCGAAGCGTGCGCACATCGCGGCCATCCCGAGCCGCTTCTTCATTCAGACCTTCGGCGGTCCAGTATCCGTAAGGAACCACCTTGAGGCGACATCGCGCTATCAGCTGGCACGTGCCGAGCGCGACGGTGAGGTCACGCGACTGCTCTTGAATTTTCACACCGATATCTGGGGCATAGCCGAGCGCACGTATGACCCGCAGCCGCGACACAAGGGCGAACGAGTCCACGTCGGACGTATCTTCTCCGAACAGGTGTGGACACGGCCATTCGCGGCCGCCGGAGAGCGTCGTGTGTTGCGTTTGCCCGCCGGCCTCGGCGTCCCGGAAGTGCCCGAAGAAATCTACCCATGGCGTGAACCGGCTGAAGTCGTGGAGCTCCCTGAAGGAGCGCGCTGGCTGGAGGAGTGCGAGTCGCCGGACCCCCAGACGCTGCACTTTGGCCTGGTGCACACCGACTCCAACCAGCACGTCAACAGCCTCGTCTACCCACGGGTGATCGAAGAAGCGGCGCTCAGGCGGCTCGCGACGCTGGGCCGAGATTTCGCGCTGCTCGGTAGCGAACTCGAGCTGGCGTTCGCCCGACCGTGCTTCGCCGGTCGCAGCTACCGCGTCTGGCTGCGGCTCTTCGAGTTGACGGTTGAAGGGAACACGCGCGTCGGCGCGTGCGCTCGCGTGCTCGCAGAGCCAGACAGTGGAAAGCCCCACTGCCTCGCGAGGCTTCTGTTCTAGCCTTGCGGCTCGCCCGTTTGGATGAGCTCTAGCGAGAGCTGCCGTGCGAGGTTACGCAGCAAGCGAACTCCAAGCGTCGGGCGCCGTTGGATCAAACGCCGGAAGCGCGGCCCATCCAGGCGAATCAACCAAGTGGGCTCCACCGCCTCCAGACTCACCTCCGAGAGGTGGGGGCTCACCAGCGCGGTTGCCTGGGAGTGATGTCCTCGGGTCAGTTCTCGCTCCCCCTTGGGGCCGGTCTCTCGCAGACGACCCCGGATCACCATCAGCATGCCGTCGGACGAATCCCCGCGGATCAACGGTCGCTCACCGATCGCGAGCGCCGTCACGTCCGCCAAGTTGAGCACCCGGAGCAAGCCGTCCATGCGCAGCTCTTGGCACAGGAAGGAACTCTCGAGCACTTTCAGCTCGACCTTGTTCTCCGGGCTGAGCTCGAAATCCGTTTCGAGCAGCGTGTCAGCCGGCGCTCGCGCCGAGCGCACACAAACCACCGTGACGTTGTCACTGCCCCCGCGCACGTTCGCTAGATCCACCAACGTCTGCGGCAGGTTCTGGATTTGGTTTTCCTCGAGGATCAGTCCCAGCTCCTCGGGACTCTCCAGCGCGCCGCTCAAGCCGTCGGAGCACAGCACCAGGGTGTCGCCAGGCAAGACGTCGAACAGCAGCGTGTCGACGAGCACCGTCTCTTGCACGCCCAGAGATCGCGTCAGCACCGAAGCGTAGGGGTGACGTTTCGCGTCTTCCGGGCTGATGGTGCCGCTGCTGATCAAGCTCGCGACGAACGTGTGGTCCGAACTCAGCTGATGGACCTGCCCTTGACGGTACAGATACAGTCGGCTGTCACCGACGTGGCCCATCACCGCGAAGTCACCGACCAGCAACAGCAATGTGATGGTGGTGCCCATGCCTCGCAGGCGTGGATCTGCCGCGGCACGACCGAACACCTCCCGACACGCGACCTCGACTGCCGTCTCGACCAGCTGGACGAGCGCGTTGCGCCCGTCCTTGGTCTTCACCAAATCAGCGAAGCTCGCGTGAGACTCTTCGAGCATGCGGGCAGCCGTATCCACCGCGAGCCGCGAAGCGACCTCGCCGCCTTGGTGACCACCCATGCCGTCGCACACCACGTACAGCCCGAGGTCCCGGTCGATCAGAAACGAGTCTTCGTTGTTCTCTCGTTTCTTGCCGACGTCGCTCAGGCCTGTCGCGATGTACCGCATCCTGTGTCCTTTCCCCATGGACAGCACCGCTGGGCGCCTGCGCTGTCCGCGTCCATTGTTACATCATTCCGCAGCGGGTGGGGTCAAAGTCGCCCGAAAGCCTCAGTCCTTGGCAACGATCGGGCTAAGTTTTGGCCATTCAGGGTTGTCTAGTTGCAGCATCGTCTCGAGGGTGATCTCGCCCTCTTCGATTTTCTGGCGAAAGTAGCCTACCGGGTACAGCCACGCGGCGGAGTGCCAGATGCGTCCTGTGGTCACCTGTTCGGAGCCGCGTTCGGCGCCGTCGACCCACACGAGCTCGAGCTCTGCGATCCGGGCGGTCTGCCGGATACCAAACGCGTCGGGCGCGACCCAGCGCAACAGCTTGTAGTTGCGACGTGAGAAGAACTCGCCAGCCCCATCCTGGTAGCGTCGGTCCACGCTCCACGTCGCGCCGACTCCGAGCTCGCCGTCGGGCGCGATGTCGATCAGAACGCTCGGCAGTATTGCCCGGGAAAAACCCAGGAACGGCGCCTCGCTACGATCTTCGAAGCTCGCGCCGAGCAGCCTACTGGTCAGGTGCTGCTCGGCTTCGGGTAGTTCGAACGTCAGCGCTACTTGCCGTGCGGATTTTTCCGGGGGTGAGGGCATGCGAACAGAAGCACGCAGCGTCACGCGTCGGGAAGTGTCAGTGCCCACCGAAGTCGCGCTCCAGGCGGCGACCCGCCGCTCCTGCGCGCGGGGGGCCATGCGCGTGAAGTCGGGTGACAAGCGTTGGCGTGGCGTCGCGCCTCTCTCTCGCAGTCTCACGACTGCCTGCTGCAGGCTGTAGCCCGCGGGGCGTGACGCCTCTGGTGCGGAGTGCTCCGTGGAGCCCGAGGGGGCAGCGCTCTGCGTTGGCGCCGTGTGCGGTTCGGAAACCGACGGTCGCTGTGAGCCACAGGCGAGCGCGAGCGTCAGCGCCGTGAGCGGCAGCAAGAAAGCGAAGCGCGCGTTCACGGGATGAGAAGGCTGGAGCCGACGGTCTTGCGTGACTCGAGGTCCATGTGAGCGAGGCGTACGTCAGCCAGCGCGTAGCGTTGCCCGATGTGAACCGTAAGCACGCCTGCGCGGAGCACTGAAAATAGCGCTTCGCTGGCTTGGAGTAGCTCGGTGCGATCTTGGGTGTAGGTGCCCAACGTCGGGCGCGTCAGGAAGAGCGAGCCCTTCTGACTGAGCAACGCGATGTCCAGAGGGGGCACCTTGCCCGACGCTTGTCCAAAGCTCACCATCAGCCCGCGGGGCGCCAAACAGTCGAGGGAGTCCATGAACGTGTCCGCGCCCACTGAGTCGTAAACCACGGGCACGCCGGCACCTCCGGTCAACTCACGCACTCGTGCGGAGACCGATTCCTCGCGGTAAAGGATGACCTCGCTCGCCCCATGCTGGCGCGCCAACCGCGCTTTCGCTTCGCTGCCTACCGTCGCGATCACCGTGGCGCCCAGGTGCTTTCCCCATTGGCAGAGCAGACTGCCTACGCCGCCTGCCCCGGCGTGCACCAAGATGGTCTCTCCCCCCCTGACCTGAAAGGTGCGTCGCAGAAGATATTCGGCGGTCAGGCCCTTGAGGAGCGCTGCCGCTGCTACTTCGTCGCTGATGTCGTCAGGCAGCGGGACAAGTCGATCCGCACGGATCAAGCGGTACTCGCTGTATGCGCCTAGCGTCGCGCCCGCGTAGGCGACGCGAGCACCGACCTTCAGATCGCCCACACCTTCACCGACCGCCGTGACCACGCCTGCGCCCTCGGCCCCAGGCGTGAACGGCAGGCTGGGGGCCTTGTACAAACCCGTGCGGAAATACGTATCGATGAAGTTCAGGCCGATCGCGCTGTGACGGACCTGAGCCTCGCCGGGGCCTGGTAGCGGTATGGCCTGGGTCTCGAGCTGAAGGCTGTCGATGCCGCCGGTCTCGCGTACCACCACGACCTGATGTGTTCCGCTGCTCATGCCACGAGGCTACTCCCTCGCTCGGCCAAGGACACTAGTGAGGCGAATCTGTGCGCCCACACCCTCGGGGGCGGGCGAGTTTGCAGCGAACTACGGAGACAGAACGCTAGCTCCAGGCGAAGACCGGTTGCTCGTAGTGAGCGACCCGCGTCTGCCGGTCGAAAAGCGCGACCTCACGAAATTGGTAGATGAGCGCCGCGGTCGGCGCAAAGATCCGCAATTCTCCTAGGCGGATCGAGAGCACCGGCCGGTCGCTCTCGGGGATCGGCCACAGATCGATCAGATCGTCGCGTTCGAGCATCGCCAACGGAATGCGATGGATCGCCCCAACCTCGGCCGGCGCGGCAGTCAACTCGGGTGCCTCGCCCCCCCACAGCACGACCGGGGTCATGCGAAAGCCCGAGCGCGTCTCGAAGTCGTCGAGACACCCGAGCACCTGCTCACCCGAGAGCTGCAGGCCCACCTCTTCCGCGAGCTCTCGGCGCGCCGCGAGCAGGGGAGTTTCTCCTGGATCCATCCGACCTCCAGGCAGGGCGAACTGTCCGGGATGGTGTGAGAGATCGCGAGCCCGCTGGGTCAAGATGAACGCCGGTCCGGCGGCCTCCTTGACGAGGGTGAACGCGACCGCTGCGGGTCGTAGCTGGGGATTCTCAATCGTGCGGCGCTCAAAACGCTGGAGACGACCACGGATTGAGTCGAGCCACGGGGCTCCACGATTGGCGACGAGGTGGGAAACGGGCAAGGCTGAGGAGTGTTGCACAGGCGGCGACGCAGGGTGGTGTGCATGACGCGGAGCGAAAAGCGCAGCTGAAAGATGTTGCGGGCGCGTCGCACAGACCTGCAGTGGCGCGCGTTGTTGGATTGCCGTTTCCTCGCCAGGGCAGTAGTTACGACGCGAGCCTCAGGTTGCCACGAGTTGGCTTCCCCAGGCGGCAACCGAGCCGCGCGCTGCGCGTAGGAGACACAGTCAAAATGGTGCACGAGTCGATTCTGGATGCGGTTGGGGGCACCCCGATGGTGAGGCTCTCGAGGATCGCCCACAACTTGCCTTGCGAGCTCTTGGGCAAACTCGAGTTCATGAATCCCGGTGGTTCCGTCAAGGATCGCATCGGCGTGCGCATGTTGCTCGAAGCTGAGAAATCCGGACGCATCAAGCCCGGCGACACCTTGATCGAGCCAACGAGTGGCAACACCGGCATCGGCCTGGCGATGGCCGCTGCGGTCCGTGGCTATCGCATGATCATCACCATGCCCGAGAAGATGAGTCGGGAGAAGCAGGTGGTGCTCGAGGCGCTCGGGGCCGAGATCATTCGTACCCCCACGGAAGCGGCCTGGGACTCTCCCGAGAGTCACATCGGTGTCGCCAAGCGTCTGCGCGAGGTGATCCCGAACTCCCATATCCTTGATCAGTACTCCAACGAGGACAATCCGCTCGCTCACGTCGAAGGCACCGGGCGGGAGATCATCGAGCAGTGCGGTGGCAAGCTGGACGCGCTGGTCGCGACGGCCGGCACCGGAGGAACGATCACGGGCATCGCTCGCGTGATCAAGCAGGAGATCCCCGGCTGTAAGATCATTGGCGTCGACCCCGAGGGTTCGATCCTGGCGGGCCCCGGCGAGATCCGCTCCTACAAGGTCGAGGGCATCGGCTACGACTTCATTCCCGATGTGCTCGATCGCTCGCTGGTCGATCGCTGGATCAAGTCGAACGATCGCGACTCCTTCCGCGTTGCGCGTCAGTTGATCCGCACGGAAGGGCTGCTATGCGGCGGTTCTTCGGGAGCGGCGGTTTGGGCCGCTCTGCAGGTGTGTCGCGAGTTGCCCGAAGGCTCCCGCGTGTGCGTTATCCTCCCCGACAGCATTCGCAACTACTTGACGAAGTTCGTGGATGACGGATGGATGCGCCAGCACGGCTTCGCTCACGCTGACTGGGAGATGGGCACCATCGCCGAGATGGTGAGGAGCCGGCCGCCTCAGACCGTCATCACGGTGCCTGATGATCGCTCCCTCGGTGACGCGGTGGAGCTGTTCAAGCGCCACGGGATCTCTCAAATGCCGTGCACGTCTGATGGCGTGCTAACCGGGATCATCACGGAAACGGATTTGCTCTCGCAGTTGGTGCAAGGGCGGAAGCAGGATTCGTCGATCGCCGAGGTGATGGTGCGGCGGGTTTCCACCGTTTCCGCGCATGACTCCGCTGCGACGCTGCAGGAGATCTTCGAGCGCGGCGAGGTGGCTATCGTGGTGGACGACGAGCGACACGTGCTCGCTGTGTTGACCAAGATGGACCTGATCGACTTCTTGGCGAACCGGACTCGGCTGCAGGAATCAAGGCAGCAGGCTCGCTAGCCAGTCGTTCAAATCGTAGGCCCGCCCGCCTGCACATGCTAAAGATGCCAGCGTGGCGATAGATCCCGGCGCCTCTCTACTCAACAAGCTGCTCGACGGTCGTTACCGTTTGGAGCGCGAGTTGGGGGAGGGAGGCTCCGGAAGGGTCTTCGCGGCGACCCACATCGCCCTCGAATCTCAGGTGGCGGTGAAGGTGCTGAACCTGCCCGCCAACTTGAGCGCTGAGCAGCACGCACGGCGCCTGGATGATTTCCTCGAGGAAGCGCGGACGCTCACTCGCTTGCGTCACCCCAACATCGTCACGGCCATCGATCTCGGTGTGGTCGAGGTCGATGGCGTGCAGCTCCCCTACTTCGTGATGGAGCTGTGTCAGGGGCTCAGCCTGCGGGATTTCATCGGAGATCATGGCGGCGTTGGGCTCGCTGTGGCGTGGCAGCTCATCGAACCGCTGGTGCGTGCCGCAGCCCACGCGCATCGGCTCGGCGTGGTGCACCGAGACATCAAGCCGGGCAACGTGATGCTCGACACACACCCTGAGGATGGGAGCTGGGTGCCGAAGCTCATCGACTTTGGAGTCGCCAAGGCCATTCAAGTGGACATCGAGCCCGGCACAGGACGCACGCAGACGACCTCTGGAGCGAGTCCGTACACTCCGGCCTATGCGGCGCCCGAGCAACTCGTCGGTGGTCGTACGGGACCGTGGACGGACGTACACGCCCTCGGCCTGTTGTTCATCGAGTTGGTCACCGGCATGCCTGCGTACGACGGAGACGACCCCCGAATGCGGGTCATCGATGGCAACCGCCCGAGCGCGTCGGCACACGGAGTCGATGTGGGTGCCTTCGCGCCGGTGCTCGAGCGCGCGGTCTCGCTCAAGCCCCAGGACCGCTATCGCGATGCGGCTGAGTTGCTCACCGCGCTGCTTGCCTGCGCTGGTGACGCAGGCTTGGCTGCAGAAACGAAACCTCGGGCCCGGGTCCATCGCGCAGCCTTTCAGGACACGCTCGACG
>JBFXBK010000267.1:0-12665 GCA_050183255.1 Polyangiaceae bacterium | reverse complement strand
CTTCGACGTAAAGAAGCCAAAGCCCTTCGCTAGCTCCGGCGGGATCAGGTTGCGAAAGGTGACGTCGTTGGCGAGCATCATGAGCTTGACGTACTTGCCTGCGTCTGCCGCCTGCACGCCCCGAGGCGTATCCCCGAGGATGACACATACCTCGGCCTCGAAGTCCAAGCCCCAGGCGGCATCGGGCAGCTCAATGTCTTGAGTCGGCGCGAGCAGCACCCCAGAGCCACCCTGATAGACCAGGGGATCCGTCTTCAATGTCTCCGGCGGCTCAGCGCCTCGGGCTTTCCGCACGAGAACGATGTGGTTGATATAGGCCGAGCCGTCTACCCACTCATAGGCGCGAGGCAGAGGCGCCATCAAGAGCTTCGGGTCCACAGCCTGGCTCTCGAGCTTTCCTGCCTCAAGGTCAGCTGCGAGCGCGCTCAGCTTGGGTGAAAGCGCGTCCCAGTCATCGAGGGCCGCCTGCAAGGTGGGTGCGATCTGCGCCGCAGACGCAAAGCGCTCCCCACTCGAATCCACCAACATCAGCGCCCCGTCGCGGGTGCCGTTCTGGCGAGTTGCCAATCTCATCGTTTGTGCCTCCTGGCGCGGCGATGGACATCACCCACTCCGCCGTGGACCCAACGAATTACGCCACTTCAGCGCGTGCGTCGAGCCTAGCAGCGCTGCTATTTAGTGCGCACAGCGGCAGCCTATAACGCACTGCAGTGCACCCTCACCCCCGAGCCCGAAAGACACACCCGCCCCAGGTACGCCGCGCCCAGGCTGGTGCGGCGCTGGCTCGCGGCCATCGAACGGCGGTAGCTCAGTCCAGGGAGAGCGAGGCGCTCAGCCAGTCAGCGAAGGTCGCGCTGCGCGGACTCGGCAACGTGTCCTTGCGCTCCACGATGGAGTCGCTGGGAACGACGTCCTTGCGCGCCAACACCTCAGGAGAAGTGCTCGCGGACACCGCGGCGCGCATCGCGGCGGGCAGTGGCTCAGCGACTTCAGCCTCGGTGACCTCGACGTCTCCCGGAGGAGACACGGCTTCGTGCACTGGCGCCGAGTGGCGCTCTTCACGCTCGGCTTCTTTTCGCCGCAGCTCAGCCAGCTCTTCTCCAACCTCTGGCGGAGGCTTGAGGTTGATGTCGAAGGCGCCGCTTGGACGACTCGGAAGCGACATCTCCAGCTCCTCCGTAGGCGGAGGCGGGGTGAAGCGTACGCGAGGCCCCTGGGACTCTTGGACTTCCTTCGAGGCCGTGGGATCCAGTTCGAGATCGGCGCCGCCCATCGATGGTTCGAGTTCGACGGTTTGGCCTAGCTGCTCCAACGTGGGCATTTCCGGTCGCGCCTGACGGACCCTGGGCCCGGGCACGTCTGCCTCGAGCAGATCGTCGATGTCATCGCCAGAGGAGAGTTCTGCCTCTGCCGCGGGGATTTCGTGGGACGCGGCGGAGTCCTGAACCAGCGCTGCCTCGAGCGCCGACTGGTCCATGCCTTCGCCCTGAGAGGCCGGTTGCTGACCGCTCTCGGGTGGAGGCGTCAGCGGCGGCGCATGCTCGGCGGCGGATTGCAGCGCCTCGTCCATGCTCTCAGCTGGCTTGGGGCGCGGACTGGAGATGGGCTCTGCTTCAGCGGCCGGCTCAACCAGGTCGAACTCGATATCGTCCTCGCGGTTGGCCGCAGCTTGCACCGAGGAACGCTCTTCCTCGCGACGCACCGCCGGCTGCACCGACGAGACGTCAGCCTCTGGCTCCTCGTCGAAGTCTAGGTCGTCGAACGCATCGATTGGCGGTTTCTGCGCGGAAACGCTGGAGACTTCGGGTGCTGGGGATGGCGTGAGCTCCGCCGGGGGCTCGTCCTCGACCACTTCGAGTTCGGCCTCGCGCTCCTCAACCGGGGCGTCGAGAACGGTCTCGTCTACCGGAGCCGCCGCAAACGCCGGCTCGTCCACTGTCAGCTCCACCGCGGGAGGCTCAGGTGAAACCGAAACCTCTAGCTCGGACGCGGCAGCCGCGGCGACCGGCTCCGGCGAAGGCTCGACCACGTCGACCGCGGGCGGCTCTGGAGAGACAGCGATCTCAACGTCGACGCTATCCTCGTCGTCCTCGTCGGTGAGATCCTCGAGGATCTCGATGCCGTCGTCTTCGTCGAGTTCGACGATTTCATCATCGTCGAAGATATCTTCACCAGCGAAGGTCTCCATGCGCGGGCGCGGCGCGTCCACCGCCGGTTGTTCGGCACCGAGCGCGGTGACTTCCTCTTCATCCGAAGAGAGATCCATCAGGTCATCGACGTCCGCTGCAGCCTGATTCGCCATCACGACGGACGGTGCAGCTCCGTTTACGCGCGGCAATGCCGCGTTCTTCTTCACGCGATCGAGCAACGCCTGCAGCGTCACGATCTTATCGGTGTTGCTCACGCATCACCTCCGGCCTGAAGTCGCGAGAGGATTTCTCCCCAGTGCACACCGGCGTCTAGCCAACCTTGGACGCGATTCGCCGCGCTCTGGCCGGAGACCAGGAAGCGCACGCGCTTGCCCACGCGGCCCAAGCAAATCGAGTTCGTGGTCTTGCCGTAGAGCCTCAACATCGCTCCATCGAAGACTGCAGCCATGAAGCTGTCAGCGCTGGAAGGGTTGGTTCCGAACGGTGAATCGACCACCGAGAAAACCAGCGCACGGCCCCAGCGCTCGAAGCCGAGACTGCCGAGCCCCATCAGTGCCATTTCGCCACCGAGGAATTCGAGCACACGCTCCGGTGCCGCCGTGTCGCTGTCACCCATCGCTAAGCCCACGCGCCGACCGAGGTCCGTGCCAAGCTGCTGCCCGACATCGCGGCAAACCTGCTCGGATGCCCCCTCGAGCAAGCGTGCCAGGACGTCGGCCGGCAGGAGTACGCGGGCCCCGCCCCCGACTTGGGAGAGAGTTCCGCGTCCGAGATCGAACTTCAATGCGAGCGCTGGGTCGAACTTCGCCTGAACCATAGGTGTCGAGGAGTTCGCGGCTGGAAATCAACCTGCGAAAGCCAATGCAGTATAGAGGGGTCCTTGGCCGAACTGTCAAATCCCGGGAGACTCGCCCGTCCCATCACTAAACGCGGGACGCGTGGCCCGAACATGGCTCCTTCCCCCAAAACCCGCACTCCACGTCCCTGGCGCACGCTGGGATGGCTCTTTTTCTGCGGGATCATGGGGTTAGGTAAGCCGGTTATCGCTGACGAGCAGCCAGGTCGAGTGCCAGGCGCCCTGTTCGGTGGACGCATCGGACCGCCACCGCCCAAGGCTCCGGTCCAATGGGACCCTTGGCTCCCAACCGGTCGGCCCCGCATCGAGGCCCCGCGTCCGGCGCTGGCGGGGCGAAGCTGCTCGAGCCGCCGCCCCGTGTGCGTACATTACCTACCCGGGAGTGATCCGCGGGGAGTCAGCGCGGCGCTGGATGCGCTGGTTGGCGCCTGGGAGCGCTTGGTCGATGTTCAGGAGCTCCCGACGCCGCTGGGCGATCAGGCGCTGGGTGGTGATCCCCGCGCTGACTGGTACCTGCAAGGAGACGCGCGGCTCGAGGTACTCGCGGACGCGCCGACTTACGGCATGCGTGATCAGGCCTCCGGTTATTGCCAAAGCCCGTTGCCGCGCGGCGCGGAGCGCGATCGCTGGGCAGTGCAGTGCCTGACCGAGCTGAGCGCGCTGAGACTGGATGCTTCGGAGTCCGCTTTCACGCGACGCGCGGTATCGACCCAAGTCTGGTGGACCATTGGTTACCCCACGGATATGGATGCGAGCGCCATCGACGACGCCCAACGGAACCCCCAGCTCGCGCTCGGCGGCTCGGAGCTGTCGGAGTCTGCGGAAGGTGGTAGCGCGCTGCTATTCGAGTTCTTGGACGAGAAGTACGGCGCGAGTCGCTGGGGCACGCTCGGCCTGAGCCTCTACGCGCTGGGCGCGAGCCTGACCGCAGGTGACGGGTGGCTCTACGACAACGAGCCAGACATCTTTGACGTGATTCGTCACACCTTCGACGAAGATCCCGTGGAACTGGCCAACGCGTTGGCTGACTTCGAGCTCGCGCGAGCGCGCTTGGGAGATCGCGATGACGGTCGCGGCCTGCCTGAAATGGCCTGGGTAGGTAGCTTCGGGCGTGTGCGCTTCGACTGGGCGCTGCGCTACTCGGAGCTGCCAAAGTTCGTCGCGCCGTGGCGAGCCGTGGAGCCGACTGGCGCGGTGTTCGTCTTCTTGGAGCTCGACAAGCTACCAGAGGCTCCGGAGCTCGGGCTCCGCGCCAACTGGGAAGCACCGGTGAGCTTCAAGTGGAACGTCGCCATCCTCGATTCCTCGGGGAAGCTAAGGAAGCAAGTCGCAATCAAGTACGAACCGCGGGCCACTCAGACCGAACGCACCCTCGTGCTGGACGCCAAGCAAGGTGAAGCGCTGGTGATCACTGGCGTCAACCAAGGCGGCATCGACCTGAATCATCCTTTTGATCCCGACGTCAGCCCCTTCGAGCCTCACGACTACTCGCTCTACTTGGTCGACATGGAGTAGCGCCGGCGCCACCCCAGGACCAACGCGACCAAGCCAAGTGAAAGGCTGCCTCGAGCTGGGGCGCTTGGTGAGTGCTGGCAGCCGCCTCTCGCGAGCGGCACGACGTCGACAACGTGGGGGTCCACCGCGATAGGCAGCGAGCGCTCCATGAGCATTTCCCCTTGGAATTTAAGGCTCAGTTGAAGGTGTTTGCCTCCACTGCCAGCTGCCGCCGCGACCCTCGCGTGCCACAGCCCAGGTGCCACGCGAGCGAGCTTGTCGGTTTGCTTCCCGTTGGCCACCTCGAGCGCGAGCTGTTCAGAGGACACTCGATCCGCCAAGTGCCCACTCGCGGTGCGCAGTTCGAGATAGACATCGAAGGGCCAGTTGGGATCCGGGTGCGCGAAGGAAGCTGCAACGTTCATCCAGCTGCGGGCTGCGTCAGGGTCCGCCTGTTCGGCTTCGACTCCACCTTGCAAGAGTTGAGCTTCGAGTGCGCCCAACGTATCCAGCCCTCCAGCTCCCATCTGTTGCGCGAGTGGGACTAGTCCCTCCAGGGGTCGCGCGCCTGCTTGCAGCAAGGCTCGAACGCCGGACTGGGTCAAACTGGGATCCGCCTCGAGCAGCAGCGCGACGGCGCCGGTGACCTGAGGGGCCGCCATGCTGGTGCCACTCGTTACCGCATGGTACTCGTCGACCACCAGGCAATCGGTCCCCGATGAACACACCCCGGCCCCCGAGAAGATCCCGCGGTTGCTCGTGCGCGCTGGGTCCGCGAGGCTGCTCATGGCGCCAATCATGAAGGCGCCCGGCGCGCTGATATCGGGCTTCATGACGCCAGCGGCGTTGGGCCCGGCGGACGAAAAGTACGCCGTCCCGTCGGCGGGTGGATCCTCGACGGAGCCGAAGCTCGAGACCTTGATTGTGGACCCGTCTCGCGTCGGCCAGGACAAACGGTTGATGCTCGCCCCAACCGCAATCAGCTCGGGGTGAGAACCTGGCAGGTTGATGGTGCCCTCTTTCTCGGCCCGCGGAACCAGCGCACCGACGCTGCCTGCGCCGGGAGACAAGTCTCCATCCGACTGCAGCCAGATCGACGCGGTGCCATGCCCTTCCAGCCTCAGTGCGAACGTCGCGCCAGCGGTCCAGCTGCCGTCGAGCACGACCACCGCTGCATTGGAGACCGTAAGCGGACTGTCGAGGCTACGCTCACCGTTGAAGATCGTGACGGTGAGGTCACCCTGCTTGAACGCCGCAGCGCGGCCAAACTCGAGCGGAGGGATCCACTCGCCCGCGGAGTCATCCAGGCCAACTTCGAGCTCGTCACCCGGCCGCGTCGTGATCCAGATGTAGACGCGGGCGGACGTCTTGGCTTTGGTTTCTTTGGGTGTGATCACCGGGACGCGCACGCTCGAGGCATGCGGCACGTGGACTTCGGTGTGCGAGCCCCACGGGTCGGGATATTGCCCAGACAATCCGTTGTAGACCGCGCCGCTGTTCCCCGCGGCAACAATGATGGCGCGTCCAGGCAGCTCATCGCCCACGAACTCAGCGAGGCCCGCCTCCAGCGCAGAGCTGCCGTCGTGGGCACCGAAGTCGGAGCCCAGGCTCAAGTTCACCACCGCCGGCAGGCCCATCTCCTGCGCGCGCTCGAAGACGAAGCGCGTCCCGAGCAAGATGTCCGCGTCGTAGAAAGAACCGCTCGCGCCGCGATCCCCACGCACGATGACTAGGCGCGCTTCCGGCGCGACCCCGATGAAGCGACTCGGATCGGTGGAGAGTCCGTTGCCGGCGGCGAGGGAGGTGACGTGAGTCCCGTGGCCAAAGCCATCGGTCGAGACGGTCTTGCCCGCCGCCTGAGCGGCGTCCAAGTCCGCCGCCGAGTAGATCGCGCAAGGGGTCAGCGTCGTGCAGCCATAGCTCTGCTCCAGATCCGGATGCAGGCCCGCCGGATTGCGGGAAAAGTCCATGAGCCACGCGATCCGGGTGGTCCCGTCCAGGTTCTGAAAGTCAGGGTGGTGGGTGTCGATCCCGGTGTCGATGACGCCGACCACAGCGCCCGCTCCCGCGCGTCCCGTTTCCGTGCGGAACTCACTCGATCGAGTCCACAGGGCCGCCCGGTCGAGCAACACGTGACGTGGTGGCGCCCACTCGATGCGCCAGTCGGCGTGGGCCCGCTGGAGCTCAGCGAGTTCACCCGGGCTGAGCCACGCAGCCGAGAACTCCGCGCTGAGCGCGGTGAGCGGCGCGGCGCCTGCCCAGCGCTCGGAGTGACGAATCACAACCGGCACCCGAGGCTCGTCCCCGTGAAGCGACGCGCCGGAGACACGCAGGAAGGCCGCCTCACCGAGCTGCTGCAGAGCGTGAGGAGCCGATACCTGCGCCAGTCCCGCGCTGCTGACGAGCGCACCGCCCAGAGTGAGTGCCCAAGCGGCGCGCTTCAAGGCTCTCGCCCCGGGGCGTCGGGAACACCAGCGAGGAGCGAGTCTACGGTGCGCTCCAGCTCAGCAATCTTGCGCTCGTCATAGCCAACCATCAGGTCCCTCACCACGCCTTGCTGATCGATCAAAAACACGGAAGGCAGAGCGTAGGCATGATATGCCACAGACGTCTTTCCGTGGAGATCCGCAGCCACCGCATAGTCCAGCTCCTGCTCCACGCTGGAGCGCACCGCGACTTCCAGCGTGTCAGTGGTGATAGCCAAAATCTCCACGCCTTGTCCCGCCCAGCGCCGGTGCCACTGTTTCAGCGTCGGAACAAGCATCCGGCAGACCATGCACCAGTCGGCCCAAAACTCCACGAGCAGCACCTTGCCCCGATAGCCGCCGATGCTCGCTGGTACCTGGCCCTGCACCCCGACCAAGCCCTGAAAGTCGGGAGCCGGAGCACCCACGTACGCTTGTTCCACCAGCTGGCCATCACTCGGACGCTCCCCAAGCGTCACCGCCAGCAAGCGATCTTTGCCGGCGCGGCGCACACCGAACGCGACGCGCTTCCCCGCACCCGAAGCCTTGATCTTGGCGACCACGGCCTCTGGACTGTTCATCGACTCGCCGTCGATGCTCAGGATCACGTCCAGCGCCTGAAGGCCTCCACGGGCAGCAGGCGACTTGGGGAGCACGGCAGCGACTCTCACCCCTGGCTCGCTCGGAGCGGCCAATGCTAGCTCGGCGCCAAGCCAGCCGGCACTCTGCGGCGCCTCTGGGTCCATTCCGTCCGGAAACAGTACCGGCTGCGAATCAGCTGGAGACTGCACGGGCTCCGGGGAGCCGCCGCACGCGTTCAGCAGGGCACAAGCCGCGAACGTCAGCGCAGATCCAAGCCTGGTGCGTAGCGGCATATCCTGTCTGGTACCATGAGCCACCGGATTTGGCCGCTTGCATCCGGCGGTGGGCGGCTGTCGCGCTGTCGCTTGGGCTCGCAATCGGCTGTTCTCCTGCCCCAGCTGGGGTCAACTCGTCACCGGTTGCTGCCGCCAGCGCCAGGAACAACCCAACCAAGGCTCCTCCGCCGCCGCAGAAGGTCGAAGGTTGGGAGGCCCTGTCCTCCATGCCCCAGGTGTCTTTGGGCGAGGAACGTCCGCTTTCGCTTGGGCACGGTGGAGGGCGCTTCAGCTACAGCGTTCAGGCATCAGAGGCACTGCACGAGAGCTACCTGCGACCCGAGCGAGACACGGTGTTCCCCGAAGGAGCCGCGATCCTCGAGCGCACCTTCGACGCAAAGAGCGGTGAAGCGGGCCCGCTGTTTCTGATGCGCAAAGCGGACGGCAGTTGGAGCTTTCAAGAGCTCGATGGCCAAGGCTTCATTCAGCCTCGCGACTCAGAGCGCTGCCGACGCTGTCACGCGGAGGCCCGCGCGGATTCGGTGTTCGGCGCTCCGTTCAGTAAGTAGGCGACGGGTCCGCTTGCTTCTGGCCGCCGACGAAAAAATCGCCGGCAGGGAATCATCTCGAGGGAGGCCGGGTTGGACTCACCAGACACCGACGCGGCTCACCCAAGCGTCAGGACAAAAAGCCACGACCCCACTCAGTCACCTGAACGGGGCCTAGCGTGGCTCGGATCCAGTCCGGAGCGGCTTACGCCGCGTCCGCACTCGAACTCCTCAAGCAAGCTGAAGCGAAAGCAAAAATCTAAGCCAAGCCAACACGCGCCCCATCCCAGGGGCAGTCAAGTCCGGCGCCGACTCAGCCGTATGAACCGGTAGTCGGGCCCAAGCGAGAAGAACTTTCCAGCCTGCTGCCACAAGCAGCTGGGCAAGCAGAGCGCAACACGGCGCCCCGTTAGAAGCTCTTCGAGAGGTTCAAGCCAAAGAAGCAAGCGCTAGATCGTATCGGGGACGCGGTGACACGAAGGGGAGGGGTCGCCGCGAAGTCCGAAACGAGGCTCAAGAGCTAATCGAAGAGAAGAGAAAGCCGTAAGGAAGGGAGGAAGCGAAAGAAATCAAGCCAAGCAGGTCCACCAGGGGACCAGACAAGTACCAGCCCTTTAGCAGTCATCGTGCCACACCCAAGCAAACCGCAAAAAACCCAAGCAACCCAATAAGATGACTGTCCGACGCCAGAGCCAGGCGCGAGTGAGGATGGCACCACTGTCAGGCCCCCTGGTGGACCATGCATTTTTTGCAGAGCAGATAATGCGGCGCGTCACATCAGAACCGCGGCCCGAGCGAACCCCGCCTGAACGCCCCGGCGTTCCCCGTGCTTCGCTCAGACAAACTCACGCAGCGCCCGGTCCATCGCCGTGAGCGGCGCTTCTCGCTCGGTGTAGAGCTGAAACTGCCGCGCAGCCTGGTGCAGCAGCATGCGTCCGCCGTGAACCACCGGATTGCCGCGCGCGCGGCATCGCTCGAGCCAGGCAGTGATGAGCGGCTTGTACACGATATCCATGACCAACGTTGAACTCGGGACGCTTTCCGCGGGGATTGGTTGACCGGGGTTGCTCTCCATGCCGACCGACGTCGCGTTGACGAGGATCTCGGGCTCCCGTCCGAGCGCCGTATCCAACGGGACGGCTTGCGCTGCACCCCCGGCCAGCTCGGCCACCAACTCCTCGGCCTTGGTCTGATTGCGGTTCGCCACGCTTACGTGTGCCCCGGCCTCTGCAAGTCCAAAGGCCACTGCGCGCGCCGCACCACCTGCGCCGAGCACGAGCACCTGACGACCGGCGACACTCCTTACTTCCTCGAGCGCACGCACGGCGCCCCAGGCGTCGGTATTGTGACCCACCAGCTTCCCGTGCTCGTTGACGACCGTGTTGACCGCGCCAATAGCGCGTGCGAGCGGGTCAATTTCGTCCAGCAAAGGCATGATCGAAAGCTTGAAGGGCATCGAGACTCCGAAGCCACGAATCCCCAGGGCTCGCATCCCGATCAGCGCGTCCGCGAGCTGCGTTTCCTCGAGGGAAAAGGGGACATACGTGAACGCCAAGCCGAGCTCCCCATAGGCCGCGTTGTGCATGGCGGCCCCGACCGGGGAAGCGAACAGCGAGAGTGAGCCGCACAGCGTAATCGGGGACGGACCTGCCATGGGCAAAACGCTAGCAGCACCTTCCACGATCGCGGAAGCGCAAGCTGCCCAGTCGCCAAGGTGTGACACCGGAGCGCGCAATCGCGTGCAACCGGAGGTGCCGGTTGCTGCCACGTAGCGCCACCGTTGCGACCGTGCGACCTAGCTCTGGCCACTGTGGGCGGCCAAAGTCCCGACACACGCAAATCCGCCCTGATCCACCCGGCTCGACGCAGCTCAATTCCTCCAGGAAACAAACCCTGGCTAGGCATGGCCCTTGCTCTTGCTCGCGCGAAACACTCGCAGAAAGGCGATCGACGACAATGAACAAGCGGTTTTGGGGAACGGGACTACTGGCAGTGTCTCTGGCAGCGTCCAGCTTGGGCGGTTGCGCCTACGGGGCACCGGAAGAGTTCGACGATGAATCCGTCGCGGAAACGCAGAGCGAAGAGCTGAGCGTGTGGGACTGGACGCCACTCCACGATGTGGGCAGCGATCACCAGAAGTCCTGGCTCGGAGGCGGCTTGGCGACGTTGAACGGGACGACGTACATGGTGCACTCTGGCAGCTGCCCTCCCGAGTATTGCAACCAACTCTGGTGGACGAAGCGCAACGCGGACGGCACGTGGACCAATGACATCCAGGTTCCGAATCAGCTATCAGGCAAGAAGGTCAGCTTAGCTGCCTTCAACGGCTACGTCTACATGGTGCACTCGGGCAGCTCGGCGGGTTCCCAGGATCTTTGGCTCTCACGCTTCAACCCCAGCACGCAGCAGTGGTCCCCCAACTACAAGCTGTCCTACACCAGCTACGAGACGCCAGCGCTCCAGGAGTACAACGGCCGCCTCTACATGATCGGGTCTCGCAACGACGGTCAGCTCTGGGTCGTGAGCATGAACTCGAGCGAGTCGTGGGGCTCGCAGCAGTACCTCTCCGGGCAGTTCACGACTGGACGCGTTTCCGCGGCGGTGTTCCGGGGACGGCTCTATCGAGCGCACCGAGACAGCTCGACGACCTACACAGTGCTGAGTTCCTTTGACGGTACCAGCTGGACCGCCAAGCAATATCTCCAGGACGGAGCGGGAGGTTGGGTAACGAACGACCCCGCCATCGCGACCAGCAACGGCTACCTTCACATGCTGTACCGCAAGAGCGACCTAACGGTGAACTGGATGTACTTCGATGGTAGCTCTTGGTCGACCACGGTGTCCCTTGGCAACGAGAAGAGCTACGCCGTTCCCTCGCTCGTCGCCGGCGGTCCAGGGCTGATCCGCAGCACCGTTCAAGAGGTTGGCTCGTTCTTCACCTATCATTATGCCCGCGTTTCCGAGTTCGACTCACCCACCACGGTGCCTGGTGGCCCGATTGAGAACGGCCCGCTGGAGAACGCTCCAATCGGCTTCAAGAAGTAGGTTCGGAGCTCCTCCCCCCATCGAAGAATCACGCTGGCTGTGGCGCACGAGCCGCAATTCTTTGATCGGGGGAGAGGTCCGCCGCCCGGCACTGCGGGCGGACACCGAGCGGAGCCGCACGGCAGCACCCTGCGTTTCCTCACGAAACTATCCAGCCTCGAAACGGCCAACCACCAGAGTCACGTTCGCAGCGCAGGCGTGTTAAAAGGGTGACCGATGACTGAAGACAGCCCCGTCACCTACGCCCCCGCAGACGACCCCGCCATGGCCGAGGCCACCGCCCGCGCACAGTCCTCGTTCAAATACCTGTGGCGGGAGCTGACGTGGGAGTACCGCCGAATCATCCCGGGGCTCGAGCTGTCCGCCGTGAAGGCAGCCTTCAAAGACCCAGACAGCGACTACACCGAACACATGTGGCTGTCGGAGATCGACTTCAACGGCGAGGTGGTCGAGGCCACGCTGCTCAACAGCCCGAACCACCTCGAGACGGTCGAGGCTGGCGATCGTTTCACCTTCAAGCTGCAAGAGCTTCAAGACTGGATGTACGTGATGGGAGGTCGGCTGTACGGCGGCTTCACCATCCAAGTCTTGCGAAGCCAGATGTCGCCTGCGGAGCGCAAGGCGCACGACCAGGCGTGGGGCTTTGACTTCCCGCCGCCAGAGCGGGTCGAGTTGGTGCCAGACTGGGACAATCAGCAGCGCAAGCCAAGCGCGCTCGGTCGCCTCTTTGGCAAAGCTTCACCGGCGTCCGCGACCGACCCGGAGCGCGAGCACCCGATGTCCGAGAACATGGCGGAGAAGTTCGCTGAAGCGATCGCGGCGAACCCCGAAGCGTTCTTCACGCTGGATGAGAGCGGTCTGAGCAGCCTCCACAGCCTCGCCCTGGGCGGCAGCGCAGCCGGCGTGCGCGCGCTGCTCGCCGCCGGTGCGGATCCGCGGCTCAAGACCGCGCACACCGGGCGCACCGCCCGAGACCTCGCGGAAATGATGGGCTGGCCACGGGTGGTCGAGTTGCTGCGCGCGGCCGAGAACGCGAACTAGCCAAGCGACTCCGCCTAGCTTTGCTGGGCTGCGCCGGTCTGCGGGGGAAGGATTCACTACGCGCTGCGCGCGTTCGGCTCGCAGGAGCTCGCCGACCGTGGCCCCTCCTGTACTCGTCCAACGGGGCGAGTCCTTGGACGACGCGAACTGGACTCGTACACTCGGGGTCGACTCGAACTGGACGGAGGCTAGCTTGCTGGCCGAAGTCC
>JBFXBK010000266.1:0-12681 GCA_050183255.1 Polyangiaceae bacterium | reverse complement strand
GAGCTGCGCCAAGCGGGCGAGCCCAGAGGGTTTGACTGCAGCCGTATGGGCACTCATGACGCTTCTTCTTCGGGGGTGAGGGGAGCCACACTGCGCTGCGAATCGGCACTGCGCTGAGAATCGACACTGCGCTGCAAATCAGCACCGCGCCGCGAATCCACGCTGATTTCGCCCTTTTTTCGCAAGCAACGCTTGAGTGCGCTGGTTCCAATCAGCTCGCCCACGAAAGAACTCAGCACACAAGCCGTGAGCGCCGCGCCGCCAATCTCCGCGGGGAACCGAATATAGACCAGCAATCCCACACACACGGACATCGCGCCAGCTGGCGTCGTGGCGAGGCCGAGTCCAGCTCCCGCTCCCCGTGCCTCGCTGCGCAGCATGAGCAACGTGCCGCCCAGCGCCCGGCTAGCGAGCCGTCCGAGGAGCGCTGCGCCAACCAAGAGCCAGATGTGCGCCGACAACCTGAGGTCGATCAGGGCTCCGGCGAGCAGCAGCATGGGCGGCAACACGAGGCGCTCGGAGTCCGCCATCATCGCTCGCAGCTCCACACCCCGCCTCGATACGTTCGCCAGGGCGACACCAAAGGCGAACATCAGCGTCAGCGGCGACAGCTGTAGATGGGTCGAGACCCCAATGCCAAGCAGCGCGGCCCCGAGGATCAATCCCCACGTTTCATCCGTGCGGAGATGCCTGCCCATCAGTGTGGCGGTCACCGCGCCGAGTCCGGCGCCCGCGCCGATGGTCACGCCGAGCTGCACCCAGAGGCTCCAGCCAGGGCTACTCGGCGCGAAGCACAGCAAGATCGCCGTGCCCACGATGGGGAACAGATCGTCGGCGTCGGCGACGTCGGAGAGCAAGTCCGTGAGCGGGCCGCTCGCGTTGTGGCGCTCACCCACCATCCTCACCGCGTGGCGCGTCGTTTCCGAGAGGCAAATGGCAAGGCTCAGCGCTAGCGGTAGGAGCGTGAGCAAGCTCTGGTGCAAGAAGCGGACACCGACCCACATCACAGCGGCGAAAGCCGCGCCACTGGACAGGACGCCGAGCGCCACTCCGAGCAGCGCCGAGCCGCGCACGATGCGTCGCTCCCCGACGACCCCGTAGTCCACGCCGACGACTGCGCACAGCCAACCTAGGGCCGCGAGCATCAGCGGCTGAAACGTGAGCACACTGGCGCGCGGCACCGCGCTCAGGAAGTGCGGCCCGAGCACGACTCCGAGCAGTAGGTACTCGGCACCAGAGGGCAAGCCATAGCCCCGCGCCTTGCCCGAGCCGAGCAGCATGCTGCCCGCGTACGCGAACAGGAGCAGACCGAGCAGCAGCCACACGCCGCTCATGGCCGCAGCTCCTTGAAGGCAATCTCTGCCTGCTCTAGCGCGTGTGCCAGGCGCGCGAGGTAGTCCGCCTCCGCGCCGGACTCCACGCCGTTGAAATGCAGAACGTAGACGGTGCCGTGCTCTGAGACCTCGCGTAGGTTGACGCTTGTATCCGTATGGATATCCTGGGCGCTGCGCAAGAGCTGAGCGGCACCTTCGGTCGTCGCGGTGGTACGCGGTAAGGTGACCCACAGCGTGAGTGGCCGCGCCGCGAGTCGCCGCAGCGGTCGCGTCAGCGTGAGCAGATGGGGAACCCGAATGGTCGCTTTTCCGTCGGTCTCGACGTCGAGGTCCAGCAGGCCGAGCCGGGTGATACGCCCGGCGACTCCGTCGGTCTCCACGAGCTCGCCTAGCTTGAGGCGGCGGCCAAAGACGGTCACGCCGCCGACCATCGCCGTGGCCAGGAGCGGCACGCCGGCCAAGCCGATCGACACCAAGAGCACGGTGCCCGAGCGAGCGAGCGCCCCTTCGGAGTCGCCAGTGATCACGGGTGCCGCAAACACCAGCGTCGCGATCACCAGACCGCCGCGCACCACGAGTCCGACGGGGCGCGCGAAGTCTCGCGGCAACCAGGCAACGTCGCTCTCCCCCCGGCTCACGGTCTCGAAGAAGAGCCCAACGAAGCGCAGCGTGAGCACCACCGCCAGGAGCGCGGTCAACGCGACCACGAACAGCGGCAGCGACGCCGCGAGGCGCGACATCAGCTCAGAGAGTGGCGTGAGGAGCACGCCGGTCAGGCGCTTGGTGTAACCGCGGGTGGCTTCGAACAGCGACAAGCTGACGACCAACCACAGGTAGAGCAGCCCGACCTGGCCGACACGCCTCACCACACCCAGCGAGAGTTCGAGGCTCGTCCGCAAGAGCGCTGGACCTGCGATCTCGATGCGCTGCAAGCGCAGCGACGGGACTCGCGATGGGTTCTCCTCGAGCCACACATGTCCTCGCGCCGCGAGCTCGCTCAGCTTGCGCGTCAGGAAGAACGCAATCAGCCCCAGGAATACCACCAAGGAGAACGAGAACACCCCATGGGCGATGTTGCTGCGCTGCTTCTCTTGATCGAAGACCGCGCGCATGCGCGCCACCGTGGCAGCGCCGAACTCGTCGAGGTTCGAGTCGCCCGCCGCGAGCGCGTCCTCCTGGGTCAACAAGATGAGCGGTTCGTTCGCAAACAGGACCAGCATGCCTTCGGGGCGAGTTTCTGTGCGGATATCTGCGCTGGTGTGGCCCTCGAAGCCCGCGTCCAGGAGCTTGGTCGCGGCTCCCGCGCGCTCCATCGGTGAGCGGCCCGCGCGGGGACGTTGCACCTTGAACAGGTCCGTGCCTCGCAACGTGATGGTGGCAGGCTGGCTCTGGGAGTCCGCGCTCGATGAAGGTGCTGGTGCGGCCGAGGATGACCCGGGCGGCGTTTGCGCCCCAACCTGGCCGACGATGCTCAGGCCCAGCAAGCAAGCAAGTGCCACCACCCAGAGCCACCGCCCCGAGCGCATCGCGAGCCACCAGGCGCACCGCTGCACGCCGCAAGCGTGCTTGGGCGGCTTCCGGGCGCAAGCGGAGAGATTCGCCTATACGTCGCTTGGTGAGTGCTGCGCGGACGCTGCGCTTGTGTTGCGATTTCGCCTCGGCTTTTACGACGTGCGAACGCTTTTCCGCTGCCGAGCAGCGCAAGACCTGCGACCCTCTCGGGTTTGGAGGGGGACTACGTAGCGCGATCTGCGAGGGTCGCGCGTAGAAGCCCTGGGTTGCGCGAGAGGGGACATGGAATGCGGGTAGGGATTGGAATCGTTGGCTGCAGCTTGTGCTTGGCCTGGGGCTGTCAGCCGAAAGAGGGCGACGCCGGACCGAAAGGCGCTGACGCGGCGCAACCCACGGCCCAGGGTGCTCAGTCGGGGCCGCAAGGTGGTGGTCAGGCGTCGGCCGGCGGGGACTCTCCGAGCGGCGGCGACCCTGCGAGCGGCAGCGACTCCCCGAGCGGCAGTGGGGTCACCAGTTCGACCGCAGGCGACGACGCCGTTGCTCCCACAGCGAACCTAATGACCTTCGCGAGCGGTGCGATCCCGCTGAAGGTGGGCGGCGTGGGAGCCACCCAGGGTGCGCAGATCGAAGAAGCCATCGAGGCGATCGACGGTAACCACACGCCATACACGCTGTTGAGCAAAGGCAACGGCGAGTCCGTCACGGAGTTCGTCTATCTGTTGCCTGCGGAAACCACCTTCGAGGGGTTTGCGGTGCCCAACGTTGGGGAGGTCCCCAGCAAGTACACGACGTTCAGCAAGGATGTCGAGGTGTATGGGTCGGCCCAGGGCGCGGACGCTGGCTACGAGCTGCTCGCAAAGGCGAGCCTTGCGACTCACGAGAAACGCGGTCAGCAGACCGCGCTCCAGCTGGTCTCCAAGAAGCCGAGCAAGTGGATCAAGGTGCGTCTTTCCGGAGGGATCCGGGTGGAGGCCGAGGGCAACAAGACGAGCCTCCAGTTCAGCGAGCTGATCGGTCACGGCAGTCAACAGCGCCCTGACCTCTCGAAGGCCTTCACGGGTCGCTGGGGCAAGGGCAATGCAGGCTACGAGCTCGCCCAGAGCGGCGCTGCGGTGAGCGGCTGCTACGACGGCGCGGCACCACTGACGGGGACAGTCAGCGGGAACATCCTGCGCGCGCGCGGTGAAGAACCGCGCACCAAGGTCGTCAGCCTGTTCGTCCTCACGGTGATGCCCGATGGTTCCATGCGCGGTGTGCGTTCGACCAACGGCGCGCCGTTCCGCCTCGTGGACTTCAGCACGGAGACTGGGGGCAAGGCCCGGTGCCCAAGCCTCGCGCCTCCCGCGCTCGGCTGTGGGTCGATCCTTCACGGTATCAACTTCAAATATAACTCTGCGGAAATTGAGAAGGACTCCGAGACACTCCTCGCGCAGCTCTACACCAGCCTGAAGGCGGACAAGCACGCGAAGATCCGTATCGAGGGTCACACGTCGAGCGAGGGTAGCGAGGCGTACAACCTGGATCTGTCCAAGCGTCGCGCCGAAGCTGTCGTCGGCGATCTGACCCGCCGCGGGCTGCCCGCCTCACGCGTTTCGGCTGTCGGACGTGGGGAAGCCTCTCCCATCGCCTCCAACGCTGACGAGGCAGGCCGCAGCCTGAACCGTCGCGTCGAGGTTCGCTGCGAGTAGCGCTCACGCCGAACCCGCGAAAGCTGCGCTTACGAGAATCCGGGCGGCTTTGTTTGCGCTGTTCCGGCGTGTGGGGCGTCCCTCACTTCGCGAGGTGTTACTCTCGCCTCTCAGCGACTGCGTCAGGAGGCGAGAGATGGCACTCAGCGAGCACGCTCTAGAGCACTTTCAGAGGCTTACCAGGGACTTCGAGCCGGTGCACTTGATCCAGCTCAAGGACGAGATGCTGCGCGAGGTAAGGGATTTCCGCGAGGCAGCGAAGAGCCACGAGATGCTCCCGGTAGACCTGGCTCAGGAGCTCCACGACAACTTGCTCGGTCTGTTTGCGATCATGGGAGAGCTCAGCGTGGAGCAGCAACGTCTGATCGTCGGCGCCGCGCGCTACTTCGTCGCTCAGGACGACGAATATCCGGACACCGAGACCATCCTCGGACTCGACGACGACATCAGCGTGTTCAATCACGTGGTCGAGCAGCTCGGGCGCTCTGACCTGCGGATGCACTACTAGCTACAACGCCAACGCGGCGCCTCCGTCAGGGAGCGCCGCGCCAGTCTTCGCGAATCAGCTCGCGGGTTTGGGGGTGAGGGGTTCAGAGGCAGTCGCCGGGCCAACCCGTGTACTGCATGTACTCGTTCATCAGCCAGTTGATGAAGTCCGTGCTGTCTGACTGGCCATTGGCGTCGGCGACGTCGCTCAAGTTCGCGTTGATGGTGATCACGATGCCTCCGTCTCGAGTGGGGTTGCCGCACATGGTGGTGCGTGCCCGACCGCTGTGAGCGCCGTTGTGACGGAAGCGGTTGTCGTTCACCTCGGTGATGTCAGCGTTTGCGTCTCCAAACAGCCCGAAGCCTACGTTTCCGTTCTGGACTTGGAGCATGCGGTTGATGGCCGAAGCTGGGATGCGCTGGACTCCGCTCGAGTCTTTGCCTTGGTTGAGCGCCAAGATCATCAGCTCCGCGTAATCCATGGGCGCGGCGTAGATGCCGCCTGCAAACGTCCAGGGGTAGACGGTGAGGGTGCCGCGAGGGCCACTCGAGTTGTGCTGCCAAGCGACGTTGCCGATGTCCATCAGGCGCGACCAGGTGTAGCCCGTGATGTTCTTCAGACCCATCGGCTTGAACCACATGTCGTCGAGTACCTCCCAGGCTTCTTTGCCGGTGAGATCTTCCGCGATGGCTTGTGGGATCAGGAAGTTGACGCTGTCGTAGTCGTAGGCGACAGGACCGCTACCGCCGGTCGACCAAGCGCGCTTTCCTTTGTTGTATCCGCAGGGACTCGTGGTGCAGTCCCAGCCGAGCATCCACTGCCAGGTTTCCCCGCTCAGCGTCTTCGCTCCGCGGGCCCAGCCAGGTGATCCACCCGATTGAATGAAGTCGGTCTGATGACGCATGAAGTGCGCGGTGGACAGCGTGTTCGACACGTCCACATTGGCGAAGCCGTATGTGCCCGGGTTGTTTTCGCCTGCGGTCAGCCACTTGTCGACGTTGCCGTTTGGCTTCGCCTGGTTCACGACGGACCAGTCGACGTCGTAGTTGTAGGCGGCGTCGCTATCGAGCTTCATCATCGTCAGTGCCCCGACGAACTTGGAGAGCGAAGCCATGTCGAATGGAGTGGTGGCCAACACGTGTTGCTCTTCACCCTGCTTGAGCACGCCGTATCCGCGGGAATACGTCACCTTGTTGTTCTCGATCACGGAGATGCTGACGCCTGGAACCCCATAGAAGTCCATCCGCTCCCAGATGTTCTGTCCTCCAGTGCCGTACTCGATGGCTTCCGCGACGTTGCCTCCGCTCCCCAGCGCGGTGCCGTTGCTGTAGAGCACGAAGCCGCCGTTCTCAGCGAGCATCAGCTTCGACATGTGAGATTGGCTCTTGGCGGCAGCCTTGAGGGAGTTCCGCAGCGTGCTTGAAGCCTGAGCTGTCGCGGCCTCCTGATCGGAGATCACGACCCAGCCGCCATCCAGGCCAATCTCGACCTGTTCAACCCGCCGCTTGGACTTGATGCGGTCGGCGAGCAACGCCATCAGCTGTTCACCGGTGTTGGCGTACGAGGCGAGGGAGCCGTCTCCCAAGATCACGTACCCACTGGGCGTGGTCTCGACGTCGCGGATCTTCCAGCCCTTGTTGTAGTACTCGGCGATCTTGTCTTTTGCGTCTTGGTTGACGCTGCCACCGACGTGATACATGCCGTCGGCGATGATCACGTAGCCTCCGTCGGAGTTGATATCGACGGCCTTCGGCTGCTGGCCCTTGCTCGCCATGAAGCTGAGCCAGAACGCCATCCCTGACGGCAGTGGGCCACCGGAGTAGATATCGGTTGCCGTGAGGATCACCCACGATCCATCGGGACCGGCGGTCATGTCCACGACGGCGGTGTCCGATGCTGCTAGCTGGGCCAACGTGTCCTGCAGCTCGCTCCGATCCGCAAAGGGACTCGTCACCTGCCAGCGCTTCTTGCCCAGTGTGAAGACGATCAGCTCGTCGCTGCTGTCCGCCACGGCTTCTGCACAGCCAGCCTCTTCTGCACAGGCGGTGTCCTCCCCCGCAGGTGCGGCGCAACCGGTGAGGGCAGCGCTGGCGAAGAACGCTGCGCCTGCGAGCGCTAGAGACTGCAAGCCGAACCGTGAACGACGAATGCGCGAAACCATGACTTTTCCTCCAAGTGTTGCCGGGACCAACTCGTCCCTCGTTGGGCAAGTGACGACCGGCGGGAGGCGGTTCACGGAAATCGTCTGGCCTCGTGTTTTTGTCTCCGGGTTGAGCGCGCCGGTGGGCTGAGTCGAGCGACCTTGCGGTCGCCGGCGTGGCATGGCGCTTGCTGTCTTGATCGACGTGATTAAACGCTTTCAGGTCTTTTCTGCTGGTTTGGTGACGTGGCTCAGTTTGGCAGCGCTGTGTGGCGGGTGCACCTCCGACCCCGGGGATTCTGGAAGTGGTGCCACTGGTGGCGCGGGCAGCTCCGCCGGTAACGGGGGAGAGGGCGCAATTCCAGGATCTGGTGGCAGCGACGTCGGAGGCCTTGGTGGTGATGGTGGGAGCGGCGGGGAAGGCCCGCATGGGTGCGGAGATCCCAATTGGGCCTGCTCGTGCGACGAGGGCTTTTGGCATTCCCACGACCACGACTACTATTGCGACCCTTGGAGCGCGTGCGGAGAGGGCGAAGTCACGATCAACGTCCCCAATGAGTGGACCGATCGGGTGTGCGCGCGCGTGGCTCTCGTGGATCAGTTCGGGACTGAGGACCGCGATACCGCTACGGCCGTCGCCGCGAACCCGGATGGAACGTTGTGTGTGTCTGGGCAGCGTTTTGCGAGTCCCGCTACTGACGCTCGGGCGGTAGGCGCATACGTGCGCAAATACGATCCCGACGGCGCAGTGCTGTGGACGCAGAGCTTCGACGGCGATGGTGCGGACGTCGCGGACGTGGCAATCGATGCCGCGGGGAATTGCTACTCGCTTGGCCTGTCTTTTAGCCCGCAAGGCGGTACTGGTGAGTGGTTCTTTCGCAAGCACTCTGCAACTGGTGCCGTGGATTGGGCGACCACCGGCTCCAGTGCGGGTCAGACGCCGAGGCAGCTCGCGGTTGATCCTGACGGCAACGCGATTGCGAGCTTCGTAACCCGTTCGCCTGAGGCGACGGATGCTCCCGCACACGCAGAGCTCATGAAGGTTGACTCTGCCGGAGCGCTCGTGTGGTCCGCGAGCGTTGGCAGCGATGAACAGGCTGAGACGTACTTTGGGCTTGCTGGTGGCGAAGCGATGGTAGTCCGTTCCACCGGACACGATCAGTATGCAAGCACGGTTCGCGTGACCCGCCTGACGGAAGCAGGATCTGTCAGATGGGAGCGAAGCTACAAGCCCTACGAGATCTTTGACGTAAAAGACATGGCCGTGGGTCCCGCTGGTGATGCGTTCTTGGCTGGGACCGCTACAAACTCAAATAACGGTACCTTGTTCAAATTGGATCCCGACGGAAATAGTACGCCCCTTGGCGCCTCCTCCTACTTACTCACCAGGGTCAGGAGCGGCGAGGATGGATCGGTGTGGCTGCAAGACAACGACGGAATCGTGGCGTGGACTGCAACCGACGAGTCTTCTTACGGAATCGCAACGTACGGGTTCCCGTTGCGGGTCAACGACTTCGCGCCCATTCCAGGCTTTTTGGTGCTGGTGGGCGAAGCGATTCTACCCCTCGCGGGACAAACGGAGCTCGGGATGGGTGACGCTGTCGTGCTGAAGCTGCGAATCGACTGAGCTTGTCGCGTACAGCGCCGGAACGGACCCGTCCGGGGACCTGTTCGTGCTGTGGAACACCGAATTTCAGGACGGCACCCTCGAACGCCGCACGCCCGATGGGGAGCTGCTCAGGCCCACTCCGGCTTTCCACCAGGCCACAACGGACCCAGCGCTTTGAGCTTGGCCTCCGAGAGCGGCGCTGAAGGATTCGCCGCGCGCGCCGCGGTGACCACGGGTATATCCGCGCGGATTGCATTCCAGATCGTGCCGGCCGCTTCGCTTACTGCATCCCCGGCCCGCGCCTGGATCTGACCGGCGTGAGCCAGCAGGGCAGGGATAGAGGCTGATAGCTTCGCAGCGTCGATGATCCATTTCTTTTGCGCCTTCAAGTCGGCGGCTTGGCTCGCGTCAAGCACCGCCACCAACGTCTGCGTCGCGTAGTTCATGCAGCGCCCGCGGGCTTCGTCCTTGGTGCCGTCGAGCCGGTTGCATGCGATGGCGCCGGCGTCGCCTACTAAGCGTGAAACCTCGCGGATACGCTCAGGTGTGAACTGTTCGCCACCAACCGCTCGGAGGACGATGTCGAGGCCCGCCTGCCAAGCTCTGCGCGCGTCCTTTGGTACCCATGGTGAAACACGCAGAGCGCAGCGCGCACCGAAGAGCAGCAAGCCGTCCGCGTCCAGGGGTCGAAGCTCACCGACTTTGATCGCCCAAAGCCTCAGCGACATGGTGCCGAGTCTACACGGTGCCGGTCCGAGGTGCGCGCCGGTGGTAAGCTGCGACTTCGGAGGTGCGAATGGGACACGACTCAGCAGACCTTGGACGGCGGCTTGCCCTTGGAACTCCGCGCGTCGTCGCGCTCGCCTCGTTGCTCCTGGCGCTTCCGCTTTGGGCATGTAGCTCGGGGGACAGCGGCAGTGGTAGCGGAGGCGCGTCGGGGGCAGGCGGCTCCGGAGCGGCCGGCGCGAGCGGCGCTGGTGGAGGCAACGGAGGCAACGCCGGAGTCGGCGGTTCAGCTGCAGGCGGCTCCGGCGGCTCTGCAGGCGGCTCCGGCAGCGGCGGCTCCGCTACTGGTGGCTCGAGTACGGGTGGCACCGGCGGCGACGGCTGCTGGAGTAACCGGCCGGGACCGGACAACACCGGGGTGCCAGCGGGTACCGTGCTCACCCCCAGCGGCTCGATTCAGGTCACGACCGATGGCGCCGTGATCGAAGATCTGGATATTCAGGGCGAGGTACAAATCCTCGCGGATAATGTGACCATCCGTCGCTGCCGCATCACCAGCGGGGACTACTACCCCATCCGCTACTTCGACAACGACAACGTGGGGCTGCTGGTCGAAGACACGGAGATCATCGGGACCAGCGCAGATGTTACCGCGGGGATTTCGTTCTCCAACTACACCGCACGCCGCGTGAACATCCGCGGCACCGCGGATGGCTTCAAGGCAGACGAAAACGTCTTGATCGAAGACTCCTGGGTGCACGACCTCGGCAACTACCCGGACCAGCACAACGACGGGGTGCAGTCGACCCACGGCCTCAACGTCCACATCCGCCACAACACGCTCGAAGGCGCGAGCAACGCCTGCGTGCAGACCGGAGACGAGAGCGGGCAAACCACCGATCTCGTGATCGAGTGCAACTGGCTCTCCGGCGGCGGCTACTCGCTGAACCTGCGCGGTCAGAACCCAACCGGCACGCAAGTGCTGCGCAACCGCTTCACCGGCGACTGGGGCTATGGACCGTGGACGTTCGATGATCCGAACCCGACGGTGATGGGCAACGTGCTCGACAGTGATGGTTCGCCCATCGACTATCCGTAGCGCTTCGTCCTACGCGCCTTGGAAGACGAGCAAGTGTCGCTCCCCAGACGCATCCCCGGCTCGCTCACTTCGCTCGCTGCGCCGCCCCCTCCCGGCGCCGGCCGCGTCTCGCATTGCTCGCGCGCGCGGGCGGAGGGGGTTACTCTTCGGAGAAGACTTGCTCCAGCGTTTGGGCGTTGAGCAGGCGCTCTGCGATCTGATCGAGTCGATCCGGAGTGACGCCCAGCAGTCGCTCTCTGGTGCCCTGCGGCAGCGGAGCGAACTTGAGGTTGAGCTGCTTGAGTAGCAGCTCTGCCTTGCCTTCCGCCTTGCCTTCCGCTTTGCCTCTGGCTTCGCCCTTGGCTAGGCCCACGGCCTCGCCTTGGACCCAGCCTTCGGCAATGAGCTCGTCGTATGCGCTGATGATCGGGGGATGCATGTCCGGTGCCTCGTGGATGATTGTCGCACAGAGTTGGTGATGCTGCACGGGCGGGGTCGCTTGCAGGAGGTAGGCGAAAAGGGCTTTGAAGTCGTCGTGTTGCTGTTTGGACACTGCACGCAGACTCGGCAGCCAGTGCTGCATCGAAGCCTCTAGCGCTGCCAAGCTGCGAGCGTCTCTCAACAAGCAGAGGGCTGCCACCGCCATGTCGGTCAGGTCACGAGCGACGAGCTCGGCAGGTGTCGCCGATGGGAGATCGTCGAGTACGATTTCGAGCTGGGCTACGTGGGGTCGGAGCTCGGGTAGCTGCTCGAGTGCGGCGTAGACGGAGTGAAGATCGAGCGGGTGTGGCCAGGGGCGCCTCGCGTTGCTGACCAAGAGCGGGAAGACGATGGGAACCTCGGCGCCCGGCGTTTCCTTGAGGAATGCGTGCTGGATTGCGCTGATGTAGCGCTGCATGCGCCAGGCGATGCGGGGATCGGGTGAACTCTGGTGTTCGATCAAAACATAGATAAGGAACGGCACCGGGGTTGTGTCGCGCTCCGAGAAGTCGACTCGGAACAGCAGGTCACTGAACAACGTGCTGAGCGGCCGTTCGACGAACGAAGGGCTCTCGAGGCTGAGCGTCTCCCAGTCGAGGCTGGCGGCAACGCTCGACGGCAACCAGTGGCGGACGAGACCCAGTGCGTTCTCTCGCCGACCAAAGGTCAAGCGGAACAGCGCGTCGTGGTTTGGGCGCGGCTCAGACACAGGCCGACTATCGGTTGACGGGGTGTCGCAGCGGGCGCGGCGAGGTGCTCGCGTTTCGGATCCGCGCGGCGCTGCTGCTCTCGAGAGTCGGAGCAGCCGCTGCCGGCCATTGCCTCTTGCGCCGCCTTGCCCCACGGTAATGGGAACTCAGGTTTGGAACGGCACCGAGCTGGGGTACCCACACCGAGCGGCACGAGGCTTGCTTCTATGCAGGGCATGACCCTCGCTTTCCCTAGGTTTCTAGGTCTGTTCGTACCTTGGCTCAGCTTGGCACTGGTTGCAGCCGCCTGCGGCGGAAGCAGCGGACCGAGCGATGGGCAGCATGGCGGAGCCGGCGGAAGCGGCGGCTCGGCGGGCTCAGCGGGCTCAGGAGGCACAGCGGGCATGGCGGGAGGCGGCGCTGCGGGGGAGCCTGGAAACGGAGGCGCCGCGGGCGCGTGCCCGTCTTGCCCAGCGAATTGTCCGGATGGCAGCTGGTCCCCAGAGGAATCGGTTCCTTGCACGCCATGGAGCACTTGCGCCGAGGGTGAAGTGGAGTTGTACGCGCCTACGATGCATGGCGATCGCGTGTGCGCGCTGGTGGAGTTCGCGACGGAGTTCGGCGGCGATGGCTCGGATGAGCCCAAGCTTCTCGCAATGAATCCGGACGGAAGCAGTTGCGTAGCGGGTCTTCAGGTTGGCGGCAGTTCGGGGGTGGCGACGGCGTTCGTTCGCAAGTTCGACGCCCAAGGCGCAGAGCTTTGGAATCACGAGACCGACGTCGATCAGCCGCAGATCCTTGCGTTGACGATGGATGCTTCGGGGAACTGCATCAGCTTTGGCGCGACGAAACCAACCACCGCGAGCGGAGAGTGGTTCGTGCACAAGCACGCAGCGGACGGTTCGGTTGCTTGGAGCGCAACCGGCCCCACGAGCGCG
>JBFXBK010000265.1:0-12726 GCA_050183255.1 Polyangiaceae bacterium | reverse complement strand
TTGCCTTGGGCCGCAGCGCGAGCAGCGTCGCCATCGCGATCATCGTTCCCAGCAAGAACGGCTTGAGCAAGCCTTCGGGCAGCCGCGAAGCCGAGAACGAACCTACCAGCGAGCCGAGCGCCGTTGGCAGGAGGACCGGTAAGACAGCCTTACTATCGAGCTTGCCGCTCTTCTGGAACGCGTACACCCCGCTGACGGACTGCATCAGCACCGCCACTCGATTGGTGCCGTTCGCCACCGAGGCCGGCAGCCCGAGCAGTATGAGCACCGGCAGCGTGAACATCGAGCCGCCGCCAGCCATAACGTTCAGCACGCCGGCGGCAATTCCTGCGGCGATCATCGCAGCGACGTTGAACGGGGACAGGGAGTACACGACGGGAGGGCTCGCCTTTTACCACGCTCGCAGAAAGCGCCTGGCTGGCGGTTGAAGTTTGGCGGGTATAGTGCGCGCCATGCGGCGGCTGCTAGCCCATTTGAAGCGCGTTTACCTCGAAGCGGACCCGCGCGCGATGGGCCTCTTCCGCATCTTCCTCGGGATCCTGCTGTGCTTCGACGTCGCGCGGCGCTGGCCCAACGTAGACCAGTTCTACAGCAACACCGGCTGGCTCCCGAACCACTTCGCGCTCTTCCGACCGATGAGCGCGCACCTATTCTCCATCTACCACGCCTTCAGCACACCGGGAGAGGTGCGGTTCCTGCTCGCGATGCACTTTGGCATCGCTTTCCTGCTGCTGCTCGGCTGGCGAACTCGCGTGATGCACGTGCTGGCGCTGGTGCTGACGACGAGCCTCAATTCGCGCAACATCGCCCTCGAGAATGGCGGTTGGGTGATGGTGAATCTAATCACCTTGTGGTCGGTGTTTCTACCGCTTGGTCGCCGCTACAGCATCGATGCCGTGCGGAAAAGCTTGCGTGAGCGCGAGCCGGGGCGCGATCTCGAGCCTCCGACGCGGCGCCCGGAGCCCGACCGCCGCGCTTACTACTCCCTGGCGTTCTTCGCGCTGCTCTTGCAGTGGGCCGTGGTCTACTACTTCAACGCGGTCCACAAGAGCGGGCCGAGCTGGCACGACGGCAACGCGATCTACTACTTCATCCATCAGGATCGCCTGACCCACTCCCTCGGCATCTGGGTTCGCGACTGGCTGCCTCTCTCAGTGACCCGGGGCATGACCCACCTCGCGCTGGTGATCGAGTACGCGATCGCGCCGCTGCTTCTGTTGCCAGTGTTCTATCGACCGGCGCGAGTCATTGCATGGGCGGTCGCCTGGGGTCTGCACCTGGGGATCGCTACCTTCGCGAGCCTCGGGCCGTTCGTGTGGGTCATGATGGTTCCGTACCCGCTATTCGTAGCGAGCGAGTACTGGGACAAGCTCGAGGCCTGGGCAAAGCAGCACAAGCCCGCCGTCGTCGTACAGCTGAAAGCGGTTCCCGGAGGATACAGCCTGGCTCGACTGTGCCTGGCCCTGGATACTCTCGGGCTGTGCGAAGTCGAGCTGAACGGCGACGTCGAGTCGTTTCGGGTGCGCCTCGCCGAGCCCGGCAGCGACTGGCGAACGGGAGGCGCGGCCGTGGCGCTGTTAGCTCGCTCGTGGTTCGTTCCGCGCCTGCTTACCGCCTGGCTAGGCTTTCCGGGGGTGAGGAGCGCCATCGGTTGGTGCGTGCACCGCGTGGTGTTCGGCGGCCAGCTGGAGCGCGGCGTCGCGCAGCTCCCGCCAAGCGCCGCATGCACACGCGCTGGGCGCGGGCTGTTCTGGCTGGCTCAGGTGCTGCTCGTGGTGTTGCTCGTCGCGACGAGCAGTCAGGTGCTGGTGGAGAACCGAGGCGTCCCCGACTCCATGAAGCCAAAGCAACCCGCGTGGATTCAGACGATCGTGGTCTATCCACGACTATTCCAAGGCTGGAGTATGTTCGCCCCGGATCCGCCTCACGAAGATGGTCGGGTGATCGTCGATGGGCGAACCGCGGACGGCCGCAAGCTAGATCCACTGACGGGCATGGAGCCGAGCTGGAGCGTCCCTCGCGACGGCCGTGTGTGGAATGACGGCGACTGGGCAGCTTTCCACACGAGAATTCCAGAGCCGCGCTTCTCGGCTAATTATCCCGCGCTACGCGAGATGTTGCTCAAGTACCACGAGTTCACCGGCCGTCCGCAAGATCGCCTCGTCTCGTTCGAGGTCTGGTACGGGACCCAAGGCATCCCGCCTCCAGGTATGCCGATTCCGCGTCCGCGTTTCCGTAAGCTGCTCTCGTTTGGCCGCGTCGCCGATCCCGGGGTGCCACGTCAGTTCGTGGGTAGGTGATCACCGCGCGCTACTGGCAGGCTTGGAGCGAGCTCGGGAGCGCGACCGCCGGCTGCATGCGGTGCGGATCCGCGTAGCCGAGGTAGAGCGCCCACGGTGCGCGCTCGGCCCAAGCGAGCTCGTTATGGGCCATGCCGATGCCTTCCAGGCACCACAGGTTCGCTTCCGTGGTGAAGCCGCGAGTCTGGAGGTCGGCGTTCAGCTGCCGCACTCGGTCGAGGCCGTCATTCTGTGTGCCCGCGTCGAGGTAGAGCTTCAGCGGATCTCCCGGCTGCGCTCCAGGTACGAGATTGCTCTGCGCCCACCCTGAGTCCCACCACAAGCTTGGCGAGTGAATGAAGCAACGGTCGAAGCTCTCGCTGTGGGTCCAACACGCCTGAAGCGAGAGCAAGCCGCCGAGGGACGAGCCGCCGAACCCCATTCGCGTGCTCGCCGCGCGGTATCGCGTGCGCAGAGCAGGGGCGACGGTGTCAATCACGAACTGGATGTAGTCTGCGCCGCCGCCACCGCAGGTCTCAACCTGCGCGTCGCACAGCCCGTCCACCGAGGCGTTCGTCGGCGTGTATTCGTAGATGCGCCCTGCGCCTGCGTTGAACACACCGGCGACGATCACCTCTTCAGTGGAGCCCCCGTCCCAACTGACCTGACCATTGCTTGGGCTGAGCACCTGCCCTGCGGTGAACAGTGCATCCAGGCTTCCTTGTAGCTGCCAGCCGCCGAAGAACGCGCTCTGGTCGAACAGGTTCTGCCCATCTTGCAGGATCAAGAGGCGGTAGCGCTTGTCTGCGGCCCCGGGCTCATCGTAGCTCGGCGGGAGATAGACCACGACGTCGCGAGGTCCGTCGGGATGATTGACCTGAAAGGTCTCGAGCCGACCATGATCCCGGAGGAAGAACGGATAGACGTCCAGCGTCTCACCAGGTTCGAGCAGCCAGTTCGAGAAGCTCGCTCCCTTTGGCCAGGTGACGTCGCCCGAGGTGGTTTCAAGCACAGGCTTGAACTGCACCTCGCTTTGCAGATCTTGAAAGTTGAACTCCCAGACGCCTGCCGCGGACTGGGAGAGTGCTGTCGAGGTGTCCCACGACAGGCTCGCCCCTTCACCACGCAGTGCGAGGTGAGCCGACGTATCCGTGCGGTAGTGAACACGGAGTACGGTTTGTCCAGCGACGCCCCCTGTGCCTGCGGTTGCTCCATTGCCACCCGTGCCGCCGCTCTGCCCTGCGGCTCCCCCAACATCCGCTCCGGCGGTGCCTCCGACGCCAGCGCTACCCCCGATGCCTGCGTTGCCTCCCACTCCAGCGCTGCCGCCAACGCCCGCACTGCCCCCACTATTCGGCTCCTCGCTTGCGCCGTCCGAGCCACAGCCCGCGAGCGCGAGAGCCAGCGAAACCCCTACAAATGAAGCCTTCCCCCACATCGCGCGGGTGATAGCGCAGTTAGTGACTCTGTCCAGAGTTAACCGGTGAACAGGAAGCTTGTATGCGTTCGCATACAGTTTGCAGATGTATGCGTTCGCATACTTTGACGGCCTGTATGCGTTCGCATACACTGCTCGATTGTATGCGTTCGCATGCAGCGAGAGTCCGAGACGTCGTCCTTGGAGGAAACCATGCTTCTCACCACCCCGAAGGAGCTGGGTGCCCTGGTTCGTCAACGGCGGCGTGACCTGGGGCTCACCCAAGCGGCTGTTGCGGAACGAGCTGGCGTTCGCCGGCTCTGGATTCACTCACTGGAACACGGAAAATCAACCGTGGAACTCGGGCTTGTTCTCCGGGTCTTGAAGGCCCTGGAGCTTAGCTTGGACGTGGTTCCGAACGTGAGAACGGCGTCGGAATTGGAGCTCCCAGATCTCGCGGAGATCATCGAAAGGAGCAAGCGACCCCGATGAAGGACGTACTTTGCGCGGTCGTTCAGGGACGGCTGGTAGGTCGACTCGTGCAGAAGGATGGTCGCAGTCGCTTGACCTATGAATCCGCGTGGCAACAGACGCGCGGAGCATTCCCGGTGTCGCTGTCGATGCCCTTGGCGGCGAATGAGCATAGCGCGCCGGTTGATGCTTACTTGTGGGGGCTGTTGCCCGACAACCCTCGGATCCTGGAAGCCTGGGGGAAAACCTACCAGGTTTCCTCCCGGAACGCTTTTCGGATCTTGCAGCACGTTGGCGAAGACTGTCCAGGTGCGTTGCAGCTGTGTAGCGAGGCACGCCTGCCGGCCGTGTTGAGCCCAGACCCAGCTGAGGTCGAGTGGTTGGACGAGGCGGATATCGAACGACGGATCGCCCTCTTGAAGCGAGATCACGCCGCGTGGAACGATCAGAGGAGCGAGACCCAGTTTAGCCTGGCCGGTGCCCAGCCAAAGACCGCTTTGTATTGGAACGGCGCTCGCTGGGCCATACCAAACGGTCGAGCGGCGACGACTCACATCCTTAAGCCAGGAATCCCGGGACTGAATGGGTCGATCGAGAACGAATATTTCTGCCTGGAATTGGCGCGGGCCGTTGGGTTGCCGGTCGCGTCCACACATGTCCAACGCTTCGGCACGGAGGCCGCTATTGTCGTCGAGCGCTACGATCGCGTGTTGCGCACCGATGGTTCGGTTCTTCGAATTCACCAGGAGGATTTGTGTCAGGCGATGGGCCTTGAACCAGGCAAGAAGTATCAAAACGATGGTGGCCCGTCGCCTGTGCAGGTCGTTCAGCTCCTGCGGCAGAACTCAATCGATCCCGTTGCCGACGTGGCCACGTTCATCCGGGCCCTGATCTTCAACTGGTTGATTCTCGGCACGGACGCTCACGCAAAGAACTACGCCTTGCTCTTCGACCGGGGAGCAGAGGTTCGCCTCGCGCCGCTGTACGACGTCGCGAGCGCCCTTCCCTACCGGCAACTTGACCAGCTTCGCATCAAGCTGGCGATGAAGATTGGCGGAAAGTACCGAGTTCGCGAGATTGGACGACATCAATGGCAGAAGCTCGCGCGCGAAGTGAACGTCCCTGAGGACTGGGTGTTCCAGGAGATCGCGGGAATGGTGCGGCGACTCCCCCGGGATGTCCGCGAGTTAGCGGAGCATTGCGCTGGGGAAGGTTTGCTCGACCCGGTCTTGACGCAACTCGAAACCTTGCTTGTCGAGCGAGTCAGCGGCATCGCCAGAGAGCTTGGCCTCTAGCGACACGCGCTGCTTCACGCCCCGTCGTTGGGCCAGCGCTCCCGGATCCACGGCAGAAAGACAGCTTCTGCGCAGCGTTGGCGTGGGTCACCAAGGCGCTTGCCTTCGTCTCCGTGGGGATTCAAATAGTGATCTGCGTAGGCTAGCTCCGAGCGAGTCTTGTCGCCGCTCGCGGCGAGCCCGAACGTCGTGTCCGCCTCACTCGGGTAGATGTCCATGTCAGCCAGCGCGTTGCACAGGTGGAAGGGGCAGGTGACGCTGGGCAGGGTCTGCTCGAGGCTGGCGCGAGAGCTCAGACCCGACCAGGTAGAGAGCCAGCCGCGGGCGCTCATCGAGCGAGCCAGGCCTTCTCCATAGTTCCCTGCGATGGGATCCCGCCCGAAGCTGAAGATGCTCCCCATGGGGCGTTGGCTGGGATCGAGGCTCGGATCCAAGTAGCGAGGGTCGGCGAGCGTGCGATAGATGAGCATGTAGCGCCGAACCAGGCTCTGACGCACCACGCGCAGCTTCTCGTTCGGGGGGAGAGGGGCGAAGCGTTCGCCATCCTTCACTAACTGTCTATGGGCGCGGGCCTCTTCAATCCAGGCTCTGGCGCGGGCGTCCAGCCGTTCGCAGCGCGCAACCTGTGCCGCGCGGAACTCCGCCAGGAAGTCCTTCGAGTACTTCGAGGGACCCATCTGCATCGGCACGTAGCCGTTTCGCGGATCGTACATGTCGAGCTTCGGGTTCGCGCTCACCGGGTCCGCTTCGTCGACCACCGAAGGATCCAATCGCTCCAGTAAGAAAGCGCCTTCTCCGGGGTGGGCAGCCAGCGCAAAGAAGCCGTCTACCTCCGGTAGCTCGAAGTCTCCGAGCGGAACCTTGTCGCCGCTGGGCGCCTTCTGGTGTCGCGACTCAGGAGCCTTGCTCGCTTGGTCGAGGTAGTAGCTGAAGAGCGAGCAGCCTCCAGAGTTTCCCATCAGCACCACACGCTTGAAGCCGCGGTCGCGCAGCCACGCGACGCTGCCTGCGACATCGAGCAGCAGCCGTTCGTGGAGCGCATCGGCGTCGTTGTGAAGGTAGCGCGAGGTAGCGCCGAAGAACGCGTAGCCGCCGAGCGCCGTGTACGGAGCGAGGTAGTGTCGGCTGAAGTCGCCCCGTGGGTGCATCGCGAGCACCGCCAGATCCGGGTCGCCGTTCGGTGGGAGGTAGAGCACACCGGACAGCGGGTAACCGTCGCTCGCATGGTGGTAAACAATTTCCCTGCGGATTGCTGGGTCGATGGCGGTGAACTGAAAGGGGAGGCGACCGGGGATCGCGGCGCGTGTCGTTTTGGCGGGGCCAGCTTCGGGCATGGTCAGAGTGTCGCCAAACGGGGCCAGGCTGGAAAGCGAACGACCTTCCAGCGGCCAAAGCTGGGCTTTGGCTGGCCCCTCACCCCAAACCAGCCAGCGGGAGCGACTCCGGGGCGAGAGGATTGAAGGGCGGATTTGCGGTCTCTAGGCATCACTGAGGCTTCGAGTCCTCGTGAGTTCAGGCATCACTTTCGGCGCGCATGTGGGCCTGAGTGCCTGCTGGATCACCCAACTGATGGAGATCGTTGAGCAGCGCTTCGCCGTGGCAGCGCGGCACGCATCTTGAAGTAGGCCTCGCCATGCTACGCACTGCTGGTCTGATTTCGATGATTGGTCTGGTGTTCGGCCTCGGCAGCGCGGCGGGCTCCAGCTCGGACATTTCGCCCGAGGAGTCCAGGCCAGCGGGGCCGGCACACTTGGTCGTGGCGACAGCGAAGCCCGCGCCTGTCAAGCAACAGGAAGTTTGCCCTGCGGATATGGTGCTCGTCGAGGGCGAGTACTGCCCCGAGGTGAAGCAGACCTGCTTGAAGTACATGGATGGCCCCGGGCGGTATGAGCAGTTCCGCTGCGCCGAGTACGCGCAACCGGCAAAGTGCGCTTCGAACTACCGCGTGAGCATGCGCTTCTGCATCGACCGCGATGAGTACGCCGAGCCCGGTGAGTCCCGCCCCGCAAACTTCAAGAGCTTCAGCGACGCGAAGAAGACCTGCTCCGCTCAGGGCAAGCGGGTGTGCGCCGAGAGCGAGTGGAACTTTGCCTGCGAAGGCGAGGAGATGCGACCTTATCCTTACGGATTCAAGCGCGACCCCGAAGCGTGCAATGCCGACCTGCAGGATATCGTCGACACCGAGAAGGGCAAGTTGTACGACCTCCGCGCGGAGCGGGGCAGCCACCCGAAGTGCGAGAGCCCCTTCGGTGTGCGAGACATGAGCGGCAACCTCGAAGAGTTCGTCGCCATCGACGGCACCGCGAACTCACGCCCCGCGATGAAAGGCGCCTATTGGCAGCCTGGTCGGAACTTCTGCCGTGCGGCACAGACCGCCCACGACAGCTACTACAACGGGATGGAGACTGGCTTCCGTTGTTGCTCGGACGCCGACTAGTTCGCGTTGCAGACGAGCCCCAGGTTTTCCACTCGATCGCAGGTGTAGCCAACGCCGCAGAGCGTACCGGCGCACTGGCAGGTTAGCTCACCGCTGCACGCTGTCGGCGTGCAGTACTGACTATCGACGAGACCCTGCTTGAGCTTGGTTACGCACACCTGACCCAGCATGCAGGTGACGTTTCCGCAGGGACCCGGACAAGGGCGACTCTGGAGCACCCACGTCCCGCTGGCACCACAGGTTGCGTCCGTCGCGACGGTGGCCATCCCACAGTCGTAGACGCACTGCTTGCCTTCGAGGCAGCTGCAGTCGGTGCCGTGAGCCGGCGGCGTCAGCGGACAGCTGACCTTGGGGCACGGGGTCTCGACCCAGCGGCCGTCTTCACAAGTGAACAAGTCCTGACAGCACGCGGGATCACCGTAGCGGCACTGGACGCCGGGGGAGCTGCACTCTCCAGTTGGGCGACTGTCGGGACACTGCGCGCTGCCAGCGCTTCCGCCGTTTGGGCTCCCTCCGCCGCCACCCGCTCCGCTTCCGCCAGCGCCGCTGCCGGCGTTCCCCCCTGTTCCGCCGCTTGCGGTCGTGCCAGCGTTTCCGCCGTTGGAACTTCCGGCGTTGCCTGAGGAGCCGCCATTGGTGTTGCCCGCGGAGCTTCCGCCGTTGCCCGCGTCGCCGCTGGCCCCGCCCGATGAGCCTTCATCCGCGACGAAAGCGTCGCCACCACACGCAGAGATCGCGAAGCTCGCCGCGAGCAACCCCATCCAACCTAGTCGACTGTTAGCCATGTGCTCTCAGTGGACGTTACCGTACGCCGCCCGTGTTAGGGAGGCTCATGTCCTTGGTTCGAGTCAGTCGCAAGTTGTGCCGCGGCGTGGAGAAGCTCGCGTTCGCGGCTCCGATCACCCACGTCTACAACCCGCTCGATTACGCCCGCGAGCCTCACGAGCGGTATCTGGAACGCTGGGGGCGGGGCACCCGAGAGGTCCTGTTCCTGGGCATGAACCCCGGGCCTTTTGGGATGGCACAGACCGGAGTTCCGTTCGGCGACATCGCGATGGTGCGCGACTTTCTCGGCATTACGGGTGCAGTCAGGGCGCCCAAGCAACAGCATCCGAAGCGGCTGATCCAAGGCTTCGACTGCCCTCGTTCCGAAGTCAGCGGGACACGCCTTTGGGGCTGGGCGAAGGAGCGCTACGGTTCTGCCGAGCAATTTTTCGCGCGGAATTTCATCATGAACTACTGCCCGCTCGTGTTCATGGAGGAGAGCGGCAAGAACTTCACGCCTGACAAGCTACCGGCGGCAGAGCGTGATGCCCTCTTCGAGCTGTGCGACGAGGCGCTGCGGGAGACGGTCAAGTTGCTGCAGCCGAAGTGGCTGGTTGGCGTTGGCGCCTTCGCCAAGAAGCGCGGAGAAGTGGCGCTCGCGGACGCCGTGGAGGCAGGAGGCATCCAGGTAGGAACCATTCTGCATCCGAGTCCGGCCTCGCCTCGAGCCAACCGAGGCTGGAGTGACGCGGCCGACGAGGACCTCGAGAAGCTCGGGTTGAAGTAGGAAACCGTGAACAAGTACGAACGGCCTCACGCCCTTTCGAGGTGAGGCCGCTACTGACCGAAGTGATATCAAACAGTCGCGAACGCCGCGTCCGGGATGTCCAGCGGGCTACGGTCGCCGAGCTTGATCGTCTCTGCTGAAGCGACCACCTCGGGCAACACGTTCAGCGCGAAGTAGCGCGCCGCGTGCTTCTTGCCTTCGTAGAACGCCCAGTCAGGGTGATCGTGCTCGACTTCTGTTTGGCGCCCGGTGGCGATCACCGCCGCGTCGAGCAAGAGCCAGCCGATGACCAACTCGCTCATCATCTTGAGGAAGCGGTTCGCGACCAGCGGAACGCGCTCCATCTCGCCCGCCTGGAACCAGGTCATGAACTGCATGGCGGTGGAGGCCACCGCACCGTGCGCCTCCTCGAGCTTCTCCACGCTGCGGCCGAACACCGTGTCGCCCTTGAGCTTGGCGATGAACTTGCCGATGTCTTGCAGCAGCGCCATGGCGTACTGACCGCCGCCCATGTTGAGCTTGCGCGCAACCAGATCGAGCGCCTGGATGTGGTTCGTGCCTTCGTAGATGCTGAAAATCTTGGAGTCTCGGCAGTACTGTTCCACGGGGAAATCACGGGTGTAGCCCATGCCACCATGGACCTGAATCGCCGTCTCGCAGATGCGGAAGGCCTGGTCCGAAGAGTAAGCCTTGATCAGGGGAGTCATTAGCTCGAGCTGACCCTCGTGATAGGTGATCTCCTCGTCGCTGCCGCCCGTTGCTTTGAGCATCGTCGCGCGGTCCATGTGGGTCGCGCCCTTGCAGATCAGCATGCGGATACCTTCGACGCGCGCCTTCATGTCGAGCAGCATGCGACGCACGTCGGGGTGCTCGATGATGCTCACGCGCGGAGCGTCGGGATCCTTGAAGTTGCGCACGCTGGGACCCTGCTTGCGCTCCTTCGCGTACTCGAGCGCGTTCAGGTACGCCGTGGACGCGACCGCGAGGCCCTGGAGCCCCACGCCGACGCGCGCGTAGTTCATCATCTGGAACATCTGGCGCATGCCCTTCATCTCGTCGGTGCCGAGTAGGTAGCCAACGCAGTCGTCGTTGTCGCCAAATGAGAGCTGGCACGTTGACGAGCCATTGATGCCCATCTTGTGCTCGATGGCAGGCACGGCGACGTCGTTGGAACCCAGTGTGTTCCCTTCGGCGTCGATCTTCAGCTTGGGGACGATGAACAGCGACAGGCCCTTGGTGCCCTTTGGGGCGCCTTCGGTGCGGGCTAGCACCATGTGAATGATGTTCTCCGTCAGGTCCTGATCGCCGCCGCTGATGAAGATCTTCCCGCCCTTGATCGAGTAGGAGCCGTCCGCGTTCTTCTTGGCGAAGGTCTTCGCTTCACCGACGTCGCTCCCCGCGTGCGCTTCCGTGAGGCACATGGTGCCGCCCCAGGTGCCGTTGAACATCCGACCACAGTAGAGCGCGCGCTGCTCCTCCGTTCCGAACGCTTCAATCAGTTCTGCAGCGCCGATGGTCAGTCCAGGGTACATTTCGAAGGCGGTGTTCGGCCCGCTGGAGAGCTCGGTAGCCATAGCCGAGAGAGCGGTGGGGGCGCCTTGACCGCCAAACTCCTCAGAGATGCTGAGGCTCTTGAAGCCTGCCTCGTACATCTTTTGCCAGGCGTCCTTGAAGCCGCTGGGCGTGTACACTTGGCCATTTTCCAGGCGGCAACCCTCTTGATCGCCAACCGCGTTCAGCGGTCCGAGGATCTCGGTTCCGAAGCGGTGCACCTCTTCCAAGACGGCCTTCGCGACGTCCTCGCTCCAATCGTCGAACGGCGCCTTTCCGAAGAGCTCCTGCAGATTGAACTGCTCGAAGAGCACGAAGTGGAAATCGCGAATGTCCGCCTTGTAACGATTGATTGCGTGGGCCACGGGGACCTCCTGTTGTGCCTGCGCGCGCAGTGCGCCAAGTTGGGTTGTCTATGCGTCTCCGCAGCCGGAGCGCGGTGAGTTTGGGCGAAGGGTTCCTCGCCTCGACCTGGGCGTAAACCCCAGGGCGAAGTGAGGGCGAGAGTGGAGGGAAGCGTCGCGCTAGCTCACGGGCAAGCGATCGGTGAGAGTGCCGCTCTCTATCGTTGAGCTGGGGTGCTCAAGATTTGTTGAGTAATTACAGCGCTTAAGCACGCAACTGCAGAGCAGTGCTATGTGCTTCATGGACTATAGAAGGCGGTCCTGGGTGATGCAAGCGGCGCACCGTACCGCCTTCGGTTTTGGCGGCCCTTCGCGGCGATTCTGGCTGTTCCCGCGGCCCGAGGCACGGCCTGGCGAAGGGGCTGCGGGCCCTCACCCTTCGGCCGTGCGCTCGGCCCCCGTTTGGAGAGCTGGCTGATGCGGGCGGGAAGGAGCCTGCGCCACGCACATGCGGAGTCGCTTGTGATTAAGTGCTGATCCTCTGCGTGTGGTTCCGGTAGTCGGGCGCCTCAGACTTCGGCACCATCGAATCAGCGTCCATGTCCTCGACGGAAGATTCCGGAAAGTCGCAACAGACCCTGGCCTCCTCGGAGCCGCCAGCAGAGCTCCATGCGACGCTTGCGACCAAACACGATGGAGTTCCGCGCGCCCCCACCGTAGCGGCGACGAAGCAGAGCCCTGAGACCCCCGGCGCTCCGGCCCCGGTGTCTCAAGTGGCCACGCTGATGGGCCCCGAGCGCTTCATCGACGAGGGCGAAGTCGGACGCGGCGGAATGGGCACGGTTCGCCGCGTGCTCGATCGGGTTATCTTGCGTGACGCGGCGATGAAGGTGATCGACGAGACGTTTGCTTCGAGTGAGGCTGGCGGTCGATTCCTTGAGGAAGCGCAGATAACGGGGCAGCTCGATCACCCCAACATCGTGCCCGTCTACGACATCGGCATCGGCGACGACGGTACGCCGCGCTTCTTCACCATGAAGTTGGTCCGTGGTCACACTCTGACCGACCTGCTCAACGAGGGCAGCAAGAGCAGCCTCGAGCGGACGCGTCTCGAGCGTGTGATCAGTGTGCTCTTGAAGGTTTGCGATGCGGTCGCGTTCGCCCACAGTCGCGGCGTCGTCCACCGTGATCTGAAGCCCGACAACATCATGGTTGGAACCTACGGTCAGGTCTACGTCATGGACTGGGGGATCGCGAAGATCACGGGCGGTGACCACGGCTCCGCACTCCAGCACGGCGTTGGGAGTCACGACGTGCGCCCCGTAGTTGTTGCCGGGCGGAATAAAGAAGAGGTCGCCGACGAAGATGGCCGTGTGATCG
>JBFXBK010000264.1:0-12807 GCA_050183255.1 Polyangiaceae bacterium | reverse complement strand
GCGAGGTCCTGGGTTCTTCAACTTCACGTCGAAGCGCTGAACGCCCGGTTCTCGCCGCACGCGGAGGTCCGCTGAGAAGTCGCTGGCCTCCGCCAGGCGGCTCAGCGCACGCAAGTCCGCGAAGCGCTTGACCGGGGTGTAGTACCAAGTGCCATTCGGGAAATCGATGTCGTCGGCTTCCGCGGGGAGCCAGTACCAGTTGCGGCTCACGGACTGTCCCGCCTCGAGGAGCTCGAGATCGACGAACACGACGCCTCCAGGAGTGAGCCCCAGCGTCTCATGGCTCGGGAGCTCGAGCACCCGCAGCGATCCGTCAGGGCCAACGCTCACGCCCTCTGCAACTGAGAAGCGCAGCTCCCCCCCCGGACCATAGATCCGCACCAAGAGCTCGAGATCCTCTACTGCGTGGCGATAGTCGCTGGTGACCCAGATGGCGTGATCGTCATAGCCATAGAGCACGTGGAGCGGCTCAGAACCGCGCTGGGTGCCAAAGAAGCCGCCCGCGGGACGCAGGTAGTAGTCGTACAGGTGCCAAATCAGGCTCGGCCAGGCGTTGTTGAGCATCCACTGCACGACGCCCGTCGCCCGGTACTTGTTGCGAGCGTACGCCTCGAACATTGCCCGCTGACCCTCGTAGGTCAGGAGCTGCGCCTTGCGCGCGAAGTCGGCGATCCCGGTTGCTTCGCCCAGGCGTTCCCTCGTTGCCTCGAGGAACAGATCGAGGTTGTGAAACTCCTGGCCGCCGCAGTGAAACTTCCAGGTGTCATCCGGCGGCCAGTGGTTCTGCGCTGGGAGCATGCGTTGCAGGCTCTGAAGCGGCGGCACCGCGACCCCTGGACAGATCTCGCTGGCAAATCCGAACGCGCCACCGCGGTCCTGGTCCGTGAGCCAGTAATTCGGCGGCACGTATTCATACGGGCCCACCATCTTGATCCCGCTGGGGCCAGTGACCGGTGTCGGCTTGTTCGCGGCGGAAGACTGCTTGCAGTTCGGCCACGCCTCGGCGTCGAACACCTCGAGGTAGCTTTGCTCGACCCGGGGCGGCGGTGGAAAGTCGCTACCGTACCACCAGGTGAGCATGCACGGGTGATGGGCGACGCGTCGCAGCTGACTCCGCAGGCTCTCTGCGGCGACGCTGTAGTCTTCTGCTTTCCAGTTGTCCCACTTCTCCCAGTGGTCACAGCAGCACCAACCCGCGATCACCAACAGCCCCAGCTCGTCGCAGCGCTCGAGGAAGCGCCCGCGCTCCAGCATGCCTTCGAAGCGGATGGTGTTGAGGTTCATCGCCACGACGTACTCGATCTGACGCTGATCTCGCTCCCAGTCAGGCCGCAAGAACAGATCCGTCGCCCAGCCCGCGCCACGGATCACGAGCGCCTCGCCGTTGATGCGGAACAGCGTGTGCTCGTCGGCGGTGAGCTCGCTCGTTACCTCCCGGATCCCAAATCGAACCAGGCTGCGATCGCTCAGGCAACCTTGCAGGCTCGCGGTCACTTCCAGCTCAAAGAGCGGCTGCTCCCCCATCACCCGCGGCCACCACAGCGGCGGATCATCGAGTTCGAGCGACGGGTGCGCATCGGCGCGCCAAACCACTTGCTTGCACTCGCCGGGCCCGAGCTCCACCTCGTTGTCGAGCACGATCCCGAGCGCGTCGATGTCCGCTCGGACCTGGACGCGCTCGGTCTCCCCGCTCAGGTTGTGTAGCTCGGTCAGGACCTCGAGCCGCGCCTGAGAGCCGCCCGAGCCGCGCAGGACTCGGCTCTTCACCAGCGCGCGCGTGACCTGCACCGCCCCCACGCCGCGCAGCCACACCTCGCGCCAGAGACCGAGGTTCTTGTCTGGCGGAGAAGGGTTCCAGTCCACCCACGTGATCGCGAGATCGTCCTTGTTTGGAGCCCGAACGGAGATCGCGAGCACGTTCGGTGCGTCCCGTCGCACGTAGTCGGTGATATCGAACACGTAGTCGCGGTAGGCGCCCACCAGCGTGTGTTCATCGGCCACGAGCTCGCCGTTGATCCACACGGCACCGCGGTAGTTGAGGCCATCGAGTCCGAGGAGCACGCGTTCCCCGAACTCAGGCGGCGTCTCGAACGTCGTGCGGTACCACCAAGGCACGGCGAACGGGCTGTCCTCGGGCATGTCGTGGTTCGAGAAATTGACCGCTGGTGGTCCTTGCCCCGGAACGTCGAGCAGGCGCTTGCCGACGAACGGCTCTGGGTACACCCCGGCTTCCACGAGCGCCCCGACCACCGTGCAAGGCACGCTGACTTCCAGCCATCCCGCTTCCTTGCGGATCAGCTCGTCAGTGCTCGCACCAGGGCCAGTGCTCAGTTCTCGGCCATCTCGACCCACGCGCGCGCTGGAGCCCAGATGCCAACCTGCGTTGAGGTCGATCCGATTGTTCACGTTGTTCTCGTATTGCTTGGGTGAGTTCGCTCAGCGCGGCTCTTGCATCGCACTGGCGACGAGCACCAGGTTCGCGTTGTAGTAGATGTCGGGCTCGGTCACGGACCACCAGCCGTTGCCCCACTCGCCCTCGGGCTCGAAGCCGCCGTCCCATAGGTCGCTCTGCTCGGAGTGCCACAGCGTGCCCGCTGGCAGCCCCGAGCGCAGCGGCTTCGGGTTCTCCCACAAGATGGCCTTGGCGGGCGCATTCGGTGCCAGCACCTTCATCTCCATCGCGTTGGGCCCCCCGATCAGGTAGCCGGGCGGCGGCTGCTTCTGGGTGCCCCACTCGACGTGGTACATGCGCTCTGGACCTTTGCCGATGCGGGTCACCATCGAGTAGGCGTTGGGGTTACGCCCGAGCACCCAGTGCCACTGATCCCGCGCAGCTTGCTTCGCCCAGGTTGCCTCGGGGAAAATCTGACTCACCTCGAGCAGCACGTGAGCCTTCTCTAGCAGGTTCGAGTTGTGACCCCAGTAGTAGCCGTCGAGCTGGGTGGCGCAGCGGTAGCCGTCCTTGGTCTCGACGCGGGCACGCAGGCCCGTTGCCGCAGCCAGCAAGCGCTTCTTCGCTTCGTCGCGGACCTCGCTCGGGGTCTTGTCGTCCTTCGCCAGGGTGATCAGCGCCCAGCGGCTCAGGTTGCCCCACGCGCCGTCGAGCAGCTCGTCTGCCTTGGCCTCCGTCGAGGTCTTGAGCCAGTGCTTGACCTGGTCCAGCGCCTTCGGCACGCGCAAGTTCCGCCACACTTCTGCAGCCGCGAGGAAACGCGCGCCGTGATCGGTCTTGAACTCGGGTCCGTCATCCCACAGGGGCTGCTCGCTGCCCTTGTTGTCCACCATCACCCGCTCGGGGTGCTGTTCGAGCCACGACCAGGCGCGCCGAGACGCCGCTTCTGCCCGCTTGGCGAACGCTGGGTCCCAGCGCTGAAACACGCGAGACGCCAGGGCCAACACGGCCGCGCCCTTGGCGGTGCTCGCGCTGCCCACGCCGCCGATCCAGCGCGGCTTCTTCTCCTTATCGGCGGGCCCCGCCTCGGACCAGTCGAACACCGCTTCGCGGTGCCGGAAGGCGCCGCTCGGATCTTGCACGCTGAGCACCCAGATCAGGCCATAGCGCGCTTCGTCCAGGATGTCGGGGATCCCATCGCCGCTCTCCGGGATGCTCTGCGCCTTGTCGGCAAACTGCTCCGGGTGAGAGTCGTACGCCATCAAGAGCGCCTGGGCGGTCGGCGCCGTGGAGGGGACGTACATCTCGAAGTTCCCCGCGTCGTGCCAGCCGCCCTCGACCTTCCAGTGGTGCTTCTTCGCTGGATAGTCGTTGTAGTCCCACGCTGTATCCGCGTGGGTATGGCATGCCGTCTCGCGGGTATAGCTCGTGCCGTCCCACGTGGCGAAGGGCGCCTTCAAGGCGGTGCGGCAACGCTGAAAGTAGAAATGCTTCAGCCCGGCGATCAGGGACTTGTGATAAACGTCAGTCGCGATCTCGAAGGGGAAGCTCTTGGCGCCGCTCTTGTCTTGCAGGGTGTACTTGCCAGGCGTCTTGAACTCGCTGAAATCGACTTGCCAGACGGGATCTTTGCTGGCGGCGTCGACGCCACGAGCGCTCACCTTTGCCGCGGGGATCGCATACGCCGTGTCGCCAGCTGCGTTGACCACGCGGGGTTCTTGAGGTTCGACGTTGAACACCGCGATCTTGGACCACTCCGGGGGGTAGCCCACGGTGTCCACCTTGATCGCCGGCACGTTCTTGCCCGGCATGGCGGGAGCCGCCACCGGCGTCTGCTTGGCGGCGCCCGGCTCCTGCCCGACGATCACCGCCTCGCCGCTGGTGTCAGCCACGGAGTCGCTGTCTTGGGCTGGCTGACCTAGATGACAGCTGGCTGTGGCGCAGCCCGAGCCAATGAGCAGCGTGCCTAACCCCAAAATCCTGGAAATCCGTCGAAGCTTCATCGGGGCACCGTTTCGCAGTGGCAGGTATTATCCGCACGGATCACACAGGTCTCGCTGCCAACGCAGCCGGCGCAGCCGCCTTGAGGGTCCGCCTGGCAAGGTAGCGTCTCGGTCCAGTAGGCGGTCAGGCTGCCATCTTCGAAGTCCTGATACGGGAGCCAGAAGGGCGGATACGACGGATCGCCGCTGCCCACCTTGGAGACATCCACCGCGAACATCCAGAGCTGCGTCTCGTCCGAGGCGAGGAAGCCGTAGTCCGCTCGAGTGTTGAAGGAGATGAAGAACAGCTGATCGCCGGCTTGAGAGAACGGCGCGAACTTGGGCCAGGAGGTCTTCTTGCCCAGCCCCGACGCCGCTTCGCTCGGCGAATACAGCGTGCCGCGGGTGAGCTCGATGCAGTCGCTGCCTGGGCAGGTGTACGGGCCACCGGTGGTCCTTACCATGCGGATCAAGCCGTTGGGTGTAGCCTCGGACGTCGTCTCGAAGTCGTTGCTGCCTCGCGTGGCAGACATGAAGGCCAGCCACTTTCCGTCGGGAGACCACGTCGGGTAGTAGTGGAAGTCGTTGCCCGACTGCGGCACCAGCACCTTGGGCGCTGACAGCACGCCGCCGCTGAAGCCGAGGATCGCGATCCCCGAGCGGCAGGTGTCACTGGTCCACACGCAGCCGAACTGATCCGTGTCCCCCGTCGCGTCCGCCAGGGTGACGGCAATTGCATTTCCGTCGGGACTCCACTCGGGCAGAATCGGCAGCTTTTCGGCGCCAAACAGCGGATCACCGAGGTCCCAGCGCTGAATCGTCGTGCCGGTCTTGGTCTCTCGCAGCTCGAAATAGGGCGGCCATCCACTGACATCCACGCCGTTGATCGCAGCCATGCTTCCGTCGGGAGACAACGCTACGTTGTGGCCGAAGTAGTTCGTCGGGCCTTGGGTGTTTCCACCACTGAACTCGCCGGTTGGGAACGGCGTTGGGCCTTCGGGGGGTCTGACGTAAGGGGTCGTCGGATCGTCGGTGGGCGCTGTCTGGATGGCCGCGATGTCTTCTCCTTGCTCGGGCGCCACGGCGAAGGCGATGGTCTTGCCATCGCGGCTCACGCTGTGACACGCGACGCAGGCGTAGTCGTTGGTGGCGGAGTTCGGGATGATGTAGTCCACCGCCTCGTGGGAGCCGAAGGTGGCGCGCTTGATGGTGCGGTTCTTCGACGCCCAGTAGTAGAGCGCGCCGGCGACAGGCCCCGGGGAAAACTCCAGGCTGGTCTGTGACGACTCCGTGATCACGCCACCCTGTCCGTCGCTGCCTAGCAGACGCACCGTGAACGCTTGCCCCGCGAAGCGTTGCCCCAGGGTCAGCCACTCGTTGCGCGGCATGTCGATCACGCACTGCGAGTCCGTGCACGGCACATAGAAGTGGTACTCCGCGTCGCTGCTCGAGACATCGATGCGGAACACCGTGTTCTGGGCGCTGCCTTGGCTGAAATGAAACGCGATTTGCCCGAGGTTCATCGGGTGCATCGACTCGGCGAGGGGGTACACCAAGGAGGCCGCGCCGTCAGCGGTCGTTGCCCCAGAGAAACGGTCGCGGACGTCGTCAGGCAGTGATGGATCCTTGTAGGCCCCCGTCGCTCCCGGGTCGTCGTACTCGAAGGCGGGACCGATGGGCTCGATGCTACCGCCGCTGCCGCCGCTCCCCCCAAAGCCACCAAAGTCCGAGCCGCCGCTGCCGCCGTTCGCGCCGCTGCCGCCCTGGCCGGAGCCACCGCTCTCCAGCGTGTTGCCGTCACCCCCTGCGCTGCAGCCGCCTGCAAAGCCCAGAGCCGCCCCCGCGCCGAGGGCGCAGGCGCTCCACAGCGCGGCGTCTAGCCAGCGCGTCAGCCGTGTCCTTTGCTGCTTCATCGCGCCTCCATCACGCAGCAAGGTACCAGGCGGAAACAACGTGAAATGGCGGTTTCCCGTCCCTTGTGATGTTCGTTTTGGCTTGTTTTGCGGCGCCCGGAAACGGCGGATCCGGTGGCTTTGGATCCCGAGGATCGCGCCGATCCGGAGTGGTCTGCGGCTTCCGTAACGGCCCTGACACCGTCGCCATCGCCCAGATCAGGCAGCCACTGGACGCCGACCCGGTCACGACTACGATGCCTGACCGTGATCGACGTCATCAATCCTGCCACCGACGAGCTCATCACCCAGCTGCCAGAGCCAGAATCGGGCCAAGTCGCTGCGGCCTTCAGTCGCGCCCAGGCCGCGCAGAAGACCTGGCAAGTGACTCCATATGGCGAGCGCGCCGCGTGCATTGCCCGCTTCGCGAAGCTGGTTGAAGAACACACCCCAGCGCTCGGGCTCACGACGACACGGGAGATGGGTAAGCCCATCGCTCAGGCCGAGGGCGAGGTGAAGGCGCTGCAGGGTCGCATCAGCTTCTTCCTCGAGCGCACGGAAGCGGAGCTCGGGGACGAGCAGCTCTTGACCGCCGATCAGGGCGGCACCGCGGAGCGCATCCGCCACGAGCCGCTGGGCGTGGTCGGCAACATTTCTGCCTGGAATTATCCTTACTTCGTCGGTGGCAACGTCTTCCTGCCCGCGCTCTTGACCGGTAACGCGGTGCTCTACAAGCCTTCGGAGCTTGCGAGCATGACCGGCGAGTATCTGGGCCGCTTGCTCCACGAGGCAGGCATCCCCAAGGACGTCTTCCAGGTACTGGTTGGCGGCCCCAGCGTGGGCCAGGCGCTCCTCGATCAGCCTCTCGGCGCGATGTTCTTCACCGGCTCGAACGCGACTGGCGCCCGCATCGCGAGCGCCCTCGCCCCGCGCATGATCCGGTTCGCCCTCGAGCTCGGCGGCAAGGATCCGGTCTACCTGGCAGACGACATCGACCTCGAGCACGCCGCGGAGAACATGGCCGAAGGCGCCTTTTACAATACCGGCCAGAGCTGCTGCGCGGTCGAGCGCATCTACGTCCACGAGAGCCGCTACGCAGGTTTCCTCGAAGCATTCGTAGCGGCGACGCAGAAACTCAAGCTCGGCGATCCCGAAGCGCGGGACACCTTCATCGGCCCCCTCGCCCGGCGTTCAGCCGCCATCAGCGATCTCCAGAAGCAGGTGGACGAGGCCAAGCAGCGCGGCGCACGGATCTTATTGGGGGGAGAGCGCGCCCCACGCGCCGGACACTACTACCAGCCCACCATCGTCGCCGACGCCCCGCAGGATTCCTTGATCATGCAGGCAGAGAGCTTCGGCCCCATCATCGGTGTGCGCGCCGTCAAGGACGACGCCGAAGCCATCCGGCTGATGAACGACACGACCTACGGCCTCACCGCCAGCGTCTACTCCAAGGACGAAGCCCGCGCCCTCAAGATCCTCGAGGAAGTGGACGCCGGCACCGGCTACTTCAACTGCTGCGACCGCGTGAGCCCGCGCCTACCGTGGACCGGCCGCCGCGGCTCCGGCATCGGTTGCACCTTGTCGACTTACGGCATCGAAGCCTTCCTGAGGCCGAAGGCGCTGCATTTGCGCCCGGCAGCGTGGTGACGCGGTTTGTGGCGACTGCGGTTGGCTACGTCGAGCTGACCGAAGACGAAGACGGCATCAATGCAGCGGTGTTGGTGCTCGCCGAGAAGGAGAAGGGTTTATTTCCCGGCGGATCAGCGTTCCCAGCTCGCGCAGCGGGTTGAAGCGATCTTGGGCGCGCCTTCACAGTCGGCCCGCTGATCCCCGCGGCTAGCGCCATCGCCCCCGCTAAGTGCAGCTGTGGGTCCAGCAACTGATCCTACAGCCATCGCACCAAAAGCCGTTCGCGACGCCTCCGCTTCCCCAGGACCACCACGCTACGCCATTCGGGGCCTCCGCACTCATTCTCAGCCCGGAGTCGAGCGACAGCAGGTGAACCATCGGGTGGCCGCAGTCGACGCAACGCGGGTGGACGCTGTCTTGCACGAACACAGGCAATCCACCAAGGCGGTTCAGGTTCTCATTCCCGTTCGAGGCCCCCCAGTCTTGAACCCAGGCTTCGCGAGGCGCTGCCGCGAGACGCACGTGGCTCGACGCAAGGGGCGGCATCCGTAGCTCAGACTCCGGCGGAAGCGGCGCGCCTTCGCTATCATGACGGATGAACTGCCCGACTTGCTCGTCGTAGGCGTCGTCGAGATCGATGACGAGCACCAGACGCGGGAGCGACACCCCGAGATCCGCGGGCACAGGCTCAAGCGTGATCACGTGGTGCCAGTCCGCGAACATCCCACCCCAAACGCACTCGTCAAGGCCTGCGCTTTGCGATTGCCACGTCGGGTGCTCCATTTGGTGGCCGATGCACTCGAGCTGATCCGGCTCGAAGATCAGGTGGCGAACGCCCCGGGGCCACCGGCGCTGAAGCTGACCGTCAATTAGGAAGAGACCGAAGCGATGGAGCTCTCGCCCGCGCAGAGCTTGCTGGACCTCCGGCAGCGACGCCTCACTAACCACGGCCAGGAACCCTCCCGCGGCGTCTTGGACGTCGCTCGCTGGATCCGCGAGCAGATGGCGCAGCTCGGTTTCCGGCTCGGGTCTTCCGCAGAGCCAACGCCATATTTCCGCGCGGTTTAGCCAGCGCAGCACGCTGGTCACATCGAAGAGATCCGGCGCGAGCAGGTAGGCAGCGTTGGCGATTGCCAAAGCCCCACCGCGCAGACGCGGACGGCCGATCACGTCGCGAACCGCGCCCTCCCAGTCCTGCCGCGGAGCCTGCTCGAGCAGGTCACGGTACGGATACGCAAAGTCCGTCGGCAGCTCTGACTTCAGCAAGATCCAGCGCGCCACCTCGCGCTGCGCGAACGTCCCACGCCGCCGCTCGCGGCGCGCCTCACACAGGCGCGCCGCGAATTCAGCGAGGAACTGCTCGTCGTCTGGGTTCACTGGAGCTCCTGCGTGAACGCAGCAAGAGCGTTTCGAAGCGCGCCGGTGATGCGCGCTCGCTTGGAGCCCTTCAGCGCTCGAGCAGGTAGCCGTTCGTGCCAAGCTTGCCACTCGCCCTTCTCGTGTACGAACACCGGCTTGCGCGACGAGCCGTGAATGGGTTGCTCGAAGAACGCCAGGCACTCCCGAACCTGTTCAATCGAGGCGAATTCGAAGGTGAAGCCCACGACTTGAACGAAGTAGCTGAACCCTTCAGGCTCGGGAGCGCGGCGCCCCGCAGAACCCGCAAAAAAGTGGTTCAGATGCCGCGACGGGTCGAGCGGTTCCTTCCAGTGCTGGGCCACGATGATGCTTCGGAGCTAGGCTTAGATTCCTGGGAGAATTCCTGCGAAAGGCGAGCTACCTCGAACCACTACCTGGGCGCACCCCTGACCAACCAGTGCGCGTCGACCCGCCCGCGCAGTATTCGCTGCGGTTGACGTACTCAGGCAGTAACCGGATCTTGGTCCAGTACTCGATACGGCGCAATGGGGCAGTGTAGCACCGCGTGGCCACACGACATGGACAGCTCGCTTCACTTCTGCGCCGGTTCAACTCGTAGAAGAGCGGCGCGATCGCTTTCCGCGCGGTTATAGATACTGAAGCGCGCGCCTGCTTGGTGACCGATGGGTAGCGCCGGACTCAGGACGTGAAACGGAGGGCGACCCTCTTGAAGGTGATACAAGAGGTCGTCGTTGTCCGTGTAGCGACCGCACGCCTCCAACTCGATCAGTGTGGCCTCGCCAGTCTCGGCGATGGCGGATGCGTTCACCCACTCGGGCACGCGGCCATCTCGATAGAGGGCGTTCACCGCCTCTTTGGTGGAAACCTGGCTGAGCGACATCGCCTTCGCCACGTCGTGGCTGTCTTCGGGATAGACGACCTCGTCCTCGTGGAGCGGATTGCCATCATACGAAGAGTTCAACCGCACCCGGAACACGAGGTCGTCTGGGAGCGGCTCCAAGATGTATTCGCGGGCGAGGTCGCGCGCGTGCACCGCGGCGTCCCAGAGGTGCCGAGAAAAGGTCTCGCGATTCATCGGACTCACGTTGTCGTCCGCAACGAGCGTGCGCGAAGTGATTTCTTCAACAGCCGTTCGTCGCGACGCTCGGAGCTTGGTCAGAGCAGCGTCGCGGGGTTGTTGGCGTCCCCAACGGGATTCGAACCCGTGTTACAGCCTTGAAAGGGCCGTGTCCTGGACCTGGCTAGACGATAGGGACTTGAAGGCGCTGGCTTGGTAAGCGACGCAAGGCCGCGAATCCAAGGCACAAAGCCGGCTGAGGGCGGGCTTTATAGCCCAATCTCACCCGCTGACAAGCCAAAGATGCTGCGCATCTGTCCGGTTCGCGCGGCAGCCTTGGTGGGCAGCAGTTTCCCCACCCTTGGCCGGCTCCCGCGTCACCCCAGGCGCTCAAACAGCCAGCGTGTAGCCAACGCTGTCGCTGCCGCCGCGCTCAACACGGCAATCCACGGGCGCTGGGCGCGCAGGCGGGTCACGAGCGCCCACAGCGGCAGCATCACCGCAATCTGACCGAGCTCGACACCCAGGTTGAAGCCGATCAGCGCCCGCCAGCTGAGGGCGGTGGGGTCCGCCACGCCCTCCCCCAGCGCCGATGCGAAGCCGAGCCCGTGAATCAGCCCAAAGGCGCTGCTGAGCCACACCCCAGAGCCCCTCGCTCGTTCACGGCGCGCCAGGTAGCACACGCTGAAGAGCCAGGCGCCGCCCAGGCTGAGCGCCGCCGGATAGCCCGCGAAGGCGCTGACCAGCGCGAGCAACCCGAGCCCAAACACCAGCAGCAACGCCGGCGGCTCCTTCAACAGGGCGCCGAGCTGCGGCTCCCGGTTGAGCGACGAGCCAGAAGGCAGTGGAACACTCATCAGCTCAGTCGCCAGGAGCAGGATCGAAAAGGCGATCAGCGCCTCGACGATGGATGTTTCCACATGGATCCAACCGCGACTCGCCGCGATCAACGTCAGGCTGTGTCCGAGGGTGAAACCGGTCACGGTCTTTGCGAGATCCCTCAGGCGCGCGCTGCAGAGCAGCAGCAGGACCAGAAACGTGAGGTGATCCGCGCCAGCCCAGATGTGCCTCACCCCCAAGAACAGCCAGGTCGCAAGCGACGGCTCCGGTGCGTGCCCCAGTGTATCGAGCCACGGCAGGGAGCGCTTCGAGCCGAAGCCCACCGCGACCAGCTCTGGGCCGTCACCCCGAGCAAACAGCAGGCCACCGGGGCCGCCGAGCCTTGACTCCAGGCGGTACTTGCCGCTGCCCGGACACAAAAGCCGCGCCTGCAAGCGATACCAGCCGGGCTCCGCCGGAGGTTCGCTCAGGCTCTCTGGATCCACACGGCAAGGCCATGGGCCACGAAACATCTGTACGTCGGCGACCAAGGAGCGCTGGTAGCTCTCGGGCGAGACGCGCGGATCCCGCGCCTTGAGCCGCGTCGTTGGGATGGACAGCTCGAGACTCAGCGCGTTGCCTTTGGCCTGGACCACACGCGCGTAGCCAGCGCGCTGGTCGTGGGCGGAGGCGCTGCTCGTGGCGAGCAGCACGCACAGCCAGGCACAGGCGACAAGGCACGCGATCTTCACCACCCGCATCAGCGCGGCTCCGCTGCGACACGCACTGCCCTCACCGCGCGCAAGTGCGAGACCAGCTGGCGCAGGCGCGCTTCGCTCTCACGCCGCTGATAATCAGCCCGCACGAGCCCGACGACTTGATCGAACGCGGGCGCAGCGGAACTGGTGCGGCGCTTGATTCTTGCGACGCCCCAAGCGTCGTCCAGCCTGAACGCCTCGGAGACGGCGCCTTCCGGCAACTTGCCCAACGCATCGCTCACGTCGCGGCCGAGGTACTCGCCCCATTTGGCGGCGGGCACGAGGCCCCCAGGCAGAGGCAAGCTCGACTGGGCATTGCCGCGCGGCATCGTTCCAGATCGCCATAGCGGCGCTGCCAGCGCCGCGTCGTCCGCAGCCGACGGTCCGCGAAAGAACACCGTTTCGAGTTCCATTTGCGCCGCAGTGGCGAACCTTCCAGGGTTTGCCGCGTAGTGTGCCCGGAGGTCGGCGTCGGTCGGCGCCTTCTTCGGCGCGGCGTTGCTCGCGTCGATCAGATCCCTCACCAGCGCGCCCCGTAACCGCACATCGGTGTGGTGCAGGTCGAGGCGCAGCGCCTCTTGCAGCAAGAGCTCCTCGTCCACCAGGCGGTCGAGCACCGTCTTGCGGTCGATTTGACTGAACCCGGCCTGGCGCAGGCTATCGAGCGTCGAATCCACTTCGCTCTCGGGGATCTGTCGCTCCCCGACTTGCGCAGCGATTCCCGGAGGTAATGCACGCTCAGTGTTGCCCAGACCGACACCCATGGACGCGATACCGGCGAGCATGCCGGTCAAGAGCAGGGTCGAGCGCAGCTCGAGCGCCGGCACGCGGGGCTCGGTGGTGGAAGCGGCCGCCAAGGCAGCTGCTTTCTTGCGCCATTTAGATCGGAAGAGCG
>JBFXBK010000263.1:0-12843 GCA_050183255.1 Polyangiaceae bacterium | reverse complement strand
GGCCGGGACAACCCGAGCCGTTGGGACCGCGATAGCTGGGACGACGACTAGCGTTCGGCGCGCCTGGAATCGGGGTTCGCGTTGCCCTTGGGTGCTGTGACGGGCGCTGCGTCTCTCGAGTGGCCCCACGGAAGACCCCCATGATTTCCAATGGTTGCCAAGACTTGGGAGCCGTATGGCTGCGCTTTGACGCCCGTACTGGAAGCTCTAGCAACGGCTCAGGAACGTAGGCTAAGCTCCAAGAATCAATGGCCAATTCTCAAGGCCGGTGGGGGGAGACAAGCTACTGGGGTGGGGCGCCGCCCACCGGGGTCGCACGAATCACAGTCCATCGCCCAGGCTCCGGTGAGCGTTGCTGGCAGGACGCCTGATTGCACGCTCCCGCAGGTGCGTGCTAGGTACGCCGCTCCCTGGCCGGGGAGGCCGATTGGAGCCTTGGCTGCTTCCAGCTACTGCTTCACACGAACCACCTCTCTAGCCTGAGCCGAACCCTTAGAACTCGCGCTGACTTGCACTGAAAGCACCTTCGCGCCTTCGGGCGTGTGTCTAACGTCTCGTTTCTCATTCGCTCTCGCTCGAGAGGAATGTTCTGGCTCACCCAGCCACCACACCGGTGGCTCTTTTTTCGCCACCTTGCGTGGCGCAGCTCCTGGACTCGTCGATGATTTTCGACTGGCTATACGGCCTGTTCTCGAATGACCTCGCCATCGATCTCGGTACGGCGACGACCCTGATCTATGTGAAGGGCAAGGGCATCGTTTCGTGCGAGCCGTCCGTCGTCGCAGTGCAGCGGGATGCACGGGGCAGCAAGAAGGTGCTCGCGGTCGGACGTGAGGCCAAAGAGATGCTCGGCCGCACCCCCGGGAACATCCAAGCGATCCGGCCACTGCGTGATGGTGTGATCGCGGACTTCGAGATCACCGAGGCAATGCTGCGCTACTTCATCAGTCGCGCCCACAACCAGCGCACGCTGGTCAAGCCTCGCATCATCATCTGCGTTCCCTTCGGAATTACCGAAGTTGAGAAGCGTGCGGTGAAGGAGAGCGCTGAGAGCGCGGGCGCCCGAGAGGTTTACCTGATCGAAGAGCCGATGGCGGCAGCGATCGGAGCCGGGTTGCCCATCACGGAGCCGAGCGGAAACATGGTCGTCGACATCGGTGGTGGCACCACCGAGGTCGCGGTGATTTCCCTTGCCGGTATTGTCTACTCCCAGAGCGTGCGCGTTGGCGGCGACAAGATGGATGAAGCCATCGTTGCCTACATGAAGCGCAAGTACAACTTGGCGATCGGCGAGCAGACCGCGGAGCGGATCAAGATGACCATCGGCAACGCGTACTCGCTCGAGCAACAGATCACGATGGAGGTCAAGGGCCGCGACATGGTCGCCGGTATCCCCAAGACTATCCTGGTGAATAGCGACGAGGTGCGGGAGGCGATGAGCGAGCCGATCAACGCGATCGTTGAGGCGGTGCTCCTGGCGCTCGAACGGACACCCCCGGAGCTTGCTGCGGACATCGTCGACAAGGGCGTCGTGCTCACTGGCGGCGGCGCACTGCTCAAGAACATCGACGTGCTGCTGCGTGAAGAAACGGGCCTGCCAGTGATGGTCAGCGACGATCCGGTAAGCGCCGTCGTGTTGGGCTCTGGCAAGACACTCGACCACATCGAGCTCTTGAAAGAGGTCACCATCGGCTGAGGCTCCGCTAAGGAGGCCGGTCGAGGCAGGAAGCGAATGTCGCGCTGGACTAGCTCGAGTGGCAGTGACGTTCTTCAGGCTCCCGCAGGGGTGGGGCGGCGAGGCTGAACAATGGGTTCCTGGAAGCGATATCGCGACACCATCTTGGTAGTGCTGCTGCTTGCGCTGCCGTTCTTCGTGCTGCGAACCCGCATCCGTAAGCCCGAAAACATGAGCGTCGTGGACCGCGTCATCGTGCGCGTCACCACGCCGATCCAGTATGCCTCCGCCGCGATCGCGCGCGGGGTGTCGCGCCTGGTTGGCGACTACGTCTACCTCGTCGACGTCAAGTCGGACAACGACAAGCTGGCCTTCGAGAACGCGCGCTTGCGCGACGAAGTGCGGCAGCTCGAGAACCAGCGCTCCGAGAATCGTCGGCTCAAGCGGCTGCTCGGGTTGCGCGACGAGATCCCTCAGGAAACGCTGAGCGCGCTGGTGATCGGCAAAGACACCACGGAATATTTCCGTGTGGCACACGTCACGCTGGATGCTCCGAGCGTGGAGGTGCAGCAGAACATGCCCGTCGTCAGTGTCGACGGCGTGGTCGGAACTGTACTTCGAGGCGCTGGTGATTCTGTCGATGTACGGCTGACCGTCGATAGCGGCTTCGGCGTTGACGTCGTGGTTGAGCGCACCGGGGCGCGCGGCTTCGTGCGCGGCGTCGGCGATCGCAATCGCTACGCGGTCAGCGTGGAGTACGTGAAGCGCTCCGACGAGGTCGACGTGGGTGACTTGCTGCTGACCAGCGGTGTGGGCTGTCGTTTCCCCAAGGGAATTCCTGTCGCCCGAGTGACCAAGGTCGAGAAGCGCGACTTCGGTATCTACCAGACCGTCGAGGCCGAGCCGACCGTCGACTACTCGCGGCTCGAGGAAGTGCTGATCGTCCTCAGCGACACCGAGCGTTGTTCTCCCGCTGACAGCGTCAAACCCAAGAGTCCGTGAGCGATGCGTACCTTCGGCCTGATCGGGATGGGGATCCTGTTGACGTTGATCCAGGGCAACCTGTATCGATTGTTCGGGCCGCTAAATAGCCTGCTTTCGTCCCTGTTCGGCGTGGGAGAGATCAACGGCACGCCGAGCCTGGTGCTGCCGCTCGTGATCTATCTCGGAGTGCACGAACTCTCCATGCCTCGTGGAGCGTTGATCGCATTCGTGCTCGGATACCTGATCGACGTGTTTTCCGGCGCGCCGCTAGGCCTGTTCGCGTTCGTGCTGGTGAGCGTTTGGTGGCTTTCGCGCATCGCTGGGGTCAGGCTTACGGCCCAAACGAAGCTCACCCAGATGTCTCTCGCCTTCTTTTTCGCGCTGATCGAAGCAGGAATCGTCCTGATGCTGCTGGCGATCTTCGGTGCCGACGCGCACCGTCCGGTGGAGCTGGTTGGGATTGCGGTGCCTCACGCCTTGGCCACGGCACTCTTTGCGCCCTTCGTCTTCGCGTTAGCCCAGCGCATCCATGGGGGCGCTGGAGGTGGTGCTACTGGGAGCGCGTCCACGTGACGATCCTCGTTCAACGCTCCGACGTTGGAGAGTTTCGCCGCCGCTACAGCTGGATGGTGCTCGCGGTGTTGCTCACCTTTGCGCTGCTGATCGGTCGCCTCGTGCAGCTTCAGCTGGTGGAGCACGATCTCCACCACGCTCAGGCGCTACGTAACATCATCCGTGAGCGCACCCTCGCCACGAGTCGCGGTGTGATCCGCGACTCTCAGGGCCACGTTCTCGCGGGGAACCGACCCTCCTACAACGTGTATGTCGTGCCCTCCATCATCGACATGGAGAAGACGTGGCCGCGCGTGATTGAGCTGATGGGGCTGGAAGAGGGCGAAGAGAAGGAGCTGCGCGAGCGCATCCTCAGCCTCGGCAACGGGCCGCGCCGCGATCAGCAGACGCTGCTCAAGGTCGATGTCGATCGAGACGCGGTCGCCGCGCTCGAGACCCACGAGCGAGACCTGAACGGCGTCGAGGTCGCTCCAGTGCCCGTGCGGTACTACCCCTACGGCGAGCTAGCGGCGCACATCCTCGGCTACATGCGCGAGGTCGACCCAGACATCCTGGCGCGCCTCGATGGGCGCGGCTATCGCGCGGGCGACCGCCTCGGCGCGGTTGGCGTCGAGCGCCGCTGGGAGAGCTACCTGATCGGTCAGCGCGGCTGGAAGAAGGTGCTCGGTGGGCGCCGGGCGAAGCAGAATCGAGAGGATCTCGAGGATCAGTACCTCGATGAGCCGCGGCGCCTAGATCCCGTGCCGGGCCGCGATATCTCACTCACCCTCGACATCGAGCTGATGCAGTCCGTCGAGCGGGCCATGCGCGGTCAAGTCGCCGGCGCCGTGACCGTCGTGGACGTCCGTACAGGGCGTATCCTTGCGGCACTATCGAAGCCCAGCTACGACCCGAACGTCGTGAGCGGTTCCAACGGCAAGAAGGCGGTGCGCGACGCCTTCCGCAAGCTCTACTCGGATCCGCTGAAGCCGACTCTGGACAAGACGGTCTCAGCCGCATATCCGCCCGGATCCACTTTCAAGCCGTTCGCCGCGCTCGCGGGCCTGGCAGATCACATCATCACCCCGCGCAGTGTCGTTGATTGCCGCGGTGGTTACGAATACGGCCGCCGCTACTTCCGTTGCACTGGGGTGCACCGCAACGTGCGGCTGCACGAGGCCATCGTGCGCTCGTGCAACACCTATTTCTACGCGCTGGGTGAGGGCATCCACATCGATCGCTTGAGCGCGATGGGCATGGACTTCGGCTTTGGCGTGAAGACGGGCATCGGCATCAACCCCGAAGCTCGTGGCCGCATGCCGACGCGCGCGTGGTACACGCGGCGTTACCGGGGTGCCTTCCGCGGCGGTTTTACCCTGCTCAGCGCCATCGGGCAGGGGGCTTCCACGGTCAGCGTGTTGCAGCTGTCACTCGGCTACGCAGCACTCGCGAACGGCGGCACGCTGTATCAGCCCCAGGTCGTGCGCAGCATCGAGACCAGCGACGGCACCATCGTCCAGGAGTTCCCGCCGCGCGTGCGGCGGCTCGTCGAGGTCGACCCCGAGAACCTGTCGCTGGTCAAATCCGGCCTCGTCGGCGTCGTGGCAGAGCGCGAGGGCACCGCCCACAAGGCGGCCATCCCAGGGGTCGACATGGCGGGCAAGACTGGTACCGCCCAGGTCAGTCGCCGCACGCCAAAGGACGTCGACCCACACAAGGTCTGGTACTTCAACCGCGACCACGCCTGGTTTGCCGGCTACGCGCCTTCGCACTCACCCGAGATCGCGATCGTGGTCTTGGTGGAGCACGGCGGCGCAGGCGGTAAGGCGGCGGTGCCCGTCGCGATGCAAGTCGTGCGTGACTGGCAGAAGCTCCGCGAGAAGCGCCTGAGCGAGCGTTCCACCGCCAAGCGGGATCGAGGTGTTCCGTGAGGCAATACGCATCACTGCGGTACCGCAGGTCGGGGAGCCATGCTGCGGACTGATCGCGTGAGCGGGCGCGAGCACTTCGACTGGCCGCTGTTCTTGGTGACGGCTGCGATCGGCGTGATCGGGGTCGTCAACCTGTACAGCGCCACCAGTGTGTACCTCGACGTTTCCTCGAAGAAATCCCTCGCTGACATCTACGTCTCCCAGGTTTACTGGCTGGTCGTCGGCGTGCTCTTGGCGATCCTGGTCGCCGCCATCGACTACCGACACTTCGAGCGCTTCGCGTACTTCCTGTACGGCGGAGGCATCGTCACGCTGGTGCTGTTGTTCGTCTTTGGTACGGGTATCCGCGGCTCGATACGCTGGTTCCAGATCGGCTCCTTCACGTTTCAGCCGTCTGAATTCATGAAGATCCTGGTGGTGCTCGCGCTCGCCAGGGCGGTGCACGACGACCCAAAGACGGAGCCGAGAAACCTCTTCGATCTCTGGCTTCCCGGGCTGCTGACGGCAGTGCCCTTCATCCTGGTCATGAAGCAGCCCGATCTCGGGACGTCCCTGGTCTACGTGCTCACGGCATTCTCCATCCTCGCGATGACGAAGATCCGCCGCAGCAGCGTGGCCGTGATGGGTGTCGGGGGCGTAGGGTTCTCGGTCATTGCCTGGAACTTCCTGATGCACGACTACCAAAAGGGTCGTGTCACGGCGTTCTTGGACCCCGAGAAGGACAAGACGGGTACCGGCTGGCATGCCTTCCAGTCCAAGACGGCGATCGGCAACGGTGGCTTGATGGGGCAGGGCTTCATGCAGGGCACCCAGAACCAGTTTGGTTTCCTCCCGGATCAGTTCAGCGACTTTCCGTTCGCGGTGTTCGCGGAGGACTGGGGGCTGCTCGGTTGCATCGTGTTGCTCTCGCTGTACGCCTTCCTGTGTGTGTGGTCGATCCACATCGCCTCCCAGGCGAAGGACCGCTTTGGCGCCGCGCTCGCGATTGGCATGGGCGCCATCATCTTCTGGCATACGCTGGCCAACGTCGGCATGGTGCTCGGCTTGTTGCCCGTGGTGGGTATCACGCTGCCGCTGTTCTCCTACGGCGGCTCCAGCATCGTGACCATGTGCATCGCCTTTGGCCTCTTGATGAACGTGTCCATGCGACGTTGATTGCCCCAAGGCGCACCAGCAGCCAGGCTGAGCATTCCTGGGCGGTTGACTTCGGGGGAGAGGTGCTCCTCCCCCCAAAAAATAGACCACCTAGCGCACTCGCTGGCTTGGACTTCGCGCTCCAGATCTCACGTCAAGGCAGCGTCGCCGCGGTGACGCCGTCTTTGAGCACGTAGACATCGAGGGTGCCACGTTCTCGGAAGAAAACCGTGCGGAAAGAGCTGTCACGCTTGTAGTACTTGGGTAGCAAGTCATCCCGCACGTGACGCATCAGCTGTGCCGTGCCGCTGTCGGTCGACCACAGCTCGAACAGCACCTGCCAGAGGCGTTCCTGGCGTGGGTGAATCACGATCACCTTCGGTAGGTGTGCGTCGATGGCGCGAATGTCATCTGCGACCAGCCGTTTCGGGTACTGATCGACGAACAGGATCGCTCCCTTCACGGCTGGCCGCGGGCGATCCACCAGGCGCCGGAACTCGACGTCTTCAGGCAACACCAAGACGCTCTCATCGTCCTTCGCCAACGCGCGCACTCGCAGCGCCGCGCGAATGATTTCCGCGCCGCGCTCGTTGACATAGAGCCCCGCCCAGTGACCCGTGCGGCCAACGTAGATGCCGTCGCTCAGCGCGCGATGGAACTTCGGACCGAGCAGTCCAAGCAGCACGAGACCGAAGCTGGTCCACTTCGCCCAGCGCAGCTTGGCGCGTTCGAGTGCGATGCAGATGAAGATGAACGCCAGGGGAATGATTGGGTTGTTGTCGTAGAACGGACGCAGCCCAGGGAACGAAGCGTTGTGCAACAGCGACGTCGCCAGCACCGCCAGGGTGAAGCCGTTCAGTTGGTGTCCCAGGAGCGGCGTCTCCGAGCGTGCACTGCGCAGCTGTCCGACGAACACCACGCAGCCGAAAAATAGACCAAACGCCGGGATGGTTTGCGCCTGCTTGAGCCAGAAGACGCCAGGCCCCCAGGTTTCGCGAACCTGAGCGAGCAGGAGCACGCTCGCGAGCCCGAAGACAAAAATCAGCGCTCCGCCCATCCAGCGCGCCGCACGGCTATCGAGCACCTCGCAGGTCGCTTCGTGTAGATCAAAATTTCCACGCAGCTTTAACCAGCGCAGCACTACGCCAATCATCAGCATGCTGAAGAAGAACGATGCGGGGTACGCGTCGTGGCGGAACACGTAGCTGAACAGGTTGAAGATCAGCTTGTAGCGTCCGCCTTTCAGCTCGGCGCCGTCGGTGAATACGGCCTGCCAGAAGGCGCCCAGGGTGCTCCCGATCGCCAGCACCACCGCCGCCGTGAGCGCCCAGCCGAGCAGTAGACCGCCAGCCCAGCCGGCAAAGGCTCGGCGACTGGTGAGTGGTACGTTGCGCAACCAACGAATCACCCCGAAGTAGGCGTGGGCGGCGAACCAACCGGCGACCACACCGACTCCGGTGCTCTGCTTGAAGAGTAGGGTGAGCCCAGCGCACGCGCCGCTCGCGAGCCACAACCAGAGCTGTCGCCGCGAGCGCTCCTTGGCCACGAGAGCGTAGAGTCCGAGCACAAGGGAGCTCCAGGCCATCAGCTGTGCCGTGTGGTCGTATGCACATTCCTTGTGGATTTGCAGGACGATCACCAGCGTTCCGACGCCGACCAGGAACGCGTTCAGGCGGCCGACGAAGGGGCGCGCCATCGCGTATCCAAGCAGGCCCATCAAGAGGTGCGAGATGGCCGCCACCCAGAGCTCCTGGAGCAGGACGGCCTTGCCGCTGATGAGCTGAATCGCGCGCAGCAGCAGAAAGCTTCCGGGAGGAATTGGCAGCACGAAGTCGATGTATGGCTTCTCACCGGTGCCGAAGCGTTCCGCGATGGGGCCCACCCAGCCGGTGAACTCCATGTCGCCCAACATGAAGTTGCTCAGGCGGCGCACATAGAGGGACGCGAACCCGATGAAGAGCACCACCAAGAGCGCCAAGAGCCCGCGGGCGAGGCGCCGCTCTCGCGCGGGGCTGTGTTCCGAAGCCGGGGCGGTCGGACTTACGCCCCCTTGGCCGTCGTCCGAGCCTGCCGAGGCGGGGTCGGCTTCGAGCTCGGTCGTGCCTCTAGTTCTTGGCTCCACCGAGCGGGACTCGAGCTCGTCCATGGCGACCCCACGCTATGCAAAAGCGGCCCTCCGCGTCCCCAGAATTGTTGCTTTGTCGCGCGTTTGGAGGTGACCGGCGACCGCCCGCCGGGGCGTGTTCCGGTGGAGGCCAACCGATCGGTGCGCGGGGGAAGGCCGTGCGTGCTCAACCAGAAGTGACGCGCGCAGGGTTTGCTCACGACGCCGCCGTCGCGGTCCGACACTGCTGTCGAGGCTCGCGTTCCAACCCATGTCAGCGCTGTCATGGCTCCGCGTCATCACGGGTTTGAGGGTTTGCCGCAGGGAGCCGAGAGCGCATTCGTAGGTCGACTGAGCGCGCCACCCACACCGTCGCCGGGCCCTGGATCCCTGGAGAAAGCGGCCCTTTCAGAAACTTTGAGTCTAAAGGAATCCATTGGGCGTGTAGTCGGAGCGCGTCACGCATGACCGAACCGAGTCGAGTTCTGGCGCTTGCTCCAAGAAAGATTTCGATGTGGGGAAATTGGAATCGAGATTCATTAGGTTTCCCTTTTCCCTAGGCCAGGCTCTCGGACTAAACTAGCTGCGACCGAGAGGTTCTTGGTCACGTCTTGCTCCCGCGCTCTGTTTTCCGCCCTTAGGAGGTTCACCGTGCGAACCCAGATCCCTGCTTCTCGTAACCGCGTTTCTCGCTCCCGTTGGGCCTTCGTCGCGACCCTGCTTGCCTCGTCTGCGCTGTTGGTCAGCGCGTGCGCAGGCAGTGAGGATGGCGTGTTCGAGGGAAACGGAGGCAGCGGTGGTAGCACCGGCGGCACCGGCGGAACCACTGGCGGCACGGGGGGCAGTAGCGCTTCGGGCGGCTCTGGCAACACGGCGAACGGCGGCTCTGGCAACACCGCCAACGGTGGCTCCGGGAACACCGGCAACGGCGGCTCTGGTGCGGCTGGCAGCGGCGGGACCGCGAACGGTGGCACTGGCGGAGCGAATGGCGGCAACGGCGGGAGCGCTGCCGGCGGCAACGGTGGCACAGGCAACGGCGGCAGCATGGGGACCTGCAACCCCGCGTTCTGCCCGAACAGCGGCTTCGGTACCCCCTGCTGTGTGACGAACAACGGCCCCTGCGGCTATGACACCGGCATGGGTTGTCAGCAGTCTACCGGCGACGTCTGAGTTCGACTGCTCTGGAGCCGCGCGCCGCTCAGCGCGCGCAAGTAGAAAGGCCCGCCAATTGGCGGGCCTTTTCACGTCGGGCACGAGGCTCGGAAGGGCACGCTCAGCATGACGACGGCCCGCCGGGGTTCCGACGGGCCTGCGCTGCCATCGAGGCTCGTACTTATTCTACGCGGAAAAGATCCTCGAGATCTTCCTTGGTCAGCTTCTTAGCGCCCCCGGAGTCTTCCGTGAGCACGCTCGCGACGAGATCCTTCTTCTTCTGCTTGAGCTGTAGGATCTTCTCTTCGATGGTCCCCGCGGCCACCAAGCGGTAGACACTGACGACCTTCTTTTGGCCGATGCGGTGAGCACGGTCCGAGGCTTGGTCCTCGACGGCCGGGTTCCACCAGGGGTCGAAGTGGATGACCGTGTCCGCAGCGGTCAGGTTGAGGCCGGAGCCACCCGCCTTGAGGCTGATCAAGAAGCAGGTGACGGTCGGATCGCTCTGAAAGCGGTCGATGCGCTCGGGGCGGTCCGTGGTGCTGCCGTCCAGGTACTCGTAGGTGATCTTGTCCTCGTCCAGTGCCTTCTTCATCAGTTTCAGCATCGAAACGAACTGGGAGAAGATCAGCACCTTGTGGCCGCCGGACTCACACTCCTCGACGAGCTCGCGGAGGGCCATCAGCTTGCCGCTGTCCTCGTTGGTAAACTCTCGCGGAAGGCCCAGGAGCCGTGGGTCGCACGCGGCCTGACGCAGCTTGGTCAAGCCGGCCAGGATATGTAGCTGGCTCTTGGCGACGCCAACGCGCTCGACCTCACCCATCACCTGCGCGCGTACCTCACGCAACACCTGCGTGTAGATGGCGCGCTGATCCGGGGCCAGATCGATGATCTGATCGCTCTCGATCTTCGGAGGCAGATCCTTCACCACCTCCATCTTGGTGCGTCGCAGGATGAACGGATGAATCACGGCGCGCAGACGGGCGGCTTTCTTTGAGTCGCCTTGATCGATGGGGCGCGCGAAGCGCTCTTCGAACTTGTTCAGCGGCCCGAGGAGCCCTGGGCTGACGAACTCGAAGATGCTCCAGATCTCGCTCAGGCGGTTCTCTATCGGAGTACCCGTAAGCGCCAAGCGATGGCTGGCGTTCAGCTCCTTCGCCGCTTGCGCGGTCGCGCTCACCGGGTTCTTGATGTTCTGCGCCTCATCGAGGATCGCGTAGTCGAGCTCGAGCTTCTTCAAGAGATCGATGTCGCGGCGTAAGAGCGCGTAGCTCGTGATGATCACGTTCGCGGTGCCGAGCTCGCTCTGCTGCTCGCGGCGTCCAGCTCCGTGCCACAGGGCGGTGGTCAGCGTCGGACCGAAGCGCTCAATCTCACGCACCCAGTTGGAGACCACGCTGGTGGGCGCCACGATCAGCGCCCGCAGGGACTTCTGCTCGTTCTTGAGAGAGAGCATCAGCGCGATGGTCTGGATGGTCTTGCCGAGGCCCATGTCGTCGGCGAGCACGCCGCCAGATCCTAGGTCGTGGACGAACCGGAGCCACGAGAGGCCTTGCTCCTGGTAGGGGCGCAGCGTCGCCTTCAGGCCACGGGGCTTCTTCATCGCCTTGATCGAGTCGATCGACGCGAGCTTTTTGAACAGCGCCTTGGTCGCGGCAGCCACGGTCGAGCTGTCAGTGTGTTCGAGCAACTCTTGGATGCGGCCCGCGTGGGACAGCGGGATCTTCCCGTTCTTGCCCGCCGCGGCCATCAGCTCGACCTCGCGATCGATCAGCTGCTGCACGCGGTCAGCATCGAAGGGCGCGTAGCTATTATCCGACAGCCGGACGTATTTGAGTCCTTCCGCGAGGCAACGCCGCAGCTCGTCGACGTCGACGCCCACGCCTTCGCTCTCGTAGGTGATCTTGACGTTGAGCCAGTCGACGCCGCTCGAAACGCGAGCGTTCATCTGGATGGGCTTCGAACGTACGCGCGTCCCGGCGAGCTCGTCGGGCACGAAGAGGTCCCACTCCTCAGGCAGCGCTTCAACGCCCTTCGACCAGAAGTCGATCGCGTCGCCGCCGTTGGCGACGAACGACTCACCGGACTCATCCGGGGTCAAGCCGAGCGCGAGCAGCTTCTGGACCGCGGTCTGTTGGCCAGCGATGTCGCAGCGGATGCATTTCGCGCGTTTTTGACCCTCCTCTGGCGGCAAGATCAGGATCGGGGGAGAGATCCCGTCGGCGCGAACCTCCACCTCGATGTCGGCGTACTCCGCCTTCAAGCTGACGTGAGCCTCGGTGAGGCTGCCGCCCGCGCGCAGTCGGAAGGTCGGCTCCAGATCGATCACGTCCGCGACCTGAGAAAGGTCGGGGAGCTCTGCGCCGACCTCCAGCGCCACACGAGGCAGGCCGTTGGTGATGAGCGCGATCAGCTCGCTCGCCGGTTCGGCGATGGTTGGGCTCTTGAGTAGGCGGCGTAGCGCTGCTGGCGACACCTTGCGGTCCAGTGGCCGCGCGACGCCTTCGCCGGTCTCGATGTGCCAGCCGGGCGAGCCCTCGAACCAGCCACCGGTCGACAGCGAGAAGCGCCGCGTGTCGCCTGCGCGCTCGAAGGTCGCTTTGGCGACGATGGTGTCGTTGCCAACCATCTCCAAGTCGAAGCGGGGGCGCAGCTCTTCTTCTGCAAAGCGCAGCTGCATCAACGCTGGCTCGAGCAGGACGCGTCGCCCCTTGAGCAGCGGAAGTAGCTCCGCGGCGTCTTCCCCGCGGATATCAACGGCTGGGTGGCGCGGGTTGCCGCTCTCGAAACGCGTCAGCACACGCAGCGCGTCGCGGTCTGAGGTCGGTGACATGGCTTGCCAGTTCAGCGCGACGCTGGGCAAGAGCGGAACCCGCGCGTCGGTGTCCAACACCGTTACCGTTAACCCGCCTTGTCGCACGTGGATACGAAACTCGAGGCTCAGCGTCTTGGTTGCACCGCGTGGAGCCAGCCATGCGCCGATGCCCGTGGGGCGTGCGGTCGCGTCCAAGTTGGGGGGGAGATCGACTCCGGGCGGAACCGGCAGTTGCTGTAGCTGCGCTCGGCGGCGGCGGTCGCGGCGTCGACTCGCTTTGCTCTCGCCGTTGGTCTGCTGGTTCTGGGGTTGAGGCGGCGTTGGAGGAGTGGGCTCGCGCCGCGGCAGCTTCGCCCGGGCTTGGTTTCGTACGTTGATCAAGAGTGCGGCGACGTGCTTGCAGTGCTGATTCGTCTTCTTGAACGCTGGACAGGTGCAGGTTGCCTTGATGCCCTCGTCCGTCAGCGAGATCTCGACTTCGTACGGGTCGGGGTCC
>JBFXBK010000262.1:0-12857 GCA_050183255.1 Polyangiaceae bacterium | reverse complement strand
ACGCGCTGCTACTCGAGGTAGTCGCCGAGAAGACCGGCTACCCCACGGAAATGCTCAACGCGGAGATGACCCTCGAAGGCGACCTCGGCATCGACTCCATCAAGCGCGTCGAGATCTTGAGCGGCATGCAGGAGCGCGCTCCGGGGCTGCCTCAAGTCGACACCAGCGTGATGGCAAAGCTCAGCACCCTGGGACAGATCGTCGACTACATGAACGAGCGCCTGGCGGGCGGTGGAGCCAAAGGAACCAGCTCCCCAAAAGCATCAGCGCCTGACGTAGCATCCGCTACGTTGGGCGACCCCACGGAGGATCCGGCGGCAGGGCGCTACGCGACCTTGCCGTTCGAGGCGCCCGCGCTCGGTCTCGCGCCTGCAGGTGTGTACGGCGGCGGGCTGGTCGTCGTCACGCGTGACGGCAGCGGGCTAGGCGAGGCAGTCGCGGCTCAGCTGAGCGCGCGTGGCGTCTTCGCGGAGTGCGTCGACCAGGTACCAGGCGGCGCCTTCGGCGTGATCTGTCTCGAGGCGCTGCGGCCCATCAACAGCGTCGAGCAGGCGCTGAACGTGAACCGTGCCGCGTTCCGCACGGCAAAGCAATTCGCAACCAGTGAGCCGCAGCGCGGGCTGTTCGTCAGCGTGCAGGATACCGGCGGCGCATTTGGAGGCAAGCAGCTGGCTGCAGACGTGCCTTGCAGCGTCGATCCGCTTCGCGCCTACACCGGCGGCGTCGCGGGGCTGACTCGCACCGTCGGCAAGGAGCATCCAGGCGTCAGCGTCAAGGCCATCGATCTCGCTCGCGGTGAGCTCAGCCTGGAAGAGCAAGCCGCGCGTATCGTCAGCGAAGTGCTGGATGGCGGCCCCGACGCCGACGTGGGCCTGAGCGCTAGCGGGCGCCGCTTCGCGCTACGCAACGCGCGTGTCCCGGCACAGCCAGCCGCGTTGTGCCTGGCACCGAAGGACGTGGTGCTGGTGAGCGGCGGCGCGCGCGGCGTGACGGCGAACTGCCTGCTCACGCTGGCAGAAGCCGCGCCGCTCCGCTTCGTGCTGCTCGGCCGCACCGCGCTGACCCCTGAGCCGACCGAGCTCGCAAGCGTGAGCGGCGAGCCAGCGCTCAAGGCCGCGCTCATCAACCGCGCGAAGCAGTCCGGCGCGGCGCTCACCCCGAAGCTGATCGCCAGTCAGCTCAAGGATCTGCTCGCTCAGCGAGAGATCCGCGGCACACTCTCGGCCCTCGAAGGGCGGGGCTCCGCAGCGCGCTACCTCGCCATCGACGTCGCCGACGGCGCTGCCCTCGAGCAGGCTCTGAACAGCGTGCGCAGCGAGTGGGGTCCCATTTCCGCGGTGATTCACGGCGCGGGCGTGATCGCCGACAAGCGCATCGCGGAGAAGACCGAGGACAGCTTCAACTGGGTCTTCGACACCAAGGTGCAAGGGCTCCGCGCGTTGCTCGGTGCGACCGCGACGGACCCGCTCAAGGCGCTGATCTACTTCTCGTCGGTCGCAGCGCGCACCGGCAACCTGGGCCAGAGCGACTACGCCATGGCGAACGAGGTGCTGAACGTCGTCGCCGCAGCTGAGGCTGCGCGTCGTCCGCGAGCCATCGTGCGCTCCCTCGGCTGGGGTCCCTGGCAAAGCGGCATGGTGACGCCGGAGCTGCGCGTGCACTTCGAGCGCATGGGCGTTCCGCTGATCTCTGAAGCCCGCGGCGCGCTGATGCTGAAGGAGGAGCTCTGCTCCGCCGCAAACGAACCGACGGCGGTGGTGCTCGGCGGCGATCCCGACTCCGACCTCCACCCGAGCAGCGAGCCGCGAGAAGCCGTCCACGAGCTGCTGGTCGGCCCAAGCACTCACCCCTACCTCGCGGATCACGCCGTGGATGGCGTTCCCACGGTGCCGGTGGTGCTCGCCATCGAGTGGCTAGCACGCGCCGCTCAGGCCTACGCGCCTCACCTGGAGCTCGCGCGCCTGCGCGATGTGCGCGTGCTACGCGGCATCGTCCTGCGAGACTTCAACACCACGCCGACGCGCCTCGTGGTGCGCTGCAAGCAAGTCTCCAACGGGCACGGCATCGTGGCTCAGCTCGAGCTCTCGAGCGAGCACGGCTTGCACTACCGCTGCACCGCAGAGCTGTTGCCGCGGGGTAGCGCCAAGCCGGCAAGCAGCAGCGCCAGCTCAGTGAGCCAAGCAGCCCTCGCCCTCGACCCCTGGAGCGGACGCGCCGTCTACGACGGCCAGGTGCTGTTCCACGGGCCGCGTTTTCAGGTGATTTCCCAGGTCACGGGCACCTCTGAACAGGGCGCGGTCGCGGTCATGCAGAGCGTGCTCGAGAGCGACTGGACGGCGACCACCGCACAGTGGCACACCGATCCCGCGGCCCTCGACGGCGCGCTCCAGCTCGCGCTCTTGTGGAGCCAGCGCATGCTCGGAGGCGCCTCGCTGCCCACCAGCGTGGCGTCGCTGACGCTGCATCGCCCTCCGACGCGAGGCCCGCTGACTTGCACGCTGGTTGCTCAGCGGGTGAGCGGGCAACGCGCGGTGATGGACATCGCCCTCCACGACGCTGCGGGCAACCTGCTAGCAGAGCTCGCAGGCGTCGAGACGCATCAGCTGCCGGCGCGCCCGCGCGTCGAGAGCCGAGCCTGAAGGAGCAGCGTGCGCCGCACTGCAACGCCGATCGCCATCGTCGGCAGGAGCTGCCTCCTGCCGGGCGCGTCCTCACCCGCTGCGCTGTGGGAGCTGGTATGTGCCCAACGCAGCGCCGTCGCGCCGGTACCCGAGGGCCGCTGGCGGATCCCCAAGGATCAAATCCTCACCTCGCCAGAGGCGCCGCGTCCAGATCATAGCTGGTCGGACCATGGCGGCTACGTCAGCGACGCGCCGCCGCCGCTGGATGTGCTGCTGGGCTCCAGAACCGCGGAGCTGATGGACGCCTTCAGCGGCCTCGATCCGCTGTTCTTGTGGGTGCTGCACACCGCACGCGAGGCGCTCGAGCCCGTCGCCAAGCCCCGGGGCACCCGCGTTGGTGCGGCGTACGGGATCTTGGGCTTTCCGAGCGCCGGCATGGCGCGCTTCGCCGAGCAGCACTGGCTCGCAACTTCGGGACTCCAGGCAGGCCCCGTCGCCAACCCGCGCGATCGCTTTCAGTCTGGCCTGCCGATGCAGCTCCTCGCGCGAGCGCTGGACCTGGGCGCTGGCGCCTTTGCGCTCGACGCGGCCTGCGCGAGCTCGCTCTACGCGATCCAGTTCGCCTGCGAGCGCCTGCAGGCCGGCACCGCCGACCTCATGCTCGCCGGCGCGGCCAACTGCGCCGACGACCTGTTCATCCACGTCGGGTTCAGCGCCCTCAATGCCCTGAGCAAGACCGGTCAGAGCCGTCCTTTCCACGCGGCAGCGGACGGCCTGGTGCCAGCGGAAGGCGCTGGCGCCGTGGCGCTCAAGCGGCTAGCCGACGCTGAGCGCGACGGCGACCCAATCTACGGCGTGATCCGCGGCGTGGGGCTGTCCAACGACGGGCGCGGGCGCGGCTTCCTGGTGCCGAGTCAATCGGGCCAGGTACGCGCGCTGCGCGAGGCCTACCGCCTGGCAGACATCGATCCCAGCCAAATTTCCCTGCTCGAGTGCCACGCCACGGGCACTCCGATCGGTGACGCGACGGAGCTTGCGGGCCTCTCCGAGGTGTTTGCTCCAGGCGCCGAGCAGCTGCCCCTCGGCTCGCTGAAGGGCAACCTGGGCCACCTGATCACCGCAGCCGGTGTCGCCGGGCTGCTCAAGCTCACCGAAGCACTCCGCACGGAAACACTGCCTCCCAACCGTAGCGTCGCGGAGCCCCTCAGCGACCTGGGCCCAGACTCCCGGTTTCGCCTGTTGCAGCGCGCGGAGCCGTGGCGCGTGCCCGCCCACGTCAGCGATGGCCTGCGCCGCGCAGGGCTCTCGGCGTTCGGGTTCGGCGGCAACAACGCGCACCTGGTGCTCGAAGAGTATCGCCGCAGCTCGCCGCAGTCAGCGGTGCCCCAGAGCTTGCCTGCCCCGGAGGCGACGTCCATCGCGATCGTCGGCATCGGGATCACCGCAGCGAAAGCCAGCGGTCGGCAAGCGGTGCTCGAAGCGTTGACGAGCTCAACGCCCCAACTCTCCGACATCGATGGGGCGCTGCAAGGCCTGGCGAATGCCATCCCCGTGGATATCCGCGCGGCAGGGCAACCGCCGAGCGACCTCAAGCATACCCTGGCGCAGCAGCTGCTCCTCGAGCAGACCGCGCGCGAGGCGCTGGCTCAGGTCGCTGAGCTGCCGCGAGAGCGTTGCGGCGTGTTCGTGGGCATGGGGACGGATCCGGAAGTCTCGCGCTACGGCGCGCGCTGGCGCCTGGGCACCCAACGCACGAGCGCAGGAGCTACGCCCGATGCGGCGTGGCTCAAGGACGCCAAGCAAGCGCTGATCGGCGAGCTAACGTCCGCCGGTGTGCTCGGCACGATGCCGAACCTGCCTGCCAATCGCCTGAACCGCGCCTTCGATCTCGGCGGACGCAGCGCGAGCGTGTGCGCCGAGGAGCTCTCCGGGCTGGAGGCGCTGGACATCGCCGCGCGCAGCCTCGCCGATGGGCACCTCGACGCGGCGCTGGTCGGCGCCGTTGACCTCTCCTGTGAACCAGTACATCGCGCCGCCGCCCAGGCGCTGTTCGCCGACTCACGGCAGATCCACGGGGATGCAGCGGTGACGCTGGTCCTGAAGCGCCTCAGCGACGCGGAGCTCGCGGGTGACCGCATCTACGCGGTGTTCAACGCCGCGGACGCATCCACGGCGGGAACCGAGTTCGGGCCCGATGCGACCCACAGCCTCGCGCCGCTGTTCGGTCACAGCCACGCAGCGTCAGGACTCCTGCACTTCGGCGCCGCCGCGCTTTGCCTGTCCGCGGGTGTGCAACCGGGCGGCAAGCCGTGGCTCAGCGATCGCAGCGCCCAGGTCACCGTTTCAAGCTTCAGCGGCAGCCGCTGGCAGGGCACGCTCCAGGCCTACGCGCCACCGCAGCCTGCTTCCGCGGATCAGGGGGTGAGGAACAGCGCGCCTCACTCCGAGCTACGCCTCCACGTCTTCAGAGCTGAAACGCCGGACGCGCTGCGCAAGCAGCTGGAGCAAGCCACGCGTGGCGAAGTCGTCGCAAGCTCGAACGGCGCGGTCTGCTTGGTGCTCGTCGCCGACGACCAAGCGACCTTCGACAAGCGCCTCAAGCGCGCGCTGCAGCTCCTGGCAGTGAGCCCACTGCCAGCACGCCTGTCGCTCCCCGGCATTCATTTCCGCACGCAACCGGTCCAGGGAGAGCTCGCCTACGTCTTCACCTCCGCAGGTGCTGCGTATACCGGGATGGGACGCGACTTCTTGAGCGCACTACCCAGCCTGCCGACGCGTATCGCGGCGCGCTTTCCGGAGCTGGAGGCGTGCCTCGGCTGGGCCTACGAAGCAGAGCCCACGCCAACCAACGCTCAGCGCCTGTGGGGCGCATCGGCGCTGACTCAGCTGCATGCAGAGTTTTCCTTGCGCGACCTCCGTCTCGCACCGAGCGCCGCGCTCGGCTACTCCTCCGGAGAGAGCAACAGCCTGTTCGCGTTTGGCGTCTGGACGGACGTCGCTGCCATGCGCCAGGAGCTGGCAGACAGCCGGCTGTTCGAAGAGCACGTCGGCGGTCAGTTCCGTGCCGTGGCGAGCGCGTGGGGCGAGGCACACGTCGACTGGGCCAACTGCACGGTGCTCGCGCCCCTCGCCAGCGTGGAGCGTTACCTCGCGGATGAGCCTCGGCTGCGCCTGGCCATCATCCACACCGCGAACGAGTGTGTCATCTCTGGCGCACGCGACGCGTGCGAGCGCCTGGTCGCCCACTTCGGGGCGCAGCGCTGCTTCGAGCTCGAGTACAACCTCGCGGTGCACGTGCCGGAGCTCGCCAGCGTGCGCGACGCCTGGCTCGCTGTACATCGTCGCGTGGTCACGCCGGCGCCGCACATCCGCTTTTACTCGGGAGCGGCGGGCGCCTCCTACACGCCAAGTCAGGAGGCCTGCGCCGAAGCCATCCTGGGCCACGCCAGCGATCAGCTCAACTTTCCGCGGCTAGTCGAAGCAGCCTGGCGCGACGGCGTGCGCGTGTTCGTCGAGCACGGCCCCGGCAACTCCTGCAGCGGGTGGATCCGCGAGGTATTGGGCGATCGCTGCAAGGAAGCGGTGGTCGTCGCGCTCGATCGCCGTGGCTCCGGTTTCGAGCACACGCTGGACACCATCGCCGAGCTCTTGGCAGCAGGCGTTTCCCTGAACGTGGACGCTTGGCTGGCTGAGGCGCCTGGCCGCTTCACCTCCCCCCAAGAAAACGTGAATGAATCACCCGCGGCAGTCCTCGAGCTGCCAGCGCATCCGCCTTTGGTCAGCTGGCCTCCGCTTTCAGCGCGCGATGTCTCCGTCGCCCCACCGACGCAAACTGTCATGAATACGCTCCCCGAACCCGAACCGATGCCGCCTGCTCCGTCGCTGCCCTCCGCCCTCGAGTGGCCGTCGGTCGCGGTAGCCACTCAGCCAACAGCTGCGCCCGCTCCCACCCCGAGCGGAGCACCGCTGACCGCGCACCAGAAGCCCGAGCTTGCGCCGCGCCTTCCTGGTCCGCAGTCAGTGCTGGGAAACCTGGCGCAGCTGCACGCCGGCTTCATGCAGCAGCAAGCAGCCGTGCATCAGCGCTTCTTGCAGGCGCGAGGCGCGATGCTCGGTGCGTTGCAGCAAGTCCCCACGGCGCCGGCTCGCCCAGTTTCCCCACGGCAACCTGCTCTGCAGCCGACTGCGCCTGCGGTGTTGCCGCCGCCGGTTGTCGTGAAGGCTCCGCCGGCTGCTCCAACGACGCTGGCGAACACTCCTGCGCCCGCCGCTCAGGCCCCGACCAGCAACGCACCGCGTGGCCTGAAGCTGAACCGCCAGCAGCTGGAGGTCCACGCCTCGGGGAAGATCTCCGAGATCTACGGGCCACTGTTCGCGCGCCAGGACGGCTACGCGCGCCAGGTCCGCATGCCGGAGCCGCCGCTGCTCCTCGCGGATCGCGTGACGGGTATCGACGCCACCCCAGGCGAGCTCGGGCGCGGCACGCTGTGGTCGGAGACCGACGTCACGGAAGACGCCTGGTACCTGTTCCGCGGGCGCATGCCGGCTGGCGTGATGATCGAGTCGGGTCAGGCGGATCTGATGCTCATCTCGTACATGGGCGCCGACTTCTTGAATCAAGGCGAGCGCGTGTACCGCTTGCTCGGCTGCAAGCTGACGTACTTTGGTGAGCTGCCGAAGCCTGGTGAGACGCTCTGCTACGACATCCACATCGACGGGCACGCCAAGCACGGCGACGTGCGGTTGTTCTTCTTCCGCTACGAGTGCCGCGTGAACGGCGAGCTCAGGCTGCGCGTCGAGAGCGGGCAGGCTGGTTTCTTCACGGATCAAGAGCTCGCGGAGTCCGCAGGTATCGTGTGGACCGCAGAATCCCAGGAAATCGTGCAGGATCCGCGGCTGGACGCGCCGCGCGCCGTGTGCACCCGAAGCTCGTTCGACGCGAGCGAAGTGCGCGCCTTCGCCGAGGGCAGGCCCTGGGAGTGCTTCGGGCCTGGCTTCGAGCGCGCGGAGACTCACACCCTCACGCCCACCATCCAGAGGCCGCCGCACCTCTTCCTCGACAGCGTTCCGGTGTTCGATCCTCAAGGTGGCCCCTGGGGCCGCGGCTATTTACGCGCGGAATCTCCAGTCACCCCCGACGACTGGTACTTCGCAGGTCACTTCAAGAACGATCCGTGCATGCCTGGCACGCTGATGTTCGAGGGCTGCGTGCAGGCGCTGTCCTTCTACCTGGCGGCGATGGGCTACACCCTGGATCGCGACGCCTGGCGCTTCCAACCCGTGACCGATGCGCCCATCGACATGCGCTGCCGTGGCCAGGTCACGCCGACATCCGGTCGCCTGAGCTACGAAGTCTTCGTCGAGGAGCTGATCGCCGGCCCGGAGCCGACCATCTACGCCGACGTCCTGTGCTCCGTCGACGGCCACAAGGCGTTCCACGCCCGCCGCGTGGGCCTCAAGCTGGTCCCTGACTGGCCGATGTCCGCGGACTCGAGGCTGCTCGACAGGTTCACGGAGCCAGCCTTCCCCGGCGCGCGACCCGCCGCTTCCGTGCGGACAGAGAAGGGAGACTTCACCTTCGACTTCCGCTCGCTGTTGGCGTGCGCCTGGGGGCGCCCCAGCGAGGCGTTCGGGCCGATGTACGCGCGCTACGACGGCCCTCCGGACTTCGCTCCCATGGCCGTGCCGCGGCTCCCGGGGCCGCCTTATCACTTCCTCACCCGCGTGGTCGACGTGCAGGGCCCCATCGGCGAGCCCAAGCCCGGGGCGAGCGTGGTGGTGGAGTACGATATCCCTGCGGATTCTTGGTACTTCGACGACAACGGCGCGCGCAGCATGCCTTACTGCGTGCTGCTCGAGGCGGCGCTGCAGCCCTGTGGCTGGCTGGCGAGCTACGTTGGCGGCGCTCTGGGCGACAGCGAGGTGATGTTCCGTAACCTCGACGGCACCGGCACGCTGAAGGCGGAGCTGCTGGACAACGCAGGCATTTTGCGCAGCGAAGTGAAGCTCACCAAGGTGTCGCGCTCCGCCGGCATGACGCTGGTCGGCTTCGACGTGCAGTGTTTCCTGGGGGATCGCCTGGTCTACGACATGACGACCCTGTTCGGCTTCTTCCCACCGGACGCGCTGAAGAATCAAGTGGGGTTGGGGGTGAGCCCCGCCGACAAGGCGCTCCTCGAACGCGAGAGCAACTTCTCCGCCGATCTCACTTCGCGTAGCGGCCCCTACTACGAGCGCTCCGCACGCTTGCCAGGCTCGAAGCTCGACATGCTGGAGCGCATCACCGGCTACTGGCCTGGCGAAGGCAGCCACGGCCTGGGCACGATGCGCGGCGAGAAGCGCGTGCGCTCCGGTGACTGGTACTTCAAGGCGCACTTCTTCCAGGATCCAGTACAACCCGGTTCCCTGGGGATCGAAGCCATGATTCAGCTCCTGCAGCTGTGGATGCTGGAGCAAGGTCTCGACGCGGGCATCCCCGACGCACGCTTCGAGCCGATCGCCTTGGACCAGGCGCTGACCTGGAAGTACCGCGGCCAGGTGGTGCCCCACAACGACACGGTGACTACGACCCTCGAGATCACCGAGCAGCGGGTGGAGAACGGCAGCGCGCTGTGCGTCGCCAACGCGAGCCTGTGGGTCGACGGGATCCGCATCTACGAGGCGCAGAACCTCGGCATGCGCCTCGTGAGCGGCGCGCCGCCGAGCAGCTTGAAGGCGGTCCCGACCCACATCAGCGCGGCTCCGTCTCCAGCCGGAACGCAGTCTTCAGCGACACCTGGAGCGATCACGGAGCGCTACAGCCTGCAAGCGACGCCGTGGCTCGCGGACCACTGCCCCACCTACGCCCGTCCGGCGCTGCCGATGATGTCCGTCGTCGACTTGCTCGGGCGCGCGGTGGCCGACGCGGCGCGCCCCCTGGAGCTGGTGCGCCTGAAGGACGTGCAGCTCGCAGGCTGGATCGACTTCGACGGCGATCAAGAGCGCGTGCTGCGCACCGAGGTCACGGCGCTCCCTGACCAGGGCAAGCTCAAGGCTTTCCGCGTGGTTTTGCTGGACGCTAGCCAGGCTGAAGCGGTGCAGCTCGCCGCTGCAGTCGCACTCGCCGGGCAGCGCCCTGAAGCGCCGACCGCGTTGCCCCAGCTGACCGGCGAAGCCCTGGAAGATCCGTACGCCGCCGCGCGGCTGTTTCACGGCCCCGCGTTTCAGCTGCTGTTGCGCGCAACGGAGGCCCCGCTCCCGGCGGCGACGGTTGGTGCGAGCGCGGTGTTGGACGCGGGCGCCAGCACAGTGCCTCGCGGGCTCTTGCATCCTGCGTTGCTCGACGCGGGGCTTCACGCCATCCCTCACGATCGCCTCGAGCGCTGGGCAGCCGTGCCCGCCGGGCGCGTCGGGTATCCGGCGCGGGTGCTGCAGCTCGATGTGTTCGGCCCAGTACCGCAGCAGGGCGAAGTGCGCTGCGAGGTGCGCGTCGATGGCTTCCTGCTGGAGCCCGACTTGCCCCGCTTTCGCCTGCAGTGGATCGGACAGGGCGCTTCGGGAGAGCAAGCCGTGTTCGCGGAGATGTTGCTGGCGGAGGCGTGTTTTCCACAAGGCAAACTTGGAGCGCTCCCGCCTCTGGAGCGCCGCGCCTTCCTGCGCGACAAGCGCTACGTGCCGGGCGCCTCACTCTCGCGCCACACCGACGGCGACACCCGCCTCAGCCAAGCCGAAGCCGACGCCAGCAACTGGATGCCAGGCACCCTGGAGCACGTGTACGGCACGGCCAACGCAGGCCGCATCGCGGTGCACGAACACGTCGCCGCGCGCGAGCAGCTGCATCCTGGCCTGCTGCCAGACGGCTTGCCGCTCTCGCGGCCTCGTGTCGTCGCTGGGCGCGATGGTGACGACTACCTGGTGCGCGACGCAGAAGCCTCACCGGTCGCTGAGCGGCTCGACCTGTCCTCGGTGCGCAACCACTGGACGGGGGCCCTCGGCGTCAACGGCAGCTGGCTGGGAAGCGACCTGTGGGAAGGCTTGATCGAGCGCTTCGTGGAGCGTGTCGTGCTGACGGCACCTGAGGCTTTCTACGCCATCGCCGGTAAGCCAGCGATCTACATCGCGAACCACCAGGTGCAGATCGAGTCGCTCCTGATCACGAACCTGCTCTCCGCGCTGAGCGGCACCCAGGTGGTCACCATGGCCAACGCCAAGCACGAGACGCGCTGGATCGGCTGGATCTTGCGCTCTTTGTTCAGCTACCCCGGCGCGCGGGACCCTCGAGCCATCGTCTACTTCGACCAGAGCGCGCCCGACTCGATGTTCCATATCCTCGCGGATTTGAAGCAGCGCTTGAGCCAAGGCGACTCGTTCTTCGTGCACGCCCAGGGCACCCGCGCCCAGAGCTGCCGTGAGGCGACGAGCAAGCTCTCCTCGCTGTTCCTGGACCTGGCGGTGGAGCAGCGCTTGCCCATCGTGCCCGTGCGCTTCAGCGGCGGGCTGCCGGTGGAGCCGTGCCAGGGCAAGCTCGAATTTCCTCACGGTTTTGGTCGTCAAGACTACTGGGTGGGCGAGCCCATCGCGCCCGAGGTGCTGAGCGCGCTGCCTTACGCTGCGCGACGGAGCCACGTGCTCGACGCCATCAATGGACTGGGCCCGGCGCCGCACGGTGAGTCCCCTCACCCCCCCGATCCGAACTTTGAAGGCGAGGTGCGGCGCTGGATGCAGCTGTCCGGCGTCGATGAAGTGCGCGCTACCCTGCTGATGACATTGGTGCAGCGGGTGCGGCGCGCTGAGCTCGCGCGCCAGCTGGGCGTGTTCGACGTGGAGGAGCCGGCGCCGGAGACGATCGCTCTCGTGCGCGCAGTTCAAACGGGGACGCTGGCAGCGCCCTCAACGGCGAGCGGCGCGCTCAGCGAGTGGCTGCGCACGCTGGCTCAAGAGCTGTGCGGCAATCAAGCATTGCAACCCGCGCTCCTTGACCCCATGGGCGCTGTGTGACCCTTTCCGAGTTCGCGCTGGCACTCGAGAGCGAAGCTCACGTCTGGCTCTTCAGCCTGCCGCCGAGCACGGCCTGGGACGGTGGCCGCCTGGACGAGCTGACGACTTGGCTCAGCGAGAGCGAGCGCGAACGCGCCAGCGACTTCCGCATGAAGGAGGACCGCGTGCAGTTCATCGCGGCGCACGCCTGCTTGCGCCACGTGCTGAGCCGCTACTTGCCGGAGCGTGGACCGCAAACCTGGGACTACGTGATTGGCCCCTACGGCCGGCCCGAGCTCGCAGAGCCGGAGCTGCGCTGGTTGCGCTTCAACTTGAGTCACACCGGCGGGCTCGCCGCGTGCGCCGTCAGCCGGCAGCTCGACTGCGGCGTGGACGTCGAGCGCCGGGACAAGCGCCGCAATTTCCTCGGCATGTCGCGCACCGCGTTCTCGGAGCTGGAGCAAGCGGAGCTCAGGCAGATCCCCGAGGAACGACGCCAGGCGCGCTTCTACGAGGTGTGGACGCTCAAGGAGGCCTACATCAAGGCCATCGGCATGGGCCTGAGCCAGCCGCTGCACCAGTTCTCGTTCGCGCTGAGCGCAGAGGGCGGCGCGCAGTTCGAGCCAGCACCCAAGCGTCCAGCGCAACCCTGGGCCTTTTACCTCGACCAACCGAGTGAGCTCCACCAGCTCGCCTTGGCGCTGGGTGCGGCGCCGGCGGGCGGCGTACGGCTCTTCGCGCTGGATTCAGCCTTTCAAAGCGGGGAAGCGCGCCTGCTCGAGAAATCGTTCGGGTCGATCGCAGGCACCTGATTAACAGGCACCCGGGGCACGGCGATTAGGGGTCGTTCGAGACGACACGAACCCCCAACCAAGCAGACCTCGTCTCGAGAAAGGACTCCCCGCCCATGACCCGCAAGACCCGCATCGTCGCCCTCTCCGTCCTGATCTTTGGTGCCCTCGCCGGCGTGACCGCAATGGCCAGCGCAAAGGATGGCGAAGGCAAGAAGCACCGCGACCCCGCCGCCCGCATCGAGCGCGTGTTCAAGAAGCACGACACGAACAAGGACGGCAAGCTCACCGAGAGCGAAGTGGGCGAGAAGAAGTGGAAGCGCCTCAGCAAGGCGGACGCCGACAGCGACAACGCCGTCACCAAGGCCGAGCTGAAGCAGAAGATGGCCGAGCGCAAGGCCAAGCGCGGCGAGCGCAAAGGCAAGGGCAAGGGCAAGGGCAAGCGCCATCAGAAGCCCGCCGAGTGACGCCCACAAGTTTCCTCACGGTA
>JBFXBK010000261.1:0-12919 GCA_050183255.1 Polyangiaceae bacterium | reverse complement strand
CACTACGCACTCGGCGTACACGCCGAGGGCGCGCAGCACGACCCTTGACGACAAGAGACCGCTCGGACACGCTGTCGGGTATGTTGCGAGGAGCGCTAGCGGTGACGTTGCTCGGTGCCCTGACATTGGTGCTGGGCTGCAAGAGGCGGGAGTCAGAGACCTACACCGGACCACCTGGCTACATGCACGTCGAGGCCGAGGTCACGATCCAGAGCACCAAGCTCACGCTGGTCGGTCTGATCAAGACCCACGGCATGCAGGAGTGCAGCGCGAGGCAAGCCGAGGTGAAAGCAGACATGATCGGCAACTTGCTCGACTCTTGCGAAGAGTGCTTGAAGTCCTTCAAGGTCGAGTGCCTCGAGGAACCGCCCTATTTCTACGCGACGACCTTCGACAACCAACCGATCCATCAGACCTACGCCTCCACCAAGGAAGTTCCGAACACGAAGCTGCGGGACGAGCGCTTCGTGATCTTCGGGGTGCCAAAGGCTGTGGCGCTCAAGGTCTGCCAGGACATGTGCGGCGCCTACCGCAAGAAGAACACCGGCATCGCCGTGATGTGTCACTGCATCGAATCCCCTGAATGAGGCTTGGTCTGGCTTGACTCGGCCTCGCGGTGCGACTTGAGTTCGCGTGGTGAACGAGACCCAACGAAAGTTCGTGCTGCTTTCGATTCCGGGGGCCTTTGCCTGGGGCTTCGTGATCTCGGGCTTTGCAGCCCACAACGACACGCTGAAAGGGATCGGCGCGACGATCATGATCGGCATGGTCGTGGTTGGCCTGACCATGAAGGCGATCCAGTCTTCGAAAGAGAGCAAAGAGAAGCGTGAGCTCGAGGCTCGCGGAGAGCCCGGCAGCGCCAAGGTGTTGAAGATCTCGAGCCGCGGCGGAGGTATCAACGACCATCCGCTGGTGCAGTTCGAGCTCGAGGTCACGTTCAAGGGGCAAACCTACAAGGCCCTCACCGAAGCGATCATCAACCAGCTAGCCATTCCGCGCATTCAACCGGGCTGCGAGATCCAGGTGATCGTCGATCCAGAGGACCGCTCGAGCGTGCTGGTCGACGTCGACCTCACTCCGTACGGACACCACTGATGACCGCACCTCTGCTCGAGACCCGGGGACTGAGCAAGTCTTACGGTGACCGGGAAGTCGTGAGTCAGCTCGAGCTGATCTGCAACGCGGGTTCCGTGCTCGGCTTGCTCGGACCGAACGGCGCTGGAAAGACCACGACCTTGCGCATGCTGTACGGCTTCATCGAGCCGGACGCCGGGGAGATCCGCTATCGGGGACGCGACTTCGCAGAGGAGCGCACCGCGCTGAAGCGCATCATCGGCGTGTGCACTCAGGAGGACACCCTCGACTACGACTTCAGCGTCGAACAGAACCTGCAGGTGTACGCGGGCTACTTCAATCCACGGGTGCCCAACGTGAAGCAGCGCGTGCAAGAGCTGCTCGAACAGTTCGACCTGACCCAGTATCGCGACGCATCGCCCCACGCCTTGAGCGGTGGCTACAAACAGCGGCTACTGATCGCGCGCAGCATCGTGCATCACCCGGAGATCCTCTTCTTGGACGAACCCACCACGGGCCTCGACCCCGCGGCGCGTGTCGCCGTATGGGAGCTTGTAGATCAGCTGCGCAAAGCCGGCATGGGCGTGATCCTCACGACTCACTACATGGACGAGGCCGAGCGCCTCAGCGATCAGCTGGTGGTGCTGCGTGAAGGGCGCGTCGCCGCACGGGGACTACCTCACGAGGTGCTCGGTAGCTTGCTCGGGGAGCACGTGTTGACCCTGCGCGCGGACCTCGAAGAGCGCCCGCAAGTGCTCGAGGTGCTGAGAGAGATGGGGCTCCCGACCCACAAGGTCCTGAGCGACATCCTGGCGCCCGTTACCGCGCGGCAATTAGCGGACATCAGCGAGCGACTGCCCAGCGTGCGGCTCACGGTGCGACCTCCAAACCTGGACGACTTGTTCCTCGAGCTGTCTCGCAGCAGCAGCAGGGGAGCCAAGAAGTGAAGTACTGGCTCGAGGCGTTCGACTGGCGCTCCCTGGCCGTCTTGCGGCGCAACGCGCTGGTGTATCTGCGCAACTGGCGCACCGCGTTCTTCCCGCCGGCGATGGAACCCGTGGTGTTCTTCCTGGCGTTTGGCCTGGGGTTACAAGGCTACGTCGGTGAAATCAATTACCGCGGGGCAACGCTTTCCTACGCCACCTACGTCGCGCCGGGCTTGATCGCCTACACCGCGTTCGGCACGCCGTTCTACGAGTCGCTGTATTCGGCGTATGTGCGCATGTTCTACCAGAAGACCTGGGACGGCATCTTGGCCACTCAGGTGGAGCTCCCGCACCTGGTTTGGGGAGAGATCTTGTGGGCCGGAGTGCGGGGCTTCATGAACTCGGCCATCGTGTGTGCGGTGCTCGCGGTGTTCGACTTGCTGGGCTGGGTCGAGCTCCGCTTGGCGTGGCTCCCGGCGCTGCCCTTCCTGGGCATGTTGGCAGGCTTCTGCTTCTCGGCGTTCGGGCTGATTTTCACCGCGGTTGTGCCGTCCATCGATCACATGAACTACCCGGTGTTCCTGATCGGCATGCCCATCAGCCTGATCAGCAACACGTATTTTCCCCTCGAGCCGCAGCAGGCTTGGCTGCGCACCGCGATGCAGCTGAACCCAGTTTATCACCTCGCGGAAACGTCTCGCGGCTTGCTCGTGCATGGGGACCCGGGCGGGCACCTCTCGTGGCTGATCGGTTGTACGAGCATCGGGCTCTTGGCGTTCTTCACGATTGCCCATCATTTCACCCGTCGGCGCATGCTGGGTTAGCTGGCCAGAGCCTGATAGAGTCCGCCCATGGCGAGCTTCCGTGACTTCCTCGACTTGAGCCCCGATGAGCTACGCAAGGAGCTCAGCCGCGGCTACCCCATCGACCCGGAGTCCCTGGACGACTTCGAGTACAAAGGCGTGAGCCTCGGCTTGCCCGGCATCGTGGAGAAGCTCACGTGGAAGAAGTTCATGAAGACCTTCCACCGCGATCCTGAGACCGGTGTGCTGCGCGGCTGGAACGTGCGCATCCAGCAATCACCGTTGGCAGACCCAAGCTGGGAACCGATGATCAAGAAGGGCGACATCTTCAGCTTCGGCCACTACGAGGTCGTCTCCCTCGACGACTACGAGGTGCCAGGACCAGCTCTCAACGGCGGCCTGATGATTGACTACAGCCTCGGTCAAAACAAGACGCTCGACTTCGTCAACCGCGTGCGTGACCCGATCGTTGCCGTAGAGAAAGGCTCGAGTCAGCTACTCCTCGGCTGGTCGTACATCCAAACCGGCCTGAGGAATATCGGCACGCCGAGCTACTTCAGCCTGGAGCGCCACCAACCCCTGACCCACCGCGCCGCGCCGCCCCGTAGCCGCTAGGTATGGCTGACGCCCTGATCGAAGCCCTGCTGACGGCCGCAGAAGCGGCACCGACCCGCGCGATGCTGGCTGGTGAGAGCTTGGGGACGCCAGAAGAAGAGGCGCTCGTCGCCGCGAGCAGTCAGCTGGCTTCGGCGTTTCACCGAGGAGACACACTAAGGCCAGAACTTTCAGAGCGCTTGGCGTCCCTCCCGCCTCACACCGCCGCGTGGTGCTCCATCCTGCTGGGAGCCGCGGTTGAAGATGGCGCCCCGGCCGCAGTGTCCGTCGAGGGGCTGCTGAGTTGCCTCGATAGCTGGCTCGAACAGCTACCTCGGTTCCCCGAGGATGAAGAGCCGATGCTGGAGGACGACGATGAACTGATTGTCGACGCGCTCCCCGGGCTCTGCCAAGCCCTGGTCAGCCATCTGGCAGCGCTGCCCGAACGGCGGCGGGAGCTGCTGCATGACGAGGCGATGGTCGAGCGACTCGACGAGGTCGTCTCACTGAGCGTGGGCGCGTTCTGGCTGTTGGAGGCTCTCAAGCGAAGCAGCGGCGATCTGATCATCGTCCACGTGCCATCTCGAAAAGGCCTGGAGCTTCGCTACGAGAACGTCTCAAACTGCTTCGCGCTCTTCTCGCTGATTCAAAATGCCGTAGGGAAACAACTTCCAGGAGGGGAGGCGCCCCGACCTGACCTAAGCATGTGGCTACTGCACCGAGATGGCATGCCGTTCGAGGGCACTGATCACGCCTGGTGGCACTATGGCAGTCCTCTCTCGCCCGAACCCGATCTGACCAACTCAGTCTGGGGTGAGATGTTGGTGCAAGAACTCCCCACGTTCCCGGCGCTCGACGCGCCTGGCCCCGAAACACGCGTGATCTTGCTGTGGCCGCCGCTCCTTCAATCTCGCACTTGGGACGCGGGCTTCCTCACTCCGCACATCGGGCAGTTGCCAGCCTCCGTCGAGCTCGTCAGCGAGCTGAGCACAGAGGACTGCGAAGCCTGGCTTGGCCGGCTCGGAATCCCTCGCGCCGGGCAGTCAGCGTCCGAATCCCAGCCTCCAGACTCAGAGCCTCCGCCCAAGCGCGCGTTCTGGAAGTTCTGGCAGCGAGGCTAGCTACGACCTCGCGGAAACGCCTCCGCGGCACTCCCCCTGCCCACCCACTAGGTATCAAAGTCCGTCGTCAGGGCTCCAGTAAGAAGCGCTCTCCAAGGCGCTGCAGCACGCGATTTCGGCTCAATAGCTCGCTTCTTCGGGGGTGAGGTCCGCCGGGCATGGTTCCCAATGGCGACTCAAGTAAGTATCCCCATGGATACAGTCAGCGAGCGCACGAATCGCGAACTCTGCTCCGGAGCATGGCAGATTCTGCTCAACAGTTGAATGCGTTTGCCTATGCAGTGGGACTGAGCGAGACGATGCGCGCAGGAGATACCCGGTGCCCAGACACAAGCTCACGCCGAGAAGAAGTCACTCGAATGTTGGACGTTTTGCGACGCTTTTCACGCTTTCGATCGCGCTCTGCTTTGGCTGCGCCGAGAAGGAGCGCGAGTCGGCTCAGCTCGGCGCGGGCGGAGTCGGAGGCTCGGGCGGCTCCAACAGCGCGGGCGCCAGCGGTGCCGGCGCACCGAGTGGTGGCAACGCGGGCGTGACCAGCGGAGGCAATGCGGGCGCGAACGGCGGCAGCGCCAGTGCCGGCGGACCCACCGGCGGCGCGCCAGCTGGCGGTTCCGCAGGGATTAGCACTGGGGGCGGCGCGGGGGCGGCCGGCAGCGCGGGCACCGCAACGGGTGGCAGCGCGGGCAACACAGCTGGCGGTGCTGCCGGGGAAGCGAGTGGGGGCAGCGGAGGTACACCGCCCACACCCGTCTACGTGAAGTGCGGCAACGTGCAGTGCCCAGTGCAGGACGGCGGAAAGTGCTGCTACGTCTACGACGACCAGAACTACATCTGCCAAAGCGCCGCGGCGAGTTGCACCACCACCGGCAGCGGCCCGTACCATCCAAAGTACCCCTACACCTGTGATGGCACGGCTGACTGCCCGGCAGGCCAGATCTGTTGCTACACCGGTTCTCCCGTGGTTCCCGCTGGAGGAGCGACGTGCGCTGACACGTGCCCTTCGAGTCCCGCCGCGCCGGTCTTCCAAGTCTGCGACCCGGCGCAAACGGCTCCGTCTGATTGCCTCAACGGAAGCTGCAAACCGTCCACGGCGGGCCCTCCAGGGCTCTTCTTCTGCCGTTAGGGTAGCTGCACAGCGTTAGCTACGGAGCTACGGAGCACACCGTGAGTACGCCGTGAGTACGCCGCTCCCTCTCCCCCAAAACCAGCCGCGGAGCTGATGCACACGCGGTGCCCGGCAGTCCTGTCGAGCATCGAGACGGACGCGTTGTTCCACGCTGGAAAAACAGGCGCACGGCAGAACATCTCGCGGCAGAAGGTTGCGCTGTCGGTGTCACCCACATCGCGTCATGTCAGGCGACATTGAATTGTCGGAATCAGTACGGCACGCTTGCAGAACTGATCGGCGGCTCCATATTTGCGGGGCTCTCTCGCAAAGCTCACAGGCCCGGCCGCTCAGATGGACTTCTTGGCTGACTCCAACCCTGCTCTGCGCGCTTCGCCGCTTCGTGGCCGCCCACGAGGTGAGCCGTGCGTGCTGATCGTTGAAGACGATCCCGCGGTCGCACGGGCAATTCACCGAGTGCTGGCGAACGAGCCCTGGAAATTCCGCAGCGTCAAAAGCTGCGAGGAAGCACGGGCGCTGATCGCGACTCTGCCGTACTTCGACGTGGTCGTGATCGACATCCACCTCAAGGACGGCAGTGGCATCGAGGTAGGGCAGGAGCTCTTGGCCGCAGGGGCCATGGGCGAGGCGGTGATTTTCAGCGCAGACCTCGGGACGGACTCCGAGGACGCACGCGCCCTGGGGACCTTCGTGCACAAGACCGAGGGGCCCGACCGACTGCGCGACGCGGTGCGTAGCGCCATGGACCGTGTTCGCTGATTGCAGTTCGCTGCCCGGGCGGCGCGAGCAAGCAACAATTTCCGCAAGGTAAGCAGCGCCAGGGTGTTGGCGAACCGCGCACGGGTTGCGCAATTTCGGACGTCTGACGCCAGCCAGGCGAGCTGCTACGCTCTCCCCCATGACTTACAGGAGATGGGGATGGGCAGCGGCTGCCACGGCGAGCCTGCTGTTTTGCGGTTGCGGCGGTGACTCCTTCAGCGGCGATGGCACAGGCGGGAGCGGCGCGTCTGGGGGTAGCGGGGCGTCCGGTGGCTCGGGTGCGTCGGGCGGATCCGGTGCATCTGGGGGCAGCGGCGCTTCGGGGGGCAGCGGCGCTTCGGGGGGCAGCGGAGCATCTGGAGGCAGCGGCGCGACCGGCGGCTCTGGTGGCAGCGGCGGAAACGCGTGGCAGTGCCAGAAGAACGAGGACTGCGGACAGGGCGAGTGTGTGGAGCTGGTGCCCGGAGGTTTCCGCGCCTGCGCGTACCCGATTCCGCACGAAACCGAGTGCCAAGGCTCCGAGCCGCAGTGCTGCAACGACAGTGAGTGCAAGGATGGCCAAGCCTGTGTCTTGGGTCCGCTGTTGCCGTTCTGCGGCGGCGCCTTCCCTGAGCCGACGACGGTCTGCGCCGCAGACGAGTGTCGGGGAACGGACAACTGCGACTTCGGTCTCACCTGTGTCCCAGCGGGTGTGTTCGGACGAAAGATCGCATCTTGCATGCACCTCGGCTGTACCCAAGACAGCGACTGTACTGCAGGGGTTGGGGGTCGCTGTGCTGCGGTGCCCGATCCGTGTTGTGGGGTCCAGAGCCTGACCTGCGTCTACCAGGGAGGCTGCTTCTCCCAGGCGGACTGTGGAGACGAGCAGCACTGCGAGCCCCTGGCGACCGGCGCCGTGTGCGTCGATGGCCCAGCGCTGTGTCCTGCTTGAGCTAGCTTGACCCGCGCGCAAAGCGGGTCACACTCCGCGCGCGGTGGCGAAGACGCCACCGGGCTCTAGCCCTCGAACGCTCGTCGAGGATCAGCGGCGAGCGTTGCGCGCACCCACACGGTGCGGCGGCACGAGCGCTCGTGTACGGCTCTTGTCCCTCCAGCGTGGGGCAGGAGCGGGAGACTCACGATGCTTTTCACACTGACCACGACTCACCAGCCAGCCACCGATCTGGGCTACCTCTTGGGCAAGCACCCGGACCGCATCCAGAGCTTCGAGCTCGCTTCCGGGCGCGCGCTGGTGTTCTTCCCCGAAGCCCACCACGAGCGCTGCAGCGCCACGCTGGCCCTGGACGTGGATCCCGTCGGCCTCACCCGAGACCGCACGGAAACATTCGGGCTCGAACCCTACGTCAACGACCGGCCCTACGTTGCGTCCTCGTGGCTCAGTGTAGCCATCGCCCGCGTCTTCAGCTCGGCGATGCAGGGCAAGTGCCGCGACCGTCCTGAGCTTGCAGGGGAAGCCCTCGATTTCGAAGTGGAACTACCTGTAGTTAGCTTGCGTGGGGGTGAGGGACTTCTGCGCGAGCTGTTCGAGCCGCTCGGGTACCAGCTCGAGGCCGCACCGTTGCCGCTGGATCCAGTCCTCGCGGCGCGCGAGCCGGACGCCGATGTGTGGCGCGGGAGCCGCTACTTTCGCGTGCAACTGAAGGGCAAGCTGCGCCTGTCGGCGCTGTTGAGCCACCTCTACGTGCTCTTGCCGGTGATGGACGACACCAAGCACTACTGGGTCGACGAGACCGAAGTGGAGAAGTTGCTCGCGCGCGGCGCCGGATGGCTCGAGCAGCATCCGCTGAAGGAGCGCATCACCAAGCGCTACCTCAAGCATCAGCGCGGGCTGACGGCCCAAGCCATCGAGCGCCTGCAGCCGGACACCGAGGAGGCAACGGAGGTCCTGGATGCGCGCCGCGCCGAGGCGGAGGAGCGCGCCCTCGAGGAGCTGGTGTCTAGAGCCGAGCAAGCGGAGAAGCCCAAGCCTTTGGACGAGCAACGCCGGGAGGTGGTGCTCGAAGAGCTAGCGGCGTGCGCCGCTGCCTGCGTCCTCGATCTGGGCTGCGGAGAAGGCAAGCTCCTACGCCGCCTGGCGAAGCAGAAGCAGTTCACCCGCGTGGTCGGGTGTGACGTGAGTCTGCCGTCGCTGATCCGCGCGGCAGAGAAGCTGCACCTCGATCCCGACGCCGTAGACCGCTTTGATCCGGAGGCGCGGGTCAACATCCTGCAGAGCTCGCTGTGCTACCGCGACGCGCGGCTACGCGGCTTTGACGCCGCGTGCCTCATCGAGGTCGTCGAGCACCTGGACGCGAGTCGTCTAGGCGCGCTGGAACACAGCCTGTTCGGCGATGCCAGGCCGAAGTGCGTGTTGGTGAGCACACCGAACCGCGAGTACAACGTCAACTTCCCCGGGCTGGCCGACGGCAGGCTGAGGCACCGCGACCACCGCTTCGAGTGGACGCGCAGTGAATTTCGAGCGTGGGCCAACGCGATTGCCGCACGGCATCAATACGCCGTGCGTTTCCGAGACATCGGCCAGGTGGATGCGGCTCACGGTAGCCCAACGCAGCTGGCAGTGTTCACCGCAAGTCAGGGGGCTGCATGCAACTAGAGCTACCGGATCTGAGCCTGGTGGTGCTGGTCGGCGCCTCGGGCTCTGGCAAGTCGAGCTTCGCCGCGCGGCACTTCCTCCCCACTGAGGTGGTGTCCAGCGACGCGTGTCGCGCGATGATCTGCGATGACCCCAACGACATGACGTCGACTCACGGCGCGTTCTCGCTGCTGAACGAGATCGCCGGGCGCCGCCTCAGCACGGGCAAATTGACCGTGGTCGACGCGACGAGCGTGCGCAAGGACGACCGCAAGGAGCTGCTGCAGCTCGCGCGGCGCCATGACGTGCTCGCCCTCGCCGTGGTGTTCGACTTGCCTACGACGCTGTGTGTCAGCCGCGACGCGGAGCGCGGCCAGGTCGCGCCCGCGACCGGTGCGCGGCGTGCCGTCGGAGCGCAAGTGATTCGGCGCCAGCAGGCCGCGCTACGCCGCGACTTGCGCGGCCTACGCAAGGAAGGCTTCCACAGCGTCTACAAGTTCAAGACGGCAGAAGAGGTCGACTCCGCAGAGCTCCGGCGCGTGCCGCTATGGTGCAATCGCCAGCAAGAGCTGGGGCCGTTCGACATCGTCGGCGATGTGCACGGCTGCTACGCTGAGCTGGTCCAGCTGCTCGGGAAGCTGGGCTATGAAGTCACGGAGCTCGCTGATGGCTTCAGCGTGACGAACCCTGCGGGTCGCCGACTCATTTTCCTCGGGGATCTAGTCGATCGCGGTCCTGCGAGCCCCCAGGTGCTGAAGCTGGTGATGCACCTCGTGGGCACAGGCCAGGCGCTGTGTGTGCCGGGCAACCACGACGTGAAGCTGACGCGCTTTCTCCAAGGCAAGCAGGTCAAGCTGCGTCATGGGTTGGAGCAGACTGCGGATCAACTCGCCACGGAGAGCGATGTGTTCAAGCAGCAAGTGCTGACGTTCGTCCAGAAGCTGGTGAGCCACCAGGTGCTGGATGGGGGCAAGCTGGTGGTCGCTCATGCAGGCATGAAGCAAGCGTTTCAGGGCCGCGCCTCGGGCCGAGTGCGCGAGTTCGCGCTGTACGGCGAGACCACGGGCGAAGTGGACAGCTTCGGACTGCCTGAGCGCGTCGACTGGGCGCAGGATTACCGTGGGGATGCGATGGTCGTCTACGGTCACACGCCCGTGCCGCGCGCGGAGTGGATCAATCGCACCATCTGTATCGACACGGGCTGCGTCTTCGGAGGCAGCCTCACGGCGCTGCGCTACCCAGAGCGTGAGCTGGTCAGCGTGCGAGCGGCTCAAGTGTACTACGAGCCGACGCGGCCACTCGAGCCGACGCGCGAGGAGCGCCCAGAGCGCGTGCTGGACCTCAGCGACCTGTTCGAGCCGAATCACAAGCGCAGCAAGCCGGTCTCGACGGAGTTCGGGTTCTCGGTCAGCGCGGGGCGCGCACAGGTAGCCCAGGCGCTAGAAGAGATCAGCCGTTTCACCATCGATCCACGCTGGCTGATCTACCTGCCTCCCACCATGTCGCCCTGCGAAGCCGCGAGCGACGGACCGTTGCTCGAGGCGCCGGCACAGGCGTTCGACTACTTCCGACGCGAAGGCGTGACCCACGTCGTGTGCCAGGAGAAGCACATGGGTTCGCGCGCCATCGTCGTGCTGTGTCGCAACGTTGAAACCGCACGGCAACGTTTCGGCGCCGACAGCCCGAGCCTGGGCGTCGTGTACTCGCGCAGCGGCAGGAGCTTCTTAAAGCACACGGAGACTGAGCACGCGCTGCTCGATCGGCTCCGCCAAGCGGCTGAAACCTGCGGCCTGTGGCGACGGTTCGACAGCGACTGGCTGTGCCTCGACTGCGAAATCTTGCCGTGGACCCACAAGGCGAAGGAGCTGGTGCGCGATCAGTACGCCGCAGTGGGCTGCGCTGGCGAAGCGGCGCTCGCGGCCATGAACGCGCGCCTTGGCCAGGCCGCCGCGCGCCTGAGCCAGCTCAGCGCAGCTGACGCACCGGAGCGCGAACACGGAACCTCTGGCAGCCTGCTGGATCTACAGGCGGCGGTCGCGCACTTTGCGGCGCGGGAGCGTAGCGTCGCTGGCTTCCGCGCAGCCTACCGGCAGTACTGTTGGCCAAGCGCTGGCCTCGAGGGACTCGAGGTCGCGCCATTTCATCTGCTGGCGACCGAGGGCCAGGTACACAGCGACAAGTCTCACGTGTGGCACATGCGTCTCCTCGGGGAACTGGTTGACGCCGAGCCGAAGCTGCTACGGCGCACGCCTTACCGGGTGGTGGAGCTAACTCCCGACGAGGAGGCGGCGGACCTCACCCCCCAACCCCACCCAGACCTCGGCGATGTCGAGACGGTTTCCGAAGCGGACGCGAGCGCTTGGTGGGCGAAGCTGACCAGCGCGGGCGGAGAGGGCATGGTGATCAAGCCGCTCCACTGGCTCAGCAAGCGGGGCGCGGACTACGTGCAGCCGGCGCTCAAGTGTCGAGGCCCGGAGTACCTGCGCATCATCTACGGTCCGGAGTACCTGCTGCCTCAGAACCTGGAGCGCATGCGGGGACGACGCCTACGCCACAAGCGTGGGCTCGCGCTGCGCGAGTCGGCGCTAGGGCTCGAGGCGCTTGGTCGCTTCGCCAGACGGGAGCCGCTGCATCGGGTGCACGAGTGCGTGTTCACGCTGCTGGCGCTGGAGTGCGAGCGCACCGACCCTCGGCTCTGAGCATATCCCCACGGTACTGGGAGTCAGCTCTCGTAGTTCACCGTGGGGAACTCGTTTGCCCGACTGAGGTTGTTCAGTATGGGTTCGAGCAGGTGATACGCATGGCTCAGGTGGTGAATGATCATGAGATCGCCGTGGGTATGGACCACGTAGTGGTTCTTGCCTCCGCCGCTCCTGTGCACGAGCCGAGTGATCTGATTGATCGCTATCTGCTCTTTCAGGGTGCGGTTCGGCGTTATGCCGAGCAGGCGGTAGTTGGTAACGGCCAGCGCCCGCGCGTGGTTCGAGTTGTAGGTGAAGAAGTAGTAGATGAAGAACAGCCCGACGCCGAGCACCGGCAATAGGATGATCCCGTACAAGACATACGAGGCGCGCTCCCAAAGGCTCGTGAGGCGGTAGTAGTAGATAACGCGCTCACCATCGTAGAGCGGCACCCCCCACACCGTCTGCGGCGCGGGATACTGCTGCGGCTGGCTGTCCTGGACTATCTGCCCGCGATACGGCGCGATCTGGTGAATGCCGGGCGGCTGCGGCTGCATGGCGTTAGTCTATGGAGCCAAGGACCCGCGTCCACCGCGGAGTCTCAGCCTCCAGCATTTCCGCACAGAATGGGGGCAATTGCCCCCGCGTTGCACTGCCACGTTGCACCTGAGTTGCACCTGAGTTGCACCTGTCGCGCCCGCCAGCGTTCGACCCTAACCGCATCCGCGCGGCAATACCTACGGCTCGTAATCCACGGTCGGGAACTCGTTCGCACGCTTCAGATCACGGGGACCGTCGTCTCCTTCGAGTCGTGGGTGAAGTACCCGTAGAGCATCAGCAATCCGAGACCGCAAAGCGGAATCAAGGTGATGCCGAGCACCAGCTGGATCGTGCGCCGGTGGTAGCTGGTGTCGCGGAAGTAGTAGATCAGCCCGCGGGGGGCAGCATCGAACGGCTGGTCCAGCCGTGGTGCACACGCAAGATCTTCAGCGTCCGACGCAGCGGCTCCGCTGCGCCCCAGAGCAGCTGGTCGCCCACAGTGAATGCTCCAAGAAAGTCAGGCCCCATGCGCAGCTTGTGCAGGCGCCCAACCGGTACCTTCAACGTGCCATTGACCGCGGCGGGCGTGAGGCGAGCGAGGCTCGCCTCCTTGGTATTGGGTACGACCTCGACCCAGTGGTTGCCTTCCTGGATCACGCTCTCCAGCTCATCCAGGGGGACGTCCTTCTTGAGCTTGATGGTGAGCGCCTGAGAGTGGCAGCG
>JBFXBK010000260.1:0-12931 GCA_050183255.1 Polyangiaceae bacterium | reverse complement strand
GCGCAGATGGCAGTGGGCGTTTCGTGCTGGGCCTGGGCACCGGAGTGAAGCAACTCAACCAGCGCTGGCACGGCGTCACGAACTTCGGAGGACCGGTGCGCCACATGCGCGAGCTCATCGAGTTCTTGCGGCTGTTCTTCGCCAAAGCGCACACAGCGGAACCGGTGAGCTATCACGGCGAGTTCATCCACGCGGATATCGACTCGTACCGCCGCCCCGGCAAGGGCCCGGCGACTCCAATCCCGATCTACCTCGGGGCCAACCAGCCGCGCATGCTGGAGCTCGCAGGTGAAGTCGCCGACGGGGTCCTGGGCCACGTGTTCATCTCGCCCCGCGCGCTGAAGGAATTCACCCTGCCCCACATCGAAACCGGGCTAAAAAAAGCCGGCCGCAGCCGCTCGGAGTTCACGCTGGGGGCTGGCATCACGACGGCGATCGCCAATGACCGCGCCACGGCGCGCCGCCACGCCCGGGGCCCGCTCGCCTTCTACGCTACCGTGCGCACCTACTCCGCGGCGTTCGAAGCCGATGGCTTTGGGGCGGAGGTCGCGGCCATTCGCAAGGCGTTTCAAGCGGGAGAACGCGAAACCCTGCTCGACCTCGTGAGCGACGCCATGGTGGACACGTACTGCGCCGCGGGAACCCTGGACGACGTGATGCAGCGCCTGAAGGAATATGACGGCTTACTTGACGTGAAGGGGGTCAGCCCGCCGCGCCACTTTTGCCCCACGGATGCGCACCGGGAGTACCGGCGCGCGATCCTCGAAGCGTTTGGCAACTAGCTACCTCTCAGCGTCGGCGGTGCCCGCGTCTGTGTCGGCGCCCGCGTCCATGCCTGCGTCGCCGTCACTCGGCGGATCGACGTAGTGGAGGAAAATCGGCGATGACCAGGCGCGCTCCTGGTTCGGGCTCAAGCAATCGTCCTTATTATCCGTACGGTAATCACCGTAGCATGGGTTCGGCTTGACGCATTTGCCGCTCGCGTCACGTTCGCAGCGCACGTTGCCCGCGTTCACGGCCGGCGTCGGCTCCTGCACGGCCCGGACGTAGTACACGACGTCCCGTCGACCGACGACGTAGTCCGGATCTTCGAAGCTGACCTCGCACGTGTCTCTATCTGCGGGGCACGCAACGCGCTTCCAAGGATCCTCGATGAGCTCGCGCAACGGCTCATCGGGACGCTGCTGGGGCCGGATACGCACTATCTGGATCTCGCGGACGTGTTTGCGCTTGGAACCCGGGTTGTGGCACTCCCCGCGACACAGGCGCTCGAGCTCGGCGTCACCCAGCGCTTGCTTGCTCCAGTCCGGACAGCCCGGCAGCTCCTCCAGCGAGCCGGCTGCGCGCACGCGGAAGGTCGGGATCGCGCTGAATGCGCTCGCCGAACCCATCGGCAGAGCCTCTCCACTCTCTTTTCCCTGAGGCAATAAATCAAACCAGAGCAAGATGCGGTCGCCGCTCGTGCCATACACTTCGCGACGCTCGAGGGCATCCCAGATCTGCGTTCTGGAGCGGCCCGCGCTGTGCACCGCCACCAAGCCTCCTGTGAGGAAGAAGCTCGCCTGGCGTTCGAGGTGGGGCAGCGCGAACGGGGGCAACACCGCGCGCAGCTCAGAAGTCAGGCGAATACTGGTCTTCGTGGGCACGCTGCCAAGCTGCTTCTCCATGGCGCTGCGAACGCCATCGAATAGGCGGTCGCGCCACTTCGCGCTCTCCGGGCCGCGCGCTTCGGTGAACTTCTTCCGACCAAATTCCTTGTAGCCGGTGCCCGGCCGCGCCGAGTGGTTGTCGCTCGACGCGATGAACCCGAGCTGCGCGTTCTTGGGCGCGGCGTCCGCTCCATCAGGCTTCGAGTTGCCAAAGTAGGTCTTGGCGAGGATGTACTGGGCGCTGCCGCCAGGGCGACTGGAGAACGCTGAGTTGAAGCAGTCCGTGCACTGGTCGCACTCGCCCCAGTCGCTGACCTCCGCCCACGGCAACGTGAGGTGCCCTGACATGCCGGCTTCCAGGTAGTTTTGCTTGGCGTCGCTGACGGCCTGGGCGCACTCGGCTGACGTCTGGTCGGCGCAGCGTGCGCGCACCAGCGCCCCGGCGCGCTGACAGCACGGCTCGAAGCCGGGCCGCGACTCCGGGCACACGAGCTTGTGTGGATCCTCAGGCGAGCGCACCACGCTCTGCTGATCGCGGTATTCTTCCGAGTTCCCGTGGCCACTGTACACCTCGAGCAAGCGCTGGCTCGGATCGTCTTGCTCCGGCGCGAGCTGCTTGTCCCAGGTGTAGCCCGCGGGGGTGTAGAAGCCCCAGGTGGTACCGTGAGGAATCACGAGGTGCGGAAAGCCCCACTGGTCAAGCCTCTTGAACAGCTCGGCTGGGGTTGCCGTTTCCTCTAGGCAATCCTTGGGCAGCTCTCGAGTGTCCACGTCCTTGGCGCACGTCGGTGTATCCCGGAGCTCGCGCATGTACACGGCGAGGTCCAGGTAGCGCTGACGCCGGTCAAAGTCGATCAGAGGCAGCAACATGGCGCCGCGGTTCTGACCCGTCACTCGACGGAGCTGGGCGCCTTGTCCGATGGCGGCGATGGGGCGCGCGGGCAGCTTGTCGTCTTCGAGATCACGAAAGATGACGTTCTTGTGCCCGTAGTGGGTTTCGGGGGTGAGGCCGACTTGGGTCCACTCCCAACCGACGAACGCCACCAGGTCTGGGTTCGCCGGATCGCCTGCCAGGGCGTTGCACTGGCGGATGGCTTCCTTCGTCTCTTGCCAGTGAGCTGGAGTCACTCCCTCTGCGTGGTCGTTGATGCTGAAGAAGTCGAGGCCAGAGCAGTAACGAGCGAAGTCGCAGGCGTCAGCGGGTGGATGCGCTCCCTCCCCCCCAACGAACGGGAGCGTCATCATGAACGCATCGGGGGAGAACGTGCTGTGGACGTGGAGATCGCCGAACAGGATCTGCTTCGTCGCCTGTGCTGGCTCCTCGACGCTGCGCTGGCTCGCGATCCGCGCGGAGATGGCAGCAGCAGGCAATGCGGCCCCACGGGGTGTGCCAGCGGGTTCATGCTGGCCGCCACCGTAGGTCCAGTACGCGCACCCAGCGAGCCCCGCGGGGACCCCGAGCCATAACCAGCGACGCCGAATCCTTGCCACCCGCCCCCCTCAGCCTGAGCTAACGCCCCTTGAACTCCGCTTCCCGACGCTCGACGAAGGAGCGCAAGCCCTCTGCCGCGTCTTCGCTCTGCATCAGCTTACGCGCTTGCTGGAGCAAGCCCGCGCGCGCAGCGTCGAAGCCCTCTGCTTCCATTTGCCACGCGGATTCGAGGGTCGCTTGCACGCCCAGCGGGGCGCGTCGCGCGACGGTGCTCGCGATCTCCAAGGCGGCCTCGAGCTCCTGCCCCGTGTCGGTGATCTGCTGCACCAAGCCGATGCGCAGCGCCTCCTCGGCGTCGAACTCGTCACCGGTCAGGAGCCAGCGCATCGCGTTGCCCCAGCCGGCCACCTGGGGCAGACGCATGGTGGCGCCACCGAAAGGGAAGATCCCACGGTTGATTTCGATCTGGCCAAAGCGCGTATCCTTCGCGGCGACGCGGATGTCTGCGGCGAGCAAGAGCTCGATCCCGATGGTGAGGCACCAGCCGCGCACCGCCATCACGAGCGGCTTGGTGCGACGCTTACCGTGGAGCCCCAGCGGATCCACCAATCCGTCAGGAAACAGCGCCTGCCCGTTCTGCACGGCAGGTCCGACTTCCGCCAGATCGAGCCCGGCCGTGAAGGATTTCCCATGCCCAAACAGCACCGCGCAGCGCAGCTCTGGGTTGGCTTCATACTCCGTCATGGCCTCGGCCAGCTCGCGCAACGTACGCAAATCAAAGGCGTTCAGCTTGTCTGCGCGGTTCAGGCCGAGAGCAAGCACGCTGCCTCTGATTTCGCGGGTTACTCGGGGTTCGCTGTCGGTCACTCGGTTCTCCTGGAGCTCGCGCGGGGTCCACGCCTAAAGTTCTCTCACTAGCGCAGGCGCCGCGCGCCGTGAACCAGCAGCCCACAGTGTGGCGTAGCCAAAGGCACACACTCGGGCGAAGCGGCTGAAGTTGGGCAGCGGATTGTTCCCCAAACGCCAGCCGCGTCCCGCTCCGATCGATGCTTTTGGCTTGACGATTGCTACCCTGAGCGGCCGATGCCTAGCTTGCCGAAGCCGTCGCGCGCCGAACCACACGCCCATCGCCTTGCCAGCTGGCGCTTCAGCCCGCTGGTGGTCACGAGCTTCTGTGGCTGGGCAACGCTCGCTCTAAGCGGTTGCCCCGCGCCCATCCCTCCGGTCCACGTACATGTCTCCGGCGGCGCAGCGACTCAGCCGCCGGGTCGCGAGAAGACGCCCGACGAACAGCTCCTCGCCTACACCGCGCGCGTGGGCCTGAATCCGCTCGGCTACACGAAGATCTACGATCACGATCCGGTGTTCGACATCGGGGTCGGCTACGAGCTCGAGCAGCTACCGCTCGCAGTGGACATCCCGACCAGCCACGGTCCGTACGCCTCGTTCGAGTATTGGCCGGATCTCAAGCCGCGCACCGAAGAACGCATTGGCGTGCGACTGTACGGCGAGTTCTTCATGCTGGAGCCAACCGGCGGCCTCGATGGCCCTGGCCCCACCCGGCGAGCGTACGGCTACGGAGGTACGTTGGCCGTTGCTTGGGAAGAGACCGGAAGCACCAAGACTGGCCTCTGGAAGCGCGAGCGCAGCGCGCCGGTGCTGGGTTACGGTCGCGCAGCGTTTGGCCTGTTTGTCGGTCCCAGCCTGCGGCACTTTGACGATCAAACTTATGTGATGGTGATGGTCGGCGGGAGCCTGCGGCTGCCGGTGTCGGTGTCCGATCTTGCCCCACAATGAGCTGGGAGAGAGTTGACGCAGACCAATCTTGGTCTGAACCGATCCAGTCGCACAGGCGGCGCGTACCTTGGGGAACCACAGAAGCCCGAGGTGCACTTCGGGCTTTGTGCGCACACAAGGAGGGTCGATGTCTTTATTTTCTTCTCGCAGCTTGCGCAGCCTCGAGCGCGCGACAGCCAAATACTTCGTGATCGGCGCGCTGGTCGTACCCCTTGGACTGGTGGGGTGTAGCGACGACGAGACCTCGAGTGGCAGCGGTGGCAGCGGCGCTGCGGGGAGCGGCGGGACCGGCGCGAACGGCGGTAGCGGCGGCAGCGGCGGAAGCTCGGGAGGTTCTGGTGGCTCTGGAGGTACGGCTTCGTTGTGCGCCAAGTACGGCGGGCCGACGGTGATCGCGGGCGCAGTCAAAGACAACGTCTTCCCCGCCATCGCGGGCGACTGCCGCATCAGCGCGTGGTTCACGAGCCTCACCCCCAACACCCAGACTCACGTGCTTGAGTGCTTGACGATTCAAGCGCAGGAAGTGTTCGGCTGCGAAGGCGTCACCTACGCCGGCTCCTCGTCGTCGATCGCCCCGTGTCGCTCCATGGCCGACGCCCACGCGAACTTGGGCATCAGCGACGCGGACTTTGACGCGCTCGTCGAAGACGTCGCTGCGGGCCTTACCGAGGCCGGCGTCAGCGCTGAGGACATCGGTGCAGCCGCGCCGGTGCTCGTTGGACTGAAGAGCGACATCGTCGAAGACACGAGCGGAATGAACACCAAGGCTGCATGCGCCGCGGCGGGAGCTGGTGGAACTGGCGGCGCTGCGGGTACTGGCGGAGCTGCGGGTGCGAGCACTGGCGGGACCGGGGGCGCGAACTGAGATGCGGCGCTGGCTCAAACGCGCGCTGGTGACGAGCAGCGTCACCTGCGCGCTGGGCGTCGGCTTGATCGGCTTCGCGCACACCAAAGCGGGCCGGCCGCTCTTGGGTTGGCTGCAAGGTGCGCCGGGTTGTCCCGTGGGCGAAGGCAAGGCGGACCCCGCCGCGATTGAGGCCTATCGCACGCGTACTTTGCAAAAGAGCCTGGCGCACGCGAGCGCCGAGGCCCACGCGACACCTGCCCTCGGATTTTCCCTGGGGCAATCCACGCGCAACGAGGTACGCGCGTTCGCCGAGCAGCACCACGGCACCTGCAAGGAGACTGCCAGCCAGGCAGCGCTCAAGTGCAGCGGCTTCGACGCAGCGGCGCAGGTGACCGACGTCTACGCCCAGTTCGACACCGAGGGCCGCCTGGTTGCCCTGGACGCCTTCAGTACGCTGTCACCCGACCGCGCCGTGGCATACTTCGAGCAGCGCAAGCTGACGCTGACCCGAGACGTGGGCCCCGCAACCAAGCAGAGCGGTGTGCGACCCGTCACCGCCGAGCTCGGGAAGCCGTACGCGCGGAGCGGTGTCGAGTTCGCCTACAAGCGCTACAGCGCCAAGCTCAGCGTGATGAACTTCGGCAAACGTGGGATCCAAGTGCGCGAGCAGTACCAGTGGCTCGCGCCGTCGGAGCTCGCAGCTCGCTGAGTTCCCGTTCTTACCGGGCGCCTCCACGCCCGGCCTGGGTCGCGCCGCCTTCACCTTGACTTCGTGGGGTGAAGGAGCGCGGCCCAACTCTTTTTGTTTGGGGGAGGTCCGCTGGGAGCCCAACGGGCAACGATTCGCGCGGGCACGCTGCCGAGCGCGTTGTAGAGTCCGTGCGTGGCTCGTCCCACCGCGCCGCGCACCGCGGCCAACATCGGCTCTCGCATCACCGCGCTCCTCGGACCAACGAACACAGGGAAGACGCACCGGGCGGTGGAGCGCATGCTCTCCCACGACAGCGGGATGTTGGGCTTCCCCCTGAGGCTGTTGGCGCGTGAGGTGTACGACAAGATCGCCGGCCGCATCGGGTTCGACGAGGTGGCCCTGATCACCGGCGAAGAAAAGCACGTCCCGAGGGCGGCTCGCTATTTCGTGTGCACGGTCGAAGCAATGCCCCTCGACCTCGAAGTGGACTTCCTCGGCGTCGACGAAATTCAGCTCGCGGCTCACCCTCAGCGCGGCCACACCTTCACCGATCGGCTGCTCTACCGCCGCGGACGCAGCGAGACGTGGTTCCTCGGCTCGCAGAGCGTGGAGCACCTGGTGGGCGAGCTAGTCCCTACCGCGCGGATACGCCGTCACCCCCGGCTCTCGGAGCTGCGGGGCGCCGGGCAGGCGCGCCTCGGGCAGCTGAAAGCTGGCAGCGCCGTGGTCGCCTTCACGGCGGCGCGGGTGTACGAGCTCGCCGAGCGGGTGCGGCGCCGCAAGGGCGGTGCCGCGGTGGTGCTCGGCGCGCTCTCGCCGCGCGCACGCAACGCCCAGGTCGCGCTGTATCAGTCTGGCGACGTCGACTACCTGGTCGCAACCGACGCCATCGGGATGGGCCTGAACCTGTCGATCAACCACGTAGCTTTCGCCGATGTGCGCAAGTTCGACGGGCAGAAGTCCCGGCACCTGGAGCTGTCGGAGCTCGGGCAAATCGCGGGACGCGCCGGGCGACACCTGCAAGACGGCAGTTTCGGGACCTTGGCTCCGGAGCCCGAGCTCCCCTTCGAGGTGGTACAGGCGCTCGAGACTCATCATTTCCCCAGAGAAAAACAGCTTTGGTGGCGCAACCCAGAGCTCCAGTTTCACAGCCTGGAAGCCCTGCTGGAGTCGCTGCGAGCCCCGGCGCCCTCGCCTCGCCTGAAGCGCATGGATCAGGCGGAAGACCAACAGGCCCTCGAACGCCTGGCGGCGCTACCGAGCGTCGCTGGTGTCGCGACGGGCCAAGAGGCGGTCGAGCTGTTGTGGCAAGTTGCGCAAATCCCCGACTACCGCAAGGTGCTCTTCGAGCAGCACCTCGTGCTCCTCGAAGCCATCTACGGACAGCTACGGGCCCATGGCATGCGCCTCGACACCGACTGGTTGGCCAGCCGCGTCGAGCGCCTGAACGACCCCAAAGGAGACATCGAGGCCATCCTGACGCGCATCGCCTTCGTGCGGACCTGGACCTATGTCACCCATCACCGCGCCTGGGTGCAGGATGCAACCCACTGGCAAGCGCGCACGCGCGAAATCGAAGACAACCTGAGCGACGCCCTGCACCAGGCGCTCGTCCTGCGCTTCGTCGACCGCAACAAGGCGTTCATGGACGCCCACACCGGGGGCGAGTCACCCACTGAGGCGCAAGCAAAGGCACGTGCCGAGCGCTCGCCGCAGTTCTTGCCCTACGGCAATGAGGAACCGGACACTGGCAGCCACCCGTTCGCAAGCCTGCAGGCCCTCAAGGATCGCCTCACCGCCAAGCAACCCAAAGCCACGCGGCTGACGCTACTCGAACGCGTGGTCGCGAAGCGAGAGGCGCTCGAACTCCTGAGCGACGGTCAGGTCGTGCTGCGAGACACGGATCCACCGACCGCTGTAGGCGCGCTGACACCTGGCGCTGACCTCTTGGCGCCGAGCGTGCGACTCGCCCCTGAGCTCCGTCAAGACCGTCAGCTCCAGCAAGAGCTGGCCCAGTTCTCCAAGCAAGTGGTCGAGAGCTACTTTGGTCCGCTGCGCGCGGCGGGGCGCGGCGAGCTGGGGGCACCGGGGCGCGGCTTGGTCTATCAACTCGAGCAGGAGCTCGGCTGTGTGGAGGCTCGCCGCGCCCGTGAGCAGCTATCGCTGCTCACGCCGGGCGAGCGCGCGCGGCTCGAGGAGCTGGGCGTCGTCTTCGGAGAGCGCTTCATCTACCTCGCACCGCTCCAAGGTCAGCGCGCCCTCGCCCACCGCCGCGCCTGGCTGTCACTGGTGCACAAGCTTCCTCTCGTTCCGCCCGGCGCGGTGCGTGTCGCACCAGAGGGCGCAACGGAGCGCGCGCTACGCCAGCTGGGGTTCCCACGCCTCGGCGCTGATTTTATCCGCGTGGATATATACGAGCGCCTACTGCGCCACCTTCGCGCCCTCGCCCAAACAGCGCACCCGGACGGTTTTCCGCTACCGCTCGAGATTTGTCAGTGGCTTGGCATGCCCAAGCAGGAACTGCCGACGCTGCTCGAGGCGCTGGGCTACACGGCGCTCGACCGCAAGGGCAAGCGCTGGGGGAGCGGGCGCACCGCGCGACGCCAGCGGCAACGCAATCGACGCTCACGTCAGCGCTCCTCAACTGCGACCGGACAGCCCGACACGACTCGCCCGAACGGCTCGCCAACTGGTCAAGGCCGCCAGACGTAGACCGTGCGCTTGCACGGGTGGCCCTGACAGTAGTCAATGCGGGTGCGTTGTCCCGGCACGCTGTAGTCCTCTGTGCTGAGCGTCACGCCGTCTGAATCCTGTGCAGTCCACACGCCGCTCTCGACGCCGTTCTTGAACTCGCCCCGATTGCAGCTCTTGTCGTCGCACATCAGCCACTCACCGTCGCGCACGCCGTTCACGTAGCGACCCTTGTCCTGGGTCGAGCCGTTGCTGAGGAAGCTCTCGAACTCGCCGTGGGGGGTCCCCGCGAGGTACCAGGTGTGGCGGCGCGGTGCGCCCGTCACATAAAATTCCGCACAGAAACCTTGCAGGGTCCCTCGCTCGTAATTGCAGTCCGCGAGCAGGACGCCTCTGGGGCCCCAGCTGCGTGAGCGGCCGTGGAGCTTGTCCGCGAGGTATTCGTCTTGGCGAGTCAGCTCGCCGGTGGCACTCCACTCGTACCAGACGCGATCTCTCGCTCCGTGGTCGTAGTGACCGTGACGCTGCAGCCGGTGATTCTCGTACCAGCTGGTGAACCAGCCGTGATTCGTGCCGTCTGGCAGGCGGCACGCGAACGCGTCGTAGTCTGGCGGGTCCGCGACGGGCAGCGCCTCGGCTGCGTCTTCGCAAGGACTCGACGCAGTCCACCAAGCGCCCCCCGGAGGAGGCTGACGTTGCCCCACCGTGGCATCCTGATCCGGGCTTGGGTCGGCGTCCTGGACGCGGATTTCTACGCTGGGCGGCGCCTGTGACGCAGCGCAACTCACCCCCAAATTCCCAGCGCCCAGCGTCAGCCCCACGAGCAACCAGCGGCTCGATGTGTCCTGGGTAAGGCGGCGCATCGCCGGTTTGACCCTCAAGCTCTCCAAGCCTTGGTCTGAGCACCCGCTGCGCGGCGGGCCAGAAGTCCTAGCGATGCCACCAGGCACCAAACGCTTGGAGTAGGCCTCTGGGTTCAGCGGGTTCAGCGCAGCGCGCGAAGCGCGTCCTGACAGCGTCGGGATCGAAGCTGCCCCGCCGGCCTATCAACACGATGTCGCTCGCCGGGGCGACGGAGCCCCAACGTTCGCCGCGGTCCACACGGGCGCGGCGTCCGACCACTTGCAGGATCACCTGATGCTCCGCCAGGTCTCGCAGCCACAACACGCCCTTGGCGCGGTACACACCTTGAGGCAGGTCAAGGCACAGCTCGCGCACCCGTTCGAGCAACAAGGGTTGTGCGAAATGCAGATGCAAACTCTGGAACTCCGAGCCGTGATCGGCGCCCGACGCGGTCGCTCGGCGCGGGTGTTCCGCCAGGCCTAACACCAGCGCAAGGGGTACCTCCGCGTGACTCGTCTCGAACACCGCGGCACGCGGGGCGAATCGGCGCACTTCCTCTCGGCAACGCGCGAGCTGCTCCGGCGTCGCCAAGTCGAGCTTGTTCACCACGACCAGATCGGATTGGTCTAGCTGGTCACGCACCAGACTCAGGTCATTCGGGTTGAGATCGGCGACCTCACTCGCGTCGACGACCGCCACCACGCCATCCAGGGCCAGCGTCGACGCTTTGTCCAGCGCCACGAAGGTTGAGAGCACCGAGCGGGGATCCGCAATCCCGCTGGCCTCAATCAGAACACGCTCCACGCGCTCCCCGGGAGGAGCCTGAATCAGCCGCTCTAGCGCGCCAAGCAAGTCGCCGCGCACCGAGCAGCAAATACAGCCATTGTCGAGCACGATGGTGTCTGCCCGTACGTCCACGATGAGTCGCGCGTCGATGCTCACATCGCCGAAATCGTTGACTAGCACCGCCGTCGGCACATCATGCGCTTCCGCAAGGATACGATTTAGCAGCGTCGTCTTACCGGAGCCCAGGAATCCGCACAGGAGCACCGCCGAAATCGGCCGACGGCTGTGCTTTGAGGCTGTCTTCTGCTCTGGACTCACGACGCGTACCCCACAGCTAGCGATATGGGTTCGTTAGATCCACGTCGCTCGGCGGGGGCTTGGCCTTCGGCGGCGTCCAACGGTAGCCAGGCGCGACGACCGGAGCCTTGGGTGCGGTGGTGGCTTCTGGCTCTGGAGTCTCCGCTTCAGCCTTCGGCTCAGGCTCAGCGGGTGCAGCAGTTGGTTTGGGAGCCTCGGGGGCCGGCTCGACTTCTGCGGCCGGGGTGGCGCTGGCCATCACCAAGGACACGCTCGGCTCCTTGGACTGTACAGGCGCGTTCACCGCCTGGGTGCGCCAGAGCGTGAAGCCAAGGCCGCCGAACAGGAGGGCTGCCAGGAGCCACGGCCAGCGGTTCTTTCGCGGCGGTGGCGGCGAACTCAGCTGGGCGCTTGGGGGCGCGATACTCGCCACCATCGCGGGCGGAGCGATGCTGCTCAGCTCGGTCCATGCGGGTACCTGCGCATCCGCCTCCGCCGCCTGGAGCGCGCTCTGTCGGCGCTCCGCCAGCTCTTCGCCGAAGGCATCGACGACCAGCTGCCCAAGCTCCTTGCGGGTGTCGACTGACTCGACGTCAACCGCTTCGTTCAAGGCGTCGATGAACTCCCGCGCCGTCTGGAAGCGCTGTTCCGGATCGCGATCCAGGGCTTTCGCAACCAGCGCCTCGAGCTCGGGCTCTACATCCTCGCGGATCAAGCCGAGGGACGGGATCTCTTGCCCGAGCAGGTTCTGCAGCGTCTCGTTCTCGCTCTTGCCTTTGAACAGACGACGGGCCGCCAAGAGCTCCCAGAGCACCACGCCTACAGAAAACAGGTCGGCGCGGCGATCCACGTCTTTAGGGGTCTTGGCTTGCTCCGGCGCCATGTACGCGAGGCGCCCCTTGATGTTGTCGCTACCGGGAGCGGTGTAGCGCACCGCCATCGTCGCCACGCCGAAGTCGATGACGCGAGCCATACCGAACACATCGACCAAGATGTTGGCAGGCCCAACATCCCGATGAACCACCCCCGTCAGCTCACCGGCGTTGTTCTTCAGCTGGTGCGCGGCATCCAGGCCCTCGAGGGTGTCGATCGCAACGCGCGCGCAAGCTTCGATCGAGAGCCAGCTTCCCCCGCGGATACAGAACACGAGCAGCTTCCCCAGCGGGGCGCCGTCGACGTATTCCATTGCCTGGTAGTAGCCCGCGTCGTTCTGCGCGACCTCGAGCACAGGCACCACGTTCGGGTGACAGATGCGCGAGACGATGTGGTTCTCGTCGATGAAGTTCTGGACGACGTCGTCGTCCGCCATCAAGTGCGGATGCAGCGACTTCACCGCGGCGAGGCGCTGCGTGTCGAGGTTCTTCGCGAGGTGAACCGTCGCCATGCCACCGCTGGCGATCTCACAGATCTCCTCGTACCGCCCCCACCGGCGCCGGGACTGCTCCGGTGCTGCTGCCATAAGTCGGCAGAAAGCGTGAATGCGATGCAGAGCAGTCGCAAACGCTTTGCGACGTCGCGCGGAAACGTTTTAGGCCGAGCGCGACGCTGCGCTCCCAGCGCACGGCCAGCCGCACTTGGCTTTTCCCGCGAGAAAACGCCGAGTTGTTTCTGCGACGGCCCACCGGCCCGGAGCATTGGAACGCGAGCGAGGTGTTTGGTCGCATCGCCAACAACAAGGGCACTCAGTGCCACATTGTGGCCGAGCGGCGCTCCAGGCACTCACCGCTCGAGAATCGCCAACGATCTGGGCTGCCTCGAGCAGCCTGACCCAGCTAAAACCGTGCGCGGCAGCGCCAAAATGCAGGGCTCCGGCGCGCGGTTTCCTACCTCCCCTCGGAGCGTGTATACTGACCCTTACTCCGGCCCGTGGCTGACCGTCAGAGAGCCACACTGAACGC
>JBFXBK010000259.1:0-12945 GCA_050183255.1 Polyangiaceae bacterium | reverse complement strand
TCCTGGCTCCCCGCGTCGGCTACATGATCGGCATCAGCGATGTCTTTGGCTTTTGGCCTCGCGGCGGCCTGACCTACTACACGTTCAACGACCCAGACTTCGACCAGTTCGGGTTGACCTTGGAGGGGCTGTTCAGCATCGCGCCCAGGCCAGGCTTCGGCTTCGTCACGGGTGTGGTGTTCGACCTGGGCTTCTCCGGAAGTCAGGACTTCGGGGGCCCTGGGAGCGTGGACTACACGGATCGCAACATCGCGCTCGTGTTTGGTATCGCAGGCTCACTCTAGGCTGCGGCCCCAAAATGCAACGAGGCGCGTCCAGCGACGCGCCTCGTTGAGTTTGTGATGTTTCCGGGCGGATTAGTTGCAGCCAACCTCTTCGTTGGGTCCGTCGCAGTTGCAGATCCCATTGCAGGTGGCCCGAATCGTTCCCGTGCGGAAGAACTCATCTTGCATCTGGTACGAAGGCTCCAAGGCGCGCACGCGATCGTGGGGATCTTCGCCGTCAGTCGCCGGGAGGTTGCGCAGGGGCTCTGGCTTCAGGGCGAACTCGAACTCCACGAGGGCGGAACCTTCTGTCAGCGGGCCGGCCGCGGTTTCTACGCCCCACACCGGGCGCGGCACCTTGCCGTCGTCGCTCAAGAGCTCCTTCGCTCCAACGGTGCGCGCCAAGAGCTGAGCGGCATAGGAGGTCACCTGATGGTCGCCGATCGCAGAGTGAATCAGCACGCGATGGTCTGGGGTGTTCGGCAGCGTGTCACCCGTCAGGTAGTGAGCGTAGCCCGACGGCTCCGTGTGATCCCAGAGCATCTGGATCAGGCCCAGGGTGAGCTGCACGTCGAGCGCTGTCTCCGTGGCGGCGTTGAGCACGAAGCCGTAGCCCGGCCAGTCCTGACTGCGATTCAAGAGCAAGTTGTACGGGAATCCAGGCTCGCCGAGCAGACCTCGCGTCACATCGGTCGAGATGGTCATGTACACCGTACCCATGATGCCGCCCTGGCTATCCCCGCGGTAAGCGCGCAGGCTAGGCTCGATCTGGCTCGGCGCGATCAGCGTCTCGCCGTTGTAGGTGATGCCTTCCTTCGCGATGCGCCCCATCATCATGCGCATCGTCATCAGCTGGTTGATGTGACCCTGATGCTGACGCGCGATGAACGACTCGAACAGGTCGGGGTCACCGCCGAGCGCGTTGATGGCGAGGGGCACGTCGTCCCCCGCGAAGCCATACAAGTCGACGCTGAACGCGAGCCACTTGTAGTCGTCGGCCATGGTGGCGAGGTAGCCGTTCTGACCCTCGTGTTTACTACCAAAGAGGCCGTGTCCGTTCTGCAGTAGCCCGAGCGGTTCGGTGCCGTCCACGGAGTTCGGGATGTGGACCACGACGTCGAAGTCCATGGTGCCGTTCTGTGCGAGCTTGCCATCGCTGCCAACGTTGAGGACTGCCTGGTCAGGATCGTCCGCGCTGTAGAGCCGGTCGTTCGTCAAGTAGAGCGGCAGCTTCATGGTCAGCGTCACCCGGTACTTGATGTGCTCGTTGGGCGCCGGCTCGACAGACTTCACGCTGTAGGTCGGACCGTCCTGACCGACCTCGGCGAGAGCCAAGTCGCGCATCTCGATCAGCCGTGCCGTGGTGTTCTCGCGGGTCGCGGTGGTGTAGTCCCACGCGATCTGCAGATCGTCCTTACCGACACCGGCGGAGTCCAACTTGGCGAAGATGTCCGCGTACAGATCGCGCCGCTGATTGACGGAGTACTCGCTCGAGTCGGTGCCGTCCCGCAGCGACTTGAAGGCTTCACTCGGCTCGATGAGCGCGCCGTCGTAGTTCTTCAGGCCGCGAATCGCGACGATGTAGCGGGTGCCGTGCTTGAGGTGCTCCGCCGGGCGGATCATGAACGCGCGCTCGTCGTCGAGGCCATCCTTGCCGTCGAGGTTCGTGGAGTAGTCGATGTCCACCCAGTGAGGAATGTGGCGGCCGGTGTCTGCCTCGATCAGGATCGTGCGGGAGTCCGCCTCGAGCGACTCATCGATCGACTCGGGTGTCGGGAAACCGTCGTCCGCGACCTGGGGGAAGTACATCATCGGCGCTTGCCCTGGGGAAAAGCCGTCGAGGTGCGAGAAGAGCGCCGGATGAATCGAGGGACCGAACGCAAAGCGCGGCAACGTCGTCTTACCGAAGGCTACCACCTTGCCCGAGGGAGTCTTTCCGGCGGGATCATCGACGAGGTACACGTTGCTCGGGAACGGGTAGCCGCAGTGGGTGGATAGCGGATCACAGTCTTGCCCAAGCAGCGGCGGGGCCTCCGGATCGACGACACCACCGGTGCCGCCAACCCCTCCGGTGCCTCCCGTCCCTGCCGTGCCTCCACTCCCACCGTTATCAGCGCCAGGGTCATCGTCGCTGCCGCAGGCAACGAACGCAGAAGAGACGAACAGTCCGAGGACAACCGGGGTAAGCAATCGGCGAATGCGAACAATCATGGCGAGCGAAAGCCTAACGGATGTTTGGCTTAAGTTGCAGCTGGTTTTCGAACCTTCGACCGGACTCCGCAGCTCTGACCAATTGCGTCATTGCGTTCACGTCGCCTCAGCGGCGCCACAACCCCTGCCGGGACACCGCGCGTGAATCTGATTCTGATCGCGCCAGAGGAACTGGATCTCGAAACCCGGCTGGCCGTTCTGAGCGGGCGACGCGCTGCCCACGTGCGTCAGGTGCACCGCGCTCAAGTGGGCGACAACCTTCGCGTTGGGGTGTTGGATGGCGCCGTCGGGCGGGGCCGCGTCTTGGAACTCGCCCAGGACCGAGTGGTGCTCCAGATCGAGTTCACGTCGAGCCCACCACAGGATGCCGGGATCCACCTCATGCTGGCGTTGCCCCGTCCCAAGGTACTGGGGCGTCTGCTGCGAGACGCCAGCACCCTCGGGATCAAACGACTCACTCTGGTGAACGCCGCCCGTGTGGAAAAGAGCTACTGGCAAAACCATCGCCTCGCTCCAACCTGGATGCATGAGCAGATGCTGCTTGGACTGGAACAGGCGCGCGACACCTTGCTGCCCCGGATCGAGTTGCGACGCCGCTTCCGGCCCTTCGTCGAGGACGAGCTGAGCCGGGCGCAGGGTCGAAAGTTGGTGCTCCACCCAGGCGCCGCCGAACCGTGTCCTCGCGCTTGTCCGGACTTCCTGACCGTCGCGGTGGGTCCCGAAGGCGGCTTCGTGCCGTTCGAGCTGGAACTCCTGGCAAACGCGGGGTTTTCTCCGTTGACCCTAGGCGCTCGTGTGCTCCGCGTGGAAACGGTTATCGGTGTGTTGGTCGGCCGCTTGCGCGGCTAGCACGCGCCGCAATCGATGCAGCCCCCAGGGACCCGCATGCGAAACAAGCTGACGCGCCCCTTGGTGCTTGAGGCGATTGCGCGGATACTGACCGCTGAGGATGCCTACTCAAGCGCCTCAGCCGACCAGGGCGAGCCCGTCCAACTCCGCCCAGCTGCGGGGCGCGACGAGTGAGGCCCAACGCTCCGGCCGCGTGCGGTTGGTTGGTTTGCTATTCGCCGTTGCCTTGCTGTTCCACGCTGGAGTGGTGCTGCTGCACGGGCGAACCACCGCCGTGCACTGGTGGGCGGATATCGGCTGGACGCTGATCAGTTTGATCGCGGCGGCGAAGTGCGTCGACACCGCTCTCAGGCAACAGCGCACTCACCAACGGCGCGCTTGGTGGTGCTTCGCGTTGGGCTGCGCTTCGTGGTTCGTGGGCATGTTGATCTGGGACTACTACGAACTCGTAGCCACCCAGATCACGCCTTTCCCCGCGGTTTCGGACGTGTTCTTCTTCGCCCTGGTGCCAGCGTTCATCGCGGGCTTCTGGTTTGAAAAACAGAACGCCCCGAGCGTACCTCTCACGCTGAAGCACGTCGGTGACCTGGGCGTCACGCTCAGCGTGGTGGCAATGGTGGGCGGCATGATGCTGTATCGCCCAGCGACGCAGCTCGCGGAATCTCGACTCTATGTCGCGAGCGCGCTGGCGTATCCGGTGTTGCATCTGTCGATGTTGCTCTTCGGCTTGAGTACGCTCTGGCAACACAACTGGGGAAGACGGCGACGCGTACTGTCCGTGCAAGTGTTGGCAGCCGCGCTGCTCGCGGCAGTGACCACGCTGTATGGCCACTCGCTGCTGCTGCGGACGTACGAGGCGGGCCACGTCATCGACGTGTTCTGGGTAGGTGCGTTTTGCCTGATGATTTGGGCGGCGTACGAGGCCGACTGGCTGCACACCGAGCGCTCTCGCACGAGCAACGACGTTTCGCCAACCCTCGATGCGCTCGTTCCAGCCGTGGGCGTACTGACGATCACCATGGTGGCGTTCGCTTTCCACGCGCAGTGGAGCGCGGAGCTCGTGCCCTTCCTGGTGGGGCTCGGTGTGATGCTCGCCTTGTTCATGGGGATGCGCGCTTGGGGTAGCTCGCAGCTCGTGAAGCGCCTGCTCGACGACGTGCGCCGGGAGGAGCGGCGCTTCCGTGTATTACTCGACGACGCTCCGATCGGGATCGCGTACATCAGGGAAGACGGCAAGGTGGCGATCTGTAATCGACGGCTGAAGCAGCTGACGAAGAGCGGCTCGATTGACCTGCTCGAAGGAGAAGAATGGGTAGAGTCAGGCGTCTCAGACCGTATCCGCACGGTATTGTTACGCAAGGAGCGTATCCAGTCTGAGCATACCCTCGCGGCACCGGAGAAAGGCCAGGCCGGCGAGAAGGAGCACTTGTCATCGGAGCTCGAGCGCCACATCCAGCTCAGCGTTGCGCCCCTGGGAGGCGGCGGTGCTCTGGCACTGATTTCTGATGGCACTGAGCAGCACATGCTGCTCAAGCAGCTGGTTCAGGCCCAGAAGATGGAGGCCGTTGGTAGCTTGGCCGGGGGCCTAGCCCACGACTTCAACAACCTGCTCACAGCGATGCTCGCAGGCGTCTCCCTGGTGCGCCTGAAACAAGATGATCCGGAGCTCGACGAGCACCTGGAGCAGATGGAGCAGTCGATGTGGCAAGCGGCTGAACTCACGCAGCGCTTGCTTACCTTGTCGCGCAAGCGCGAGGCCACGATGGGGCCGATGCAACCCGCAAAGATCGTGCGGCGCGTGGCCAAGCTGCTGGAGCGAAGTATCACGGAGACGATCACGATCAAGCTCGACCTGGAAGAAGAAGACTTGTGCATCCTCGGCGATGGTGGACAGCTCGAGCAGGCGCTGCTGAACCTGGCGCTCAACGCACGAGACGCCATGCCTGAAGGCGGCAAGCTCCAGTTCAAGATGCGTGTCGCGGATCTAACCGCAGCCTCCGCGCGTAGCTTGCCTGGGTCCTACCTGGTCCTGACGGTCACCGACACTGGCCACGGGATCCCCGAGGAAGTGCAATCTCGAGTCTTCGAGCCCTTCTTCACGACTAAGGCTGCCGGCGAGGGCACCGGTTTGGGGCTCGCGATGGTCTACGCGAGCATGAAAGAGCAAGGCGGCTGGGCGTCGGTTTCGAGCCTCATGGGCCGCGGCACCACCTTCTCCCTGTATCTGCCGGCTCGCGAGGCGGACGCAAGTGAGGTGGAGAGCGACCGTCTACCTTCAGCCCTGCCGCAGGGAACTGAGTCCGTGCTGGTAGTCGACGACCGTGACGCGCCCCTCCTGGCTGCAAAGGGCGTCCTCGATGCATGCGGTTACCGAGTGGTGCTGGCGTGGTCCGGGGCGGAAGCACTGGAGCGCATCGCAAAGGGTGATCAGACCTTCGATCTCGTGATCACCGACGCGGTGATGCCCAACTTGGGCGGGCGTCGCCTGCTGGCTGAACTGAAGATGCGGGAAGTCGACATCCCGGTCATCCTCGCGACCGGATACGAAGTCGATCCACACACCTCGAGCGATGGCTTCTCGGCGGTGATCGCCAAGCCCTACCACTCGAAGGAGCTCGCACGGGTCGTGCGCCGCGTGTTGGACCAGCGCGCAAACAGAGCGAGCAGCAGTTCGAGAGCCGGCTAACGCACTGCAAAAACGCCTGCCGAACGCGGGCGCTTCGTACTCGGCCCCAGCACCTCCGCAAAAAGCTCGGGGGGGGAGGTCAAACTCGTGGCCACTCAAGCCAGATCGACTCGCTCTGTACGGCTGTTCAGCGCCAATCCCCTGGCTTCGTGCTATCTCTCCCGCATGTTGCGTTTCGCTTCTCTCGCGATCCTCACCCTCACCGCCGGTCTCAGCTTTGGCTGCGAAGACAAGGCCACGACCCCAAGTCCCGAAAAGGCTGCCGCCACCACCGCGGATACGAAGCCAACGGAGCCTGAAGCCAAGCCTGCGGAAACGGAAAAGCCCGCAGAGGACAAGGCTGCCGAAGACAAACCGGCGGACGACAAGACGGCAGAGGATCAAAAGGCTGCCGAGCCGACGGACGACAAGGGCACGCCGGAGGCGAAGACGGCAGAGAAGGCGGGAGCCGCGAAGGCCGAGCCCGTTGCCGAGAAGCCCGCTGAGGAGAAGAAGGGCGCGGAAGCGACTGGAGACTCATTCGGTGCTTACCTCGCCGGCGGCAAATACACTGCCGGCAAGCCAGGCACTCTCACCGCGGTGCTCACCGCCAAGGGCGAGTACCACTGCAACGACAAGTACCCTTACAAGTTCACGCTGGATGCGGCACCCGCGGGCGTGACATTCCCGGAAAGCGTCGTGAAGGGAATGAACGTCACGGAGAAGCGCTCCACGATGGCCATCCCGTTCACGCCTACCGAAAAAGGCGCGAAGACGATCAGCGGTACGCTGGCGTTCTCGGTTTGCAACGCGGATCGCTGCCTGATCGAAAAGCAGAAGCTGACGATCACCGTCAACGTCAACTAACCCGCCCCAGATTCCATGCGGTAAAGGCCGCGGGCTAGACCAACAACACACCCGAGGCTGTCACCCCGCCAATGCGTCGCGCTTCAGCCAGCCCGGCGCTCGCTAGCTGACTCAACAGCTCATCGCTGAGTTGCGCGGGGATGGCGATCAAGAGCCCCCCGCTGGTCTGCGGGTCGAACAAGAGCTCGGTGCGAGCGTTGACGGCGCCGCTGGTCGCAGTCGACCTGCATCTGTTCCGTACGGCAGCGTTCTGCGCGTGGAACGTGGAGCGATAGCCTCGAGCAAGCAGCTCGAGGGCGCCGGGGAGCACGGGCAACGTCGAGAGCTCGAGCTCTGCGCCCAATCCGTCAGCCTCCAGCATCTCGCTCAAGTGACCTAGTAGGCCGAAACCGGTGACGTCCGTCACTGCATGCGCACCGCACCGCTGGGCGAGCGCGCCGGCTTCAGCATTCGTGGCAAACAGAGAGGCATACAGCGCCTCGCGCCAGGGAAAGCGACAATCACCCAACGCATCGGCGTGGAGCAACACACCGCTGCCAAGAGGCTTGGTCAGAACCAAACTGTCGCCCAGCTTCGCTCCACGCTTGGGGAGCAACGGGCCGTGGGCCGCTCCCCAGATCGCGAAGCCGACTTGCATCTGCTCCCCGGCCTGAGTGTGCCCGCCGAGCAGCTGAACCCCATGAGCCTCGAACACGCGTTGCGCGCCTTGGAGAATCTGCAGCACAGCGTCGGTCTGCCTCTCCCGAGGCGCCTTCGGGATCACCAGACTCGAGAGCGCGACTTGCGGCTGCGCGGCCTTCGCCCAGAGGTCACTGAGCGCGTTGGTGGCGGCGACTCGCCCGAGCGCGAAGTAATCGCGAGTGAACGCGCTGAAGGCGTCCAGGTTCGCCACGACGACGTCCGCCCCATGCTTCCACGCGGCAATATCCTCTGCCTCGGGTATGCCCCAAATGACGCGCTCCTCGCGACGCGACGGGGCGAGGCTAGATAGGGCCTCTTGAAGCACCTCGCGCTGGAGCTTCGCGGCGCAGCCGCCACATTCCATTGACTCTGAGTCAGCCTCGGCTGAGCCCAGCGGAGGCGACTCGCGCTGCGGATCTGGGAGGTTGAAGCGGTCAACGAAGCGACGATCGATGCGATCCTTCAGGCGCCACACCCAGTGGCCCTCGATGGTGCGCCCCCACTTGCTCCCCAGGGCTACCCCTCCCCCCAAATTCAAGAGCGATAGGTAGTCCCTTTGGGGTGTGTAGCTCTGCAGCGGTGCCCGCTCCAATACGGCGCGCAAGTTGTGGTCCAACACCGGTCCTTGCCGCACGGCATAGACGCCGGCCCGGGGCACCCATGAATGGTCTTGCTGGACCGCGCAATCCCCGACCGCGAACAAATCGGTGTGGCCTTGGACCCTGAGTTGGTGGTCACAGAGCGCGAACCCACGTGGATCTTTCGGCAGGCTGCTCGCTTCGAGTAGCGCCGTGGGTGCGGCGCCAGCTACCCACAACACGAGATCGGCAGCGACTACTTCGCCGGTCTCCAGCTTGACGCCGCCCTCCAAGACCTCGACCACGTTGCGCCCGAGCGCGAAGCGAATACCTCTCGCCTTCGCAAGCTCGAGGACACGCTCGCGCAACGCGTCCGGATACCCGACGAGGATCTGCGGAGCCACGTCGACGAGCGTGATTGCAGCGTCGAGACCGAGAGCTGCGAGGCGAGCCTGACAACAGAAGGCCAGCTCGACACCACCTGCGCCTCCGCCCACGACGCAGAGTCGTCTCGCTCCCCGGAGCTGCGTCAGGCGCTGATGCAGATCTCGGGTGAGCTTGGCAATGGGTCGGGTCGCGAGGGCGAACTGCTTCACACCGGGTAGCCGCCAGCCAAGCACGCGAGAACCGACATCCAGGCTCGCCACATCGTAACGAATGGGCGGGCGATCAGCGAAGCAGATCTGGCGGCGCCCGGCATCGACTTGGGTCGCGGCAGACTGAATCAGCTGTGCGCCGGCGCGTCCGGCCAGCCGCGCCAGATCGATACTTATTTCCTCACGGGAATAGTCGCCCGCGACGAGCCCGGGAACCATGCCGGAATAGACCGCATCACCCCGGTCTGTCACCAACGTCAGTTGGACCCCTGCGACTGGCTTCATGGCCCAACGGCGCAGAATCTGAATGTGAGCGTGCCCCCCACCCACCAGCACAACTTCGCGGCTTTCAAGCCCTGGCCGCACGTACTGCACACCTCAGCAGACCTCAGTCCCGCGCGGCCTGGCAAGCTCCCAGGGTAGAATCGGAGCCGTGAGCAGTAGAACAATCCAGCGCCTGCCCACGTCCAACAGGGAACGCTTGAGAGCCCGTCGATGAAAGCCCAGCTATTCCAGAGCCTCGCGAAACTGACCAAGGTCGCGCTACTGAGCGCCAGCCTGGGTGTGTTCGCGGGCTGCTCGATTCACACCGGGCCCCACGCGGACGCTCCTCCACCCCCACCCCCACCTCCGGCGCCAGCAAACCGACCAGCGTACCAAGCGCCGGCGCGCGTGCCCGCGAGCCCCACACCCAGCGCCCCTTCTCGACCTCAACATCGCCCCGCTACGCCAACGCGCGGGGACGACGCCCAACGCGACCCGCAAGGCACCGCTCCCCTCGACACCGGGCACCGGCTTGGCTCTGGTGACCGCCACGGCCTCGAGCGTGAGAAGCGGAAGCGTCCGCCGCAAGACCCCGACGCGCAGCGCCGCCGCCGCGGTCAAAAGCCTCAGAAGGCGCGGCTAAAGCGCAACGCAAACGTTGGCACCCAACGCGCAATCCCGTCGAGTTCATCGTCTAGCAACTGAGGATCGACGTCGCTGCCCCGGAGCGGTGAGTCCTCCCGCACCTGCACGCTGAGGATGCGTCGCACCCCAACACCGGCGGTGAGGTGATACGTGCGATGCAGAACCCAGCTGTAGCCCACCTCGCCGAACAGGTTGTGGCTGTACGTGCCGATGGAAAAGGCGTCCTTGTATTGGTACCCCAGGGAAACGTAAGGTCGGTAGCCTTCGATGTTGAATAGGTAGCGCACGGCACCGGTGTACTGACGCGCAGGGTTCGACTCCAAGCCGAAGCCTAGGTAGTACTCGAGGCCACGCACCGGGAAGTTGATGTAGCCGAGCAGCATGCCGACGTTGCCCTCGGGGCCCGCACCCACCGCTGCTTCGACAACGAAGCGGCGCGAGCGCTGATCGACGACTTCGGCAAACGTCTCCTCTTCGTCGTAGATCGAGCGCCCGCCTGGGGAAGACAGACGGTAGTCCTTGGCCTGCACCGTGGACGCGACACACAGGAGCGCGAGGGTCAATGCGAGTTGGCGCATCAGTCCACCCGCCTGCCAAACACGACGCGAGCGAACACACGCCATGGCGTGCCGTGCAACGCGTCGTCTAGGTTGTCGGAGGCGTCTCCGTTGTCGAATCCGTTGGGATCGATCAAGAAGTAGTTGATCAGACTACCGGCGACGGCGCGGCGTAATCCGAGGAAGGCTTCAACGTTCCAGGAGCCCTTCTGCCAAACCACCGCGCCGAGCTCCAAGGGCGTGAGGTAGCCGAGCCAGAAATGATCGGCGAGACGCGCCTCGACGTGACCACCAACACCATACGAGAGCTCAGTGAAGCCCCGAATGTCGTAGAACCCGCGCAAGCCGAGCCCCGCGAGCACCCGCGAGTCTTGCACACGGTCGACCCCGGGCTTGACCATCAGGAGCGAGTGAGGCCCGAACGCCCCGAGTCGCCACATTGCCGTCAGACCGATCAGCTCCTCGCCTGTACTCGCGACGTTCTTCGCAGCTGACGCAAAGTACTCCGCGCCGACTCCCAACACCCAGTAGTGATTGCGAAAGCCTTCACCCACACGGTCAGCGAAGTAGCCGTCGTCTAGCGGAGCATCCCGTTCTTCGAGGGGAGGGAGCGGGTTGGTCGCAGGCTCGACGTTCGACTCGAACGTCGGCGCTGGCTCTGCGTGGGCACTCACACAGAGCGAGGCCAGGCTCGAGGCGCAGGCGATGGCGGACCAAATCTTCATCGCTTGGCCGGGGCTCCAGGGGTGTTTCCCTGCGGAGGGTCGCAGATCGCCGTGATGCGGCTAATTGGGAAAGCGATCAGCAGCCAGTGGTCAGTGAAGAAGTCGAGCTGGGCGTGATGAATGCGTGCGCATTTGTAACGACGACGCGCGCGCTCGAGGAGCACCGCGTAGTGATCCGGTTCCGCGATTTCGAAGAGGCCGAGCAGGGATACTCCGCTGTCCTCTTCTTGGACGAACGTCGCGTTCGGCGCAGGGGGCGGCTCGTCCCCGGCGACCAACGCTTGCTTGCTGTGGTGAAGCGTGCAGCCGCTCAGCACGAGCAACGTAGCCCATAGGCCGGCAACCAACTTTCCCGTCGGTGCTCTGAACGAAGCGAACCTTTGCGACCTACTCAAGCGTTGTGTGTGCATCCTCTGGAGTTCCTAGTCCGAGTTCAGCCGCCGACAGTCAGCCGACGCAGATCAGTTCGTGTTCGCCATCTGAGCCTGAGGTCGTAACTCCTCGGGCAACCAGGCGAGCAAGCAAGCTTCAAGCACCGCTCGGCTGCGCGCCGGCACTGCGCGTCTCAGCTCCCAAATCACAAGCGCGCCCCGCACCTCGCGAGGTTCAAGCGCAGCGAGGCCGCGCAGGAGATCGGACGCCAACTCCGGGCTCGGGCCGTAACGCTTCCAGAGCTGGCTTGCCAGCGCCCAACCAAAGCGGTGGGGATCCGCCGCCCCGAGCGCCAGCGCAGACCACTCGCTGAGCTGTGGGTCGACGCGTTGGCTGAGATCACGTTGCGCGCGCCCCTCGATCACGCCCAGCGTCTGACTGCCCGTCAGGCTCGCGGCGTAGTAGTCTGCGGCGCCTTCCTCGATGGCCCGCAGCAAGCGCTGCGCAATCGGCTCAGAAGGTCGCTTCCCCATGGATTGAACGTGGGCTAGCTCATGAAGCCAGACCGCTGGGTCGCGCAACGCGGCGTCCGCTGGCGGCGCAAGAATGTCGCCGCTACCCAGCTCTACCTGGGCGCTCCTGCCAACGAGCTTCGACTCCACCCTCACTCGGACTTTGGGTAGCTCCGGGTGTTGCTCCAGAAGGTCAAGGAGCACCACCGCTTGCGGGCGGCTCTCCCCGGCACACATGCCTACCCCGGTCGGGTTCTGCCACAGGGGCGCGCGGACTCCGAGCTCTGCCACGCGCGCTTCACAGGCCCCACGTTGATTCCGCTCGGCAATGTACCGTAATCCACCCAGGCCGCACACGAGCACCCCAGCGATGGCGAAGCGGCGCAAGGTCGCGCGGCTAGGTTTCGACAGGCGCCTCGAGTTCGACATGCGGCTCAGTCCCGACACAACGCCAGGTGCTCCGAGATGTAGGCTGGTAAGTCTTCACCGAGCACGACCGCTGTCGCCTCGCCCGCGGTCACCCGAACGGCCATGTTCTGCACCAGCTCGAGGTAGTCCGCTGTCGCCAAGATCGCGCGCTTCGCAGGCTCCGACGGGCACGCCTCGACTTGCTTGGCGCCGCTTGGCTCCAGGCAGTCTCGGCCTTCTCGATAGATCGAGTCTTGAGTCGTCGTGTGACCAACGGTGTCGCTACTGGTACCCCCATGATACTCCACGTCGGGTGTGTCATAGCCACCTGCACGCTTGATGAACGCCTTCACGGTGATGACACACCAGGGTTGCTCGGGGTCGAACGAGTCACGGCTCGCGTGCGCCGGAGAGAACGAATCCTGAATCAGGTGGTTCGCGCGTCCCACTTGAGTGAGCGCCTTCACCGGATCGCTGGTCCAGTTCTCGAGTGCGAGCGACGTGAGTCTTTTTAGCTCCCCCTGAGAGTCCGCCACCGCCTCCGCAGGTGTGTTTCTGTCATCGAGTAGGAAGTGGTAGCGCTGCACCTCCGGTCGGTCGGTGTACTCGGTGAGCGCGCTTGCATACTGGACCACGCCAGCGTTCATGTTGACCAAGAGCTCCTTGGGCCAGTCCACGCGACGGTTCCCCTCGGCAATGGTCTGTAGATCAGCACTGGAGAACCGAGTCTCCGTCGGCAACCCCTCGTTACC
>JBFXBK010000258.1:0-12998 GCA_050183255.1 Polyangiaceae bacterium | reverse complement strand
GGACGCTCCACCCAGCTCGTGGGAGGACGACAGGACCGCGCGGGTCATCGGAGACAGGCGCGAAAGGAACAGGCTACGAACGATGCACGGCAGGCCGGCAACGCGCGCGATGCTCTGCCACATCCCCCCGGAACGCAACACTCTTCTGGCCCAAGCCGCCAATCGCTGCGCGACTCCCCAAACTCGCGCGCCACTCAATCCGCGCCGAGGCTTTCGCCTCCGTACATCCTCTTGCCGCCTCTCTCAGGTCTGGGGGTGAGGGAAGCAATCTCAGGCATCGCTGCAGCCAGTTTGCGCAAGCGGCACGATCCAGCCTAAATTTCCACGGTGTCCTCCGACGGCGTGATCCTGGTGGTGGATGACGACGCTGTCAGCCGCCACGTGCTCACCCAGACGCTTGATCGCGCCGGGTTGAAAACGGTTGCGCTACCGGACGGTGACGCGGCGATTGCCTGGCTCCGCGAGCAGCGCCCCGCGCTGATGCTGCTCGATCTGTTGATGCCTGACCCCGACGGCTACGAGGTGCTGCGGGTCGTGCGTGACGAGCTGCGCCTCAGCGAACTTCCGATCGTGGTGCTCACCGGTCTGGACTCGGATGATGACATCCGACGCATCTTTGCGTCGGGCGCCGACGACTACATCCACAAGCCATTCCGCTCCGCCGAGTTGGTGAGCCGTATCCGCGGGCAACTGCGCATGCGTGACTACGTGGAAAAGCTCAGTCAACGAGAACACGGCGCACAGATGGTGCTCGAGCTGACTCAAGCCCTCGCTTCGAGCCTCGACATCCGAGACATCCTGTTCACAGTCGTTGAACGCCTAGCGCAAGTGGCAAAAGTCGATCGTTGCTCGATCGTGCTCGCCGGGGACGAGCGCGTCGGCTTCGTCGTAGCTACTAGCGACGATCAGCAGCTACGCGACCTGCCAATTTCCCTGGAGAAGTACCCGGAGATCCGCAAGGTGCTCAGCACCGGCAAGAACCTGGTGATCGCTGACGCGAGCGAACACCCGCTGCTCGATGTTGTACGCCGCGAGGAAACGCCGCTGAGCTTCGCAAGCCTAGCGCTCGTACCGATCCTGCATGAGGGCCGCACCTTGGGCGTGATGTTCCTGCGGTCGCGGGAAAAGGGCGCAACCATTCAGAACGACCTCGAGCTCGTGACCATCGTCGCAAACGCAACCGCGATCGCGCTGCGCAACGCGCGCATCTTGCAGTCGCTGCGCGATGAGACCGAGCAGAGCACCTTTGCCAGAGTCGAAGCGGAGCGTCGGGTCCAGCTCTTCCAGCGCTACGCTGACTTCTTCGAGAGCGCCGCGGACGGCATGGTGGTCACCGACCGTCGGGGAAGAGTCTTGTTCGCCAACACACGTGCCCGAGAAATCACCGGCTACTCCGAAACGGAACTCGCTCAAAGCAGCCTCGGCTCGCTCCTCACCGCCCGCGAGGCCGAGCGCACCAGGCGGCTGATCCGCGGCTTCGAGCAAGGTGTCTACCCGTTGGGAGTAGATCTAGAACTTGAGACGAAGCACCGCGGTCCGCTCACGCTCTCTGCGAACTTCAGCGCGGTGATGCACGAAGAAGACGCGATCCTGTTCACGTTTCGCGACGTAACCCAAGAGCGGCTAACCGCCCGCGAGCTGCGCCAGACCAAGGAGTTCTTGGAGCGCGTCATCGACAGCTCCGTGGACGCGATCGTTTCAGCTGACCTCAGCGGAAAGGTGCTGCTCTTCAATCGCGCCGCGTCCAGAGTGTTCGGCTACTCCCCCGAAGACATCATCGGCAAGGCCAACGTGCAGATCTTCTACCCTCAGGGCGTCGCGCAAGAGGTGATGAGGAAGATCCGCGGGTCGGAGCACGGCGGCTCCGGCCTCCTCGAAGATTACCGCGTGGATATGCTGAGCCGCACCGGTGAGACCATCCAAGTCAAGCTGTCCGCGGCGTTGATTCTGGAGAACGGAGAACCCGTCGGCAGCGTCGGGATCTTCACGGACATCCGCGAGCGGCTGCGCATGGAAGCCAGGCTCACCCGGGCCCAAGAGGAACTCCGAGCGCGCGAGCGCCAGTCGATCGTCGCCGAGCTGGCGGGCACCGCTGCGCACGAGCTGAATCAGCCGCTGACGTCCGTCATTGGGTATGCGGAACTCTTGCGCCGCCACTTGGACCGCGGCGGGCAGCTCTACAACGCCGCTGGCGTGATCATCACAGAAGCCGAACGCATGGCAGAAATCGTACGTAAGATCGGCAAGATCACCCGCTACGAAACCAAGAGCTACGTGGGTGGCGCGCGCATCCTCGACCTCGACAAGTCGAGTGACGACCAAGAACGCGGCTGAACCGTCTGCAACGCCCGCGAGGCTTCGGGCCCGCACTACCCCGAGGAAACGTCCTAGTCCTTCTTTGCGTCAGGCTTGTTTTCCACGACGCGAATCACGAGTACTAGGATGCCACCCTTATAGCTCTGGCCCGCAACGATGAACGACTGCCCAGCCTTCGCCTTGACCTCCAAGAGAGGCAGGAAATCCTTGCCTCCCGGCTGATTGATAGCAGCGCCAAGCTTGAGGTAGCCCTTCGGCAGCTCTTCAAGCAGTTCCGTGCGGAGAACGCGCTTGTTCGGCAGCTCCATCGTCTCTGGGTGCCCCTTGATCAGCGGTAGCGACTGCTTCACCAGAAGCTCGTAGCTATCGTACGAGCTGAACGGTGGCTTCTTTAGCTGTGGCATCTCACCGATGCGCTTGTCGATACCCTTGCCGGAGTTGGTCGCGTGGAGCACCAGCACTTCCGTGGAGTACTTGGCTTTCGCTTCTTCCGGCTTCTTCTCGGGCTTGTCATCGAGCGGAGTGAGGGCAGCGGTCGAGGCGCCGTCAGCGGCAATCGCGACGGAGCTCAGGCTCAGGCAGGCGGCGAGAGCGACGCCGATCACTGCGGCGCGTCGCGGCTGAGCGCTGCATTTGGAAGCCAAGCGGATCATAGTGGGCCCATCTTAGCGTCCCCAGCGGGAACGGCATCATCAGCGAGCCAAACCACGGGCGTCGACTCGTCACCCACGACGAAAATCGTCCCGTCGCTGCCTCCGAAGTCCACCGAGACGATCGCAACGGGTTCCTCTTCCGCGACGGGTTTCGGGCCTGGAGTACTCGGAGCTTGGGGGACGGCAGGCCGCGCCAGACTGGCCACGGGCGCCACGGGCTCCACCGGATGCGAGCTCCTCAGCCACAGGATGCCAGCTGCAGCGGCCGCCAAGGTCACACCAACCGCCACGACCCAGCCACGCTCTCGCTGAGGGGGCGCTAGCACGCGCGGCGCATCCGCCGATCGCAGCGCGGGTTCGTCCAAGCGCTCCATCACGCTATCAGCTATCGAGGTGAAGTCCGGCTCGGGGGCCGCGCTGTGCGCCTCCCGCAGGAAGTCGCCGAGCTGCTCCAACCCGGCGAGCTGCGCCTGCGCCTTCAGGTCGGCGTCCAGCGCCTCGAGCATGTCCGCTTCAGCGTCCCCATCCAGCTCCCCGTCGTGGAGCAGCATCAACTCCCGATGGGATAGCGACCTACGCCCCACGCTCACGACGCCTCCTCTTCCTTGCGAGCCCGGCGGGGCTGCGCCTCCGCTGGTCTGCCAAGCTGCTCGGAATAGCAATCGCTGAGTGCGCGCTGCAACTTCTGACGAGCGTGAAACAAGCGGCTCATGATCGTGCCCTTGGAGACTTGCATGGCCTCTGCCATTTCCTCGTAGCTCATGCCCTCGACCTCGCGCATGACGATGACGTGCCGGTGATAGGGCGGTAGGGCGTCCAACGCGACTTGGATACGTTGGGCGATTTCTTTGCGGCGCACCACATCGAGGGGGTCCGCCCCGTCGATGCGCGCGATAAATGGTGAGTCGAAATCATCGGCCATCTCATGGCGATCCGTAAGCTCTTGCTCGCGTCGCGCGGGCTTGCGCATGAGGTCAATCGAGAGATTCGTGACGATGCGGTAGAGCCAGGTAAAGAAGCTCGAGCCACCATGAAACTTGGCGAGCCCGCGGTGAACCCGCAGGAACGCCTCCTGGACCACTTCGCGAGCGTCGTTCTCATCTCGCACCAGACCGAGCGCGATCGCAAATGCGCGACGTTCGTGGCGCTGCACCAGCTCCCGAAATGCGTCCCGGTCTCCTTTTTGCGCGCGTTCAATAAGGCCACGATCGTATTCCGCTTCGGCTTGGCGAGCCTCACGGTTGGACGCCTTCCGCGCACCCCTATTCACCCCCATGACACTCCGATCACGGGGTCCTGCCATCGATTTCCCACTCGACGTCGGGGGTGGGTCGTGTGGCGATTCGGGACGACCACGGGGCTGCGCTGCTCCGCTGGGCGGAACAGTTGGGTGTGTGGGGGGAGTTGGGGGAGGCATCACTCATACAGATACGAAACTGCGCCGACAGCCTCCCCTTTCACTCACGATGGATGTCGCTCCGCCCACAGGCGTTAAGTCTACGGCATATCGAAGAAATCTGGCTCAGGCTCGGGCTCGGCCTGATTCGGGAGTTCCCCGAGCGTGAGTTTCAGGTCGAACTGCCGTTTGCCGCGCGCGACCTTGAGGGACACGACCGACCCAACCCCCGCAACGCTCGCGAGCCAACGCAGCCGCTCAGGGCCTGCGATCGGCTTGCCGTCGAACTCTAGGATCACGTCGTCGTCAGCCAGCCCAGCGCGGTCACCCGCGCTCCCTGCCTTCACCTCACGCACCAGAGCCCCGGTGCGTGCGGCCAGGCTGAGTCGCGAGACGTCTTCAGCGGTCACCGAGGCCACGACGATGCCAATCGCGGAGCGGTTCACGCGCCCGTCCTTGAGCAGACGCGGCACCAGCTCGCGCACCATGTTGATCGGGATCGCGAAACCGATATTGTTGGCTCTGGCTCGAATCGCTGTGTTGATGCCCACGACCTGACCTGCAGAATCGAGCAAAGGACCACCAGAGTTGCCAGGATTGATCGAGGCGTCTGTCTGCAGGAAGTTGTAGTAGCCGGAAGAATCGAGCCCCTTCACGTCGTCGCGAGTGCGTCCCTTCGCAGAGACAATCCCCGCGGAAACGGTGTGCGAGAGACCGAATGGGTTCCCAATGGCCAGCACCCAGTCGCCTACTCGGGTCTTGTCGGAGTCACCGAGCGGCAACGCCGAAAGTCCCTTTGCGTCCACCCTCAACACCGCGATGTCTGTCGGCGGATCCCGCCCGACGACCCTGGCCTTCATCTCTCGGCCGTCCTGGGCGAAGGTCACCTGGATGTCCGCGGCGTTGGCGACGACGTGGTTATTGGTGAGGATCAGGCCAGCCGGGTCATAGACGAAGCCAGATCCGAGGCCTTGCCCCACCATCCGACGTGATCCGCGGGACTCCTGCAGGGTCTTGACGAACACCACCGCCGGGTCCGCCTTAGCGGCGATGTCCGCGAAGGTGGCCGGTGCGGCGATTCCGGACGGCAATACGACACTGCTCGCGGGGAGCGCCGTTGGCAGCGGAGCGGCGCTAGCGACAACACTGGCGCTCGGCGCGCCCGAGGTGCCGCTCTTGTTGCCGCAAGCGAGCGCGCCGAAACTCACCCCAAGCAGCAGCGCGATCCCGTGGTGACGCTGCAGTTTGAGATTGCTCATCAGAGGTAACCGGGAGGCGCGCTCAGCCTTGTTTCGAAACTTCGACGAAGCGCAATCGAAGGTCGATGAGCGCCTGCTCCAAAACTCGTTCTTCACCGCCGTCCAGGTTGCCCCGCGTCTTGTCCTGAAGCAACCCGAGCAAGTCGATGGTCTGACGAGCCATCGGCAAGTTGCGCTCTCGCCGCCCGGTGGACGGATCCTCTGCGTCGCCCAGATGAACCAGCGCTGAGTGGCTCAACGAGAGCACGAAAGTAGCGAAATCGATCGCCGGAAGATCTTCCGTGCCCTCGGAGGCCCCGCTCACTCCCAGTCTCCGTCGACTTCAGGGTCCGCAGCGCTGGCCGCAGCGTCCGGCGCCGTTTCTGGGGCGACCCGCTCCGCGGCCTCCTCAGGTGCCGCGGGGGCCGCTTCGACGACCGGCGCGGGGGCCGCTTCCACAGCAGGGGCCGCTTCCACAGCAGGGGCCGCTTCCACAGCAGGGGCCGCTTCGACTGGCGCAGCGGGTGTGGGCTCCGCGACAGCGGGAGCCGCTTCGACAGGCGCGGCGACGGCGGGGGCCGGTGCCACCGCTTCGACCGGAGCAGCGGGCGCAGGAGGCGCTGCGACGGGAGCGGGGGTCGGCGGTGCAAAGACTGGAGCTGGAGCGGGTGCCGGCGCAGCCACCGCGGGCACCGGGTCCGAGGGTCCGAACGCGTCGTCCATCACGGGCGCACCGAACGGAGGCGCGGCGGGCCGTACGAATGCCGGTGCGGGAGCGGGAGCAGCCTGTGCGGCGGCGGCCGCGCGCGCCGCTTGAGCGGCTTCACGCTCTTGGGCGCGCTCCTCCTCGTCGCGAGGCGCGAGAGCGGGTTGCGGGATACTCACGGCTTCGCAGTTCGCCTCCACGTCGCTCAACGTCGCCAGGTGGGAATCCACTTCCGTGCTCGCCAGCTGGCCCTTGCGGAAAAGGCGTTCACGCACGCGGACGTCTAGCTTGAGCATGTCGATATCGGTCATTCGGCGACTCCTACAGCGCGTCCTCCCGAGGACGCGAAAACACGAAACAGAAACCCACCGCTCGCTTCGCACGACGAAGGCGAGCCGGTTCGGCCACGTCCCCCACTCGAGCACTTCGCAGGGGTGGTCGGGGCGCGAACAATTAACAATTCCCTGGCGACTTGCAAGCGCGGGGCCAGCGGCTGGACGCCACTCCCGTGCTTTTGCCCCTGGCTCACCGCCCTGGGCCCGCTCGGACCTAGCGCCGCAACAAGCTCGACGGGTCGATGAGCGGTCCGTCCGCCTCAACCAAAAGCGCCTCGGCCTCGGCGATTTCCTGGCTCGTCGCGGGCCAGACATCCTCAATCACCAGCTCCAGGCGCACGCTCTGGTCAGCCAGCGGGTGGTTCGAGTCGAGCACGGCAAACTCTGGCTCGAGCTCGAGCACCCGCAGCACCACCGGCTCGCCAGCGTCGGTCTCCGCGCACAGTTCGTCGCCGACCTGGACGTCCTCTGGGAGTTCTGTGCGGTCCACCTCGATGACCCGCTCTGGATCACGCAGCCCAAAGGCCCGAGCCGCGCTGAGCTCGATGCTCCGCACCTGACCGACGCGCGCCCCTTCCAGGAGCTGCTCGAGTTCCGGACTCAGCTGGCCGAGGCCGAACAGCACCTCGAAGCTGTCGTCTTCACCGCTGGCTTCGACCAGCTCGCCCTCAGCATCGTAGAGACGATAACCGAGGGCGACGCGCATCTCCGGAGCCACCGCGTAAGCGGACGGGCTCGGGTCTTCTTTTGAATCACTCATTGGCTCAGACTTCCGGCGCGACGATGTGACCTGCAACCGCACTCGCTGCAACCACGAGTGGACTTGCCAGGTACACCTTGCCCGGTCCGCTGCGGCCAGGGAAGTTGCGATTGATCGCCGAAACCGTGACCTGCCCCGGATCTGAAGACACGCCAGGACCCGCGCGGATACAGGCTCCGCAGGACGGATCGACCAGGGTTGCCCCCGCGCGTTCGAAGATGTCGATGTAGCCGCGATCTGCGGCGTACTGCCGGATGTGCTGAGATCCAAACTGGATGTAAAGCTGCACGCCGTCGGCCACCTTGAGGCCGCGCTCGAGCGCTTGGCTCAAGACGCTGGCGTACATGTCCATGTCCGCCTTTTTGCCACCGGTACAGGATCCGCCGTAGGCGATGTTGACCGCCACTTTGTCTTTGAGCTCGCCAAGCGGGATGCCGTTTCGCGGGTCACCAGGCGTCGCCACCATGGGACCAATCGCGTCGAGCTGGATGTCGTAGACAGCCGCGTAGCTCGCGTCGGGATCAGGGGTGAGCACGCGCTCCAAGAGCTGCTCGCGCTTCGCTCCACGCATTTCCACAAGGTAATCCAACACGACGTCGTCGGCCGCAATGATACCGGTGAAGCTGCCCGCCTCGACTGCCATGTTGGTCAGCGTCGCGCGCTCGTCCAGCGACATGCTGGAGATCCCCTCACCCCCAAATTCGAGGACCTGACCGATGCCGCGACCCGACTTGAAGTGCTCCAGGCTCAGGATGTGAAGCATCACATCCTTCGCGCACACCCCTGCCTTCAGCTTGCCATGCAGCACGAAGCGCACCGTCTCAGGCACCTTCACCCGCACATCGCGGGTGAACCAGGCGTTCGCCATGTCGGTGCTACCGACGCCGAACGCGAAGCAGCCGAGCGCGCCAGCCATGCAGGTGTGAGAGTCCGTCCCGGCGACTAGATCACCGGGCAGTGCGAGCTCCTCGATCACCTTGTTGTGGCAGATCGCTTCGCTGCCCACGGTGCGTCCGCCGCGCTCCACCTCGCCGTAGAGGCGGATGCCGTGGCGCTTCGTGAAGCCTTCCTGCACGGTCTTCAAAGACTGCGCCTGCTCCGCGAGTCCCATCTGCTTGTGCTGCTCGGGCATCACCAGCTCGAGGAACGTCAGGTGATCGCGGAAGGCGAACACGGACTCCGGTTCGGTTACTTTCGCAGCTTGACCAAATCCCGCACGGAAAAGCGAGTCGGCCATGGGTGTCACGTATTCGTGGCTGAAGCGCACGTCGGTGCGCACGAACAGCGCGTCCCCCGGCTTGACCGCGGGCACACCGAGCTGCCCCGTCTTCGCGTCCGCGATGGCGTGGCGCGCGATGATCTTCTCGCACAGCGTCATCGGGCGCGCTGCCGTCGACACCGCCGGCGGCGCGATTTCGCCTGCCATGCGCGCGCGGTTGTAGGCGAACAGCCCGCCGTACTCGACGATCTGAGCGCTGATCGGGTCGAGCCCCTTCGTGAACTCGGAGATCGGGATGTCTTCACCGCGCTGGACGCGCTCGAGCAGCGAGAAGTCGGTCGAGGTCAGCAGGCCGATGTTTTGGCAGTTCTGCCCGTAGATCTTCTCGATGCTCTCCGCGATCACCAGCTGCACGCCGGCCTTCAGCTCGGAATACGGCGCGGTCTCACGCGAGCTCCCGCAGCCCTTGGACTTGCCGCTCACGATCACGCCGAAGCCGCCGCCCTTCAGATCGTCCTTCTGGATCACCCCGCCACGCAGGCCGACCAAGCTGTAGTTCGCGAGGGTCTCGTCGAAGTAGTAGCAGACCCAACCGGGCGTAATTTCGTCTGTGGAAATGTTATCGATCAGCTTGCGCTCTGGATCGAACTGCAAGTCTTCACCAGCGAGTTGCTGCTTGAGCAAATCCTGATCTTCGGTGAGCTGCAGGATCCTGCCGGTGATGCGTATGCTGCGTTGGGTCATCGCGCTCCGGATGTCGAGGGGGCGGTAAAGGTAGTGAGAGTTCAGCGCGAGAGCAACGTGATGCGGCGCCGACCTCGAGGCAGGCAGCGCTTTTTTAGGGCGCCGTCGCCGATTCGAGCTGCGACGCGGGCCTCCAACTGGCAACGCTGGAACATTCCACGTGCCCGCCCGAAATGCGCGTGGCGAACCATCGGCGGTTCGCCCCGTGCTCGCACTATAACGCAGCGCGGCTGGATTTCGTCGGGCTGTCAGGCGATTGAGCTCGCTCGGGGACGCACTCCCCAGCGCGCCAGACCAGCGACGCGGGCTCCGATTCCGTAACCTGCAGTCGCGCAAACTCCGACTCCAAGCTCGGCGCAAACGCGGCATACGTCTGAGTCACGACGGACTCGGGCAGCTCCGACACCAACCTCACGTCGACGCCAGTCGGCAGTCGTGGACGTAGCCCGAGCTCGAAGATGCCGGAGTTGACCCGCTCGAGCGGCCCCGTCCCCTCGTTACACTCCGCGACCAGGATCACAGTTCCTCCCGGCAACACCCCAAGCTCAGCAACCGCCAACATCTTGGAGGCCTGGTAGAGCGAGCAAGTCAGCGGCGGCTGGTCGGCGAGAACCAGTACGCGAGCAGGCTCCAGCGGAACGCCAAACACGGCGCGAGCCTCGGCGCAGAGCGCGCGGTGAGCGTCCACTGGGTGCCCGGCAACTGCGCTCACGGGCCTCCCATCGACGTCAGCCAGCACGTTCAGCACACACAATCGGGCACCGAGTAGGAGCGCCGCTTGCTCCATATCGGCGCGACAGGGGTTCTCATCGAGGGAACCCAAGCGGGCACCCGGCTCCGCCTTAAGCAGATGGTTCTTCAGAATATCCTCACGGAAAGCCAGGCCAGGGAACACCCCCTTCACCCCCCCGGAGTAGCCTGCGAAGTAGTGAGGTCGAATCCGCCCGGTGCAAAACACCAGATCCGCGTCCGCCAGCTCACGCGCGACCCGCACGGGAGTTCCACGCTGGGTCTGCCCCAATCGCACCAGCATTCCGAGCTCGCTAGCGTCGTGCGCCCGCGCTGATAGGTGCGCGAACTCGCGGGGCAGCGCGCCGGGATCGGGGCCGTGGGTGCCACTCGCGATCAACACGCAGAGCTCCGCCCTAGGGAAGCGGCGTTCGATTGCAGCGAGGAATTCAGCGCGGGGCTCGTCCCGCGTACGATCCGAAATCACCACCACGATGCGGCGCGCATCAGGAAACGGCTCACCGACTGGATTCGCCAGCGCAGCTGCGAGCAGCGGGGCCCAATCGACTGCCGCGTTGATCCGCTCAACAGCGCCGGCAGACAGGTTTGGGGGTGAGGCGCGACGAAACACACCTTCCTTCAACCTACCTATCTGCTGCTCAGCAAAGCTCAGCATTTCGCTCCGGGCTACTCGACGACGTTTCTCACCGGTTTCTGCCTCGAACGCTTGAAAATCGCAACGACTGCAACCAACCTCCCGCCGTGTCGAAACTCTTGGCGTGCAGCCTGATCTGCGGAGTCTACTGCGCCCTGCTAGTGCCCGCCTGCAACAAGGCCGAGAGCGGCGCGCCAAGCGACGGGGTCGCTAGTGTGACCTCCAGCGCGAGCGCCGCACCAGCAAAGCCTGCCGTCGTGGCCCCGCTTGCCGGAGAGCGCGTAGACATACCCGCGGGCAGCTTCACTGCCGGCAGCCGGCCTGGTGAAGCCGGCCGCGATCCGGAACTCGAACCGCGTAGCTATCAGCTCGAGCTTGGCGCGTTTTCGATGGACCGGCTGCCGTACCCCAATGATCCGGAGAAGCAGCCGCTCACCGGCGTCTCTCGCGACGAAGCCCTGAAGCTGTGCGCGAAAGACGGCGCAAGGCTGTGCACCGAACTCGAATGGGAGCGCGCCTGCAAGGGCCCCGACTCGAACCGCTTCGCCACGGGAAACACCTGGGATCCAGCGTGCGCCGACGAACCTCGGAAGTGCGCGGCTGCATTGGGTGTGCTGGGTCTGGGCGCAAACCTCAAGGAATGGACAGCCAGCGACAAGAACCCCGAGGCTGAGGGAGAGCGCGACGCGATCCTCCGCGGTGCTTTCCGCAAGGAAGCTGACACGCTTCATCGCTGTGCTACGCGAAGGGCCGAGAAGCCGGACACCGAAAGCGACGAGATTGGCTTCCGCTGCTGTAAGGGAGCGCCCAATGCCGCCGTGGTGCCTGAACCGAAAGCCGGTGATCCCTTCAAGAAGCGTGAGCTCAAGGGCGATGAACTGACGAAGCTCTTGCTCGCCGACGAGCGCACCAAGGGTCTCGCAAAGGACCTAGTGTTCTTTAGCGAGCCGGAAGCGGCGCACACGGTGGTCAGCCGCGGCCCTGGAGACAGGAAAGGCTTCGGCTTCACGGTGGCGGCGCTGGACTGGAATCCCGTCGCGGGCTCCAACTACCTAGTAGTCACCGCTCGCAGCGGCAAAGACACGAGCTTCGTGCTGGCGTATCGCTTGGTCGATGAGAAGCAGTACGAGCTGGCTTCCAGCTTCATCATGTATGACGAGCCTGGCCCGGTCGCGCTCGCGTACTCCGACTCAATCCGCGTGCGACTTCATTTCTCGAGCTGCTGGGGTTGCCCCGGGGAAACTGGAAAGATCCTGTTTCGGAATCCGGACGATGTCGTGATCCTGCAGCCCTAGTGAGGCGAACCACAGATTCGCCTCACTAAGTTCCCGGGCTACTGGTCGGCGGCAGGACAGACCAAGACGAAATGGTTGCCTGGCCCGTCGCCGATCTCGACACGAGCACCCGCCGCCGCAGCCGAAGAAGCAGCGGCGAAGAGCCCTAGCCCGCGCCCGTAGCGGCCCATCCCCGAGGCTTTGACGCTGATTTGACCACGCAAGGAGAAAGCCTCGGCCGAGGCGCTCGGCTCGATACGCGTCCCCTGATCGACAACGGAGACGAGCACCTCGGCGCCCCGCTGCGCGGCGGAAACCTTCACCGTCGAGCCACTCGGCGCGTGCTGCAGCGAGTTAGCGATCAGGTTCCCCAGGGCACGCACCGGACCATCTCCTGATGTTCCCAGCTCCACCCTGCCAACGTCTTCAGACACCTCGATGGCCAGCGCCACGCCATGGCTCTGCGAGAGGCGTTGACTCTTCTCACCGACCTCGCGGATCAGAGTTGCCGTGGTGAAACGCCGTCCGCTGCTCTCCTCGGCATCCTTCAACGAGCGGCTGAAGACGTCGAGGTTGTCGATGATGTGAGCCAGCCCGTCGCATGCAACCAACAAATCGGCGATTGCCTCGAGGCTGTCTTGATCGAGGCCGGGCGTCGACTCCAGGTAGCTTGCGTTGCTCTGAAGCGCTGACAGTGGGTTTCGGAGGTCGTGCGCAAACAGGCCCAGCAACTCACCAACCAAATCAGGATCCGGCTTCACGCGGCAACTCTAACACGCTGTGAGCTTGGCTGGCGCGCGGCACCGCGCTGTCAGCGCACCCCATGTTCCTCGAGGAATTTAGAGATCCGCATGTCGATGAGCTCATGATGCTCGAGCGGCGTCACGTGAGTGCCGCCAGGAACAACCAGGAGCTCCGCGCCTGGGATCAAATGGCTCATGGTTTCCGACAGCTCAGCTGGGGTGAAGGTGTC
>JBFXBK010000257.1:0-13030 GCA_050183255.1 Polyangiaceae bacterium | reverse complement strand
TGCTCTTCCGATCTACACTATGATCCGCCGGCCATGACGCAAGCCACCACCTTTTCAAGTGACGCCTCCGTGAAATCCGCCGAGGGCACCCCGGATGCTGAAATCCTCGCTGTGTGCGAGACCCTACGTTCTTCGTTCGAGTCTGGCACGACTCGCTCGTACGAGTGGCGAATCCAACAGCTGCGCCAGTTCATGCGCATGGTGGAGGAGAACGAGGAGGCCATGATCGAGGCGCTGAAGCAGGACTTACGCAAGCCCTACTTCGAAGGTTGGTCGGCGGAGCCTCAGTTCCTCAAGGCGGAGCTGGGACATACGATCAAGAAGCTGAAGTCCTGGATGAAGCCGAAGCGCGTCGGCGCGAGCATGGCTGTCCAGCCGGCGCGCGCGCGCATCGTGTCCGAGCCGCTGGGTGTCTGCCTGATCATCGGCGCTTGGAACTACCCGATTCAGCTCAGCTTGGCCCCCTTGATTGGCGCTATTGCCGCGGGGAATTGCGCTGTGATCAAGCCCAGTGAGCTCGCTCCCGCCTCGAGTGCCCTGCAGAAGCGCCTGCTCGAGAAGTACCTCGACCGCGATTGCATCCGCGTCGTTGAAGGTGGCGTCAAGGAGACGAGCCTGCTGCTCGATCAGCGCTGGGACCACATCTTCTACACGGGCGGTGGCGCAGTTGGAAAGATCGTGATGGCGGCCGCGTCGAAGCACCTGACCCCGGTGACCCTGGAACTCGGCGGAAAGAGCCCGTGCATCGTCGACCAAGACGTCGACCTGGAGACCGCGGCGCGACGCATCGTTTGGGGGCGCTTCTTCAACGCCGGCCAGACCTGCGTGGCGCCTGACTACATCCTAGTCCACGAGTCGCTGGAGAAGCCGCTGCTCGACGCGATGAAGGGCGTGATCAAGGAGTTCTACGGCGACGACCCCAAGCAGAGCGACGACTACGCGCGCATCATCAATCGTCGACACTTCGACCGCCTGAGCAAGCTGCTCGACAGTGGAGAGACTTATGTCGGTGGCGACACCGACGCGGACCAGTGCTACATCGCGCCTACGGTTCTCCGCGGAATCACTGGCGACGAACCGGTGATGGCCGACGAAATCTTCGGGCCGATCCTGCCGGTGCTCAAAGTCGCGAACCTGGACCAGGCGATTCGCTTCATCAATCAGCGTCCGAAACCCCTGGCGCTGTACGTCTTCACTCGAGACAAGCAGGTCGCGGAGCGAGTCGTGGAGCGCACCAGTTCTGGTGGCGTGTGCATCAACGACGTGATCAGCCACATGCTCCCGCCGGATCTACCCTTTGGTGGCGTCGGAGCGAGCGGTATGGGTGCGTATCACGGCAAGGGCACGTTCGACTGCTTCAGCCACAAGAAGAGCGTGCTCGACAAGCCCACGTTCGTTGACCCGGCGCTGCGGTACCCCCCGTACACCGAGGAAAAGATGAAGTGGGTGAAGCGCCTGCTCTAGTTCCTAGGTAGCAACCTGCCGCTCCAACCGTTGCGGGCGCAGCCCACCAAGTGCCGCAGCGAGGCTCGACGCCGCGCTGCGGCACTTGTGTTTGGGGCATCTGGTTTGTGAGGGCGCTCATCGACTCGTATCGACGGCGTCAGACATCACCTGTAAGACTCGAGGTGATGCGATTGTCCGAGCTGCTGGGGTCAGCCGTTGCGCTTTTCAAGGATCGTTCTCGCCGTAGCTGGATCAGCGACACCCGGGCGCACGTCGAGTACCCCGAGCTTGGCCGAGAGGAGCTGAAGCGCTTTGCCCAGGCGATCGAACGGCTCACCCAGGATGTCCAGCACCTAGAGTGGGCGGAGGTGAACCCTCACACCAGGCGGGTGGTTTTTGCGTTCGCGCCCAAGGCGTTCGGGCTCGATGAGCTGGAAGGCCTGGTGCGGGAAGCGGAGCACCATGCGCGAGTCGATGGGGCGCGTTTCGTGGAGAGTGAGGCGGCACATCCAGCGGACGAGGAGTCCGCGACGCGTCTCCTCATCGAAATCCTTGCGGATTTGACCGGGCTGGGTCTCGCGACTGCTGTCACGGTCTCGCCGTTGAAGCCATTCGTGGTCGGTTCGAGCTCCGCGGCAATACTGAGCGTGCTCAAGGCATCGCCGCGGCTCCGCCGCGGCATCGACGAGCGCCTCGGACTCGAGCGTTCAGATTTGGTGCTGAATTTGGCGAGCGCTCTCGCCAGTGGCCTCGCCCAGCGTAAAGGGACGCAAATCGTGGAGCTGAGCCACAAGCTCGCCGCGCTGCGTGAGGTGCGAGCGCGTCAGCGCGCGTGGCAGCGGCGCCACGGAGAGCTGACCGCCGAGCCAGCGCAGATCGACTTGGAGCGCTCATTCAGCGACCCGCGGCCCGTGCCGTTGCCGCGTGGGCCTATCGAGGAGTACGCCGACCGCGCTTGGTTCGTCTCGCTCGGTGGGTTTGCGTTGAGCTTCGTGACGACCCGCAACGTACAGCGCGCGATCGCGGCGCTGTTTGGCGGGTTGCCGAAGCCGGCGCGGCTCGGTCGCGAAGTGTTCTCGTCGGAGCTCGCCCGTGTGCTCAGCGGGCGCGGCATCGTGATCATGGACGCCACGGCGGTGCGTCGCCTCGATCGCGTGGATTGCTTGGTCGTTCAAGGTGACTTGGTCGCGAAGGACAAGTTCACCTTCGGTCGCGTCAAGAGTGAGACCCTCGAGACCTCCGAGGTGCGCGCTCAAGCGCGTGCGCTGTTCGATCCCGAGTCGCCCGTTGCTGTGCAGCGATCCGGGGAGTGGCGCCTGGGTCCTCTTGGGCTGCTGGATGCCGAGGCGAGTGTCGAGCAGGAGGAGCTCGCAGCGCAGTGGTCCGACAAGGGCGCGTTGGTCCTGGCGCTCGCCAAAGGCGGACAGGTACAAGCGCTGGCTGAGCTCGACATTGTGCCGCAAACCGGCGTCGAAGAGCTGATTTCGGCGGCGCACGCCGCGGAGATGCGGGTTGTGCTCACTCACGCTGACGAGAGCTCGCTCCAGGGGCTGAATGTCGACGACGTGATCACGACCGGTGAAGGCATGGTCGCTGGCGTACGTCGCCTGCAGCGTGAGGGCCGAGTGGTGTGCCTCGTGGCGACCGAGAGTCGCGACGCCCTCGCGGCGGCGGACGTGGGGATCGGCCTCTGCCGTGCGGACTCCAAGCTGCCCTGGGGTGCGCACATTATTTGCCGCGAGGATTTGAGCGATGTGCGCTTCCTGATCGAGGCATGCCCCACGGCGCGCGCGGTCTCCAAGCAGAGCGTCAACGTTGCCCTCGGCGCCGCCACGCTAGGTGCGCTGGTGTCCGCCGGCGGGCTACTGCCGCTCACGACTCGCCGTGTGCTGTTCGTCGTGAACACGGCGACCTTGATCTCGATGGCGAACGGTCTTCGCAACTCCTTCGCGCTCGAGCGCCGCGCGCTGCCGCCACCGCGTGATCCCACGCCGTGGCACTCCTTGACCGCTGAGGGCACGCTTGCCCGTCTTGGGTCGAGCTCGACCGGACTCGTGCTGCGGCAAGTGATGAACCGTCGTCGCCTGGACATCGAGCCAAGGCCGGCCGCCGTCGAGCTAGTGGAGGCGATCACCGACGAGCTGTTCAACCCCCTGGCGCCGCTGCTCGCGGCGGGCGCTGGACTGTCTGCAGTGGTTGGTTCGACCGCCGACGCCGTGATGGTGGGCGGCGTAGTCGGGCTCAACGCCTTGATCGGTGGCGTGCAGAAATTCCGTACGGAACGAGCCATTCGCGATTTGGCGCGCACTGCGACGCGCCACGCTCTGGTGCGGCGCGGTGGTCAGACCAGCTACGTCAGCGCCAGGGAGTTGGTCCAGGGCGACGTCGTCCTGCTCCAAGCCGGCGACGTCGTGCCTGCAGATTGTCGTGTGATCGACAGCGAATCCCTGGAGGTGGACGCATCTGCGCTTACGGGCGAGTCCCTTCCAGTGGTGAAGGGCACCGGCGTCAACTTCGACGCTCAGGTCGCTGACAGGCGCTCGATGCTCTACGCAGAGACATCTATCGCTGCTGGCCGAGCCACGGCGGTCGTCGTCGCTTGTGGAGACGAGACCGAGGCGCGTCGCGGAGCTGCTGCGCGGAAGGATCGCGTCGGTGGCGTCGAGCAACGCCTGCGCTCGTTGATGAGCCTCACCGGACCAGTGGCCTTGGCCGCGGGTGTTGGTGTGGTCGGCGCTGGTATGTTGCGCGGCCGTCGCGTCGCCGATCTGGTCGATACGGGCGTGAGCCTGGCGGTTGGCGCAGTGCCTGAAGGCTTGCCGTTGCTTGCCACGGCGGCGCAGCTGGCTGCCGCACGCCGCCTCAGCCAACGCGGCGCCTTGGTGCGCAACGTGCGTAGCGTAGAGGCGCTCGGACGCGTGAACGTGCTGTGCGTCGACAAGACGGGCACGGTGACTGAAGGTCAAGTGAGGTTGACCGCCCTGAGTGACGGTGACGAGCAACAACAGCTGACCGGCGCGAGTGGCCCACGTATCAAGGTGCTCGCCGCGGCGCTGCGCGCGACGCCCGATCGTCGCGCTGCCGCGGGCCGAAACGACCCGCTGGACGAGGCGCTGAACGACGCCGCGCGCCGCCTTGGCGTGGCGCGTGACTACGGTGCCGAGGGTTGGCGGAAGACCCACGAGCTCAGCTTTGAGGCTGGTCGCGGTTACCACGCGGTAACAAGTCACGTCGAGGGCGGCGCGCTGCTCAGCGTCAAGGGCGCCCCGGAGGTGCTGCTGCCAGCTTGCACTCGGCGCTCCACGTCGGGACAGAGCGAGCCGTTGGATGAGATCACAGCCAAGCGCCTGCACGCGGTCGCTGAACGCATGGCGCGCGCGGGGCTGCGGGTGATCGCGGTTGCGGAGCGCCGAGCCAGCGCGGAGGACAACTTGGATGCCTCGCGCCTGGTGGGGCTGAGCTTCCGCGGCTTCTTGGCCTTCTCGGATCCGGTGCGCGCCACAGCGGCGGCAGCTGTTGAAGGGCTCAAGCGCGCCGGCGTGAAGACGCTGATGATCACCGGCGACCATCCGTCTACCGCCGAGGCCATCGCCAAGGAGCTCGACCTGCTGACTCCCGACGGAACCATGACCGGTGCCGAGCTTGGTAACATGACCGAGGAGGAACTGGACGCGCGCATCGATAAAATCAGCGTCTTTGCCCGCGTGACCCCGTCGCAGAAGGTGCGCATCGTGCGCGCGCTGCAACGCGCGGGGAAGGTCGTGGCGATGGTAGGCGACGGCGCGAACGACGCGCCAGCGATTCGCCTTGCAGACGTGGGGATCGCGCTCGGCGAACACAGCACGGCTGCTGCGCGCCGCGCTGCGGATGTGGTCGTGACGGATGAGCGCATCGAGACGTTGGTCGACGCGATCGCCGAGGGCCGCGCCACATGGGCGTCGGTGCGGGGAGCTGTCTCCATCCTGGTTGGAGGTAACCTCGGGGAAATCGGCTTCACGCTCGGAGCCGGTCTAGTGGATGGGCGCCCACCGCTAAACGCTCGCCAGTTGCTGTTGGTGAACCTGTTCACCGACGTGGTGCCCGCGATGGCCATCGCCTTGCGGCCGCCGTCGCCAGAGGTGCTCGCCAGTCTCGCGAAGGAGGGGCCTGAAGCCTCCCTCGGCAGCGCACTCAACCGGGAGATCGCCTCGCGCGCTGGCGTGACGGCGCTGGGCGCCGGTTCCGCGTGGTTGGTTGGACGCTTCACTGGCTCACAAGCGCGGGCACGCACGATCGGCTTGGCGGCGTTGGTTGGATCGCAGCTCGGTCAGACGATGCGCATCGGTGGCTACTCGTCGCCGGTCGTGGTGACCAGCATGGGTTCCGCGTTGCTCCTCGCGTCGATCATTCAGACGCCGTTCGTCAGTCAGTTCTTCGGCTGTCGTCCAATGGGGCCGGTGGCTTGGGCGACGGCGATTGGAGCGAGCGTCGCGGCGACTGGGGCCAGCGTGGCCTTCCCGCGTTACATGGCAGACATCGGGGAGCGGATCCGCACGGAGTTTCCTGGAGTCTTGAACAACTCGGCCGTGAAACTACCCGGTTTTTCCCTCACCCCCAAACCCGCGTAGAAACACTTAGGCAGCTATTACGCAGCTGGCACCGCTTCTTTTGGGGGAGAGGGCGCGCTTGGGTGGCACCCGCGGCGGTGAAAAAAGCTCACGCGGAAACTTGGCCCGGGCGTCCGACTTCTGGCTAAGGGGGGGCATGAAGCTACCGCTCATCACCTGCTGTGCCGCATCTCTATTGATCGTTGCCTGTGGGGGGGCGGCGACGCCCGCGCCCGAGGCCCCCAGCACCGACGCCGCTGGCGCCGTGGAGGAAGCCGCGCCGGAAACGCCAAGTGAAGATGTGAAGCCGGATGCCGACGCCGAGCCCGCAGCCGAAGCCATGCAGGTCGGGGACTACTACGTTCAGCGCTTCACCGGCAGCTTCACCAAGGAACCGATGGTTCTCACCGAACGTGTCATCGCCCGGGAGAAGCACGCGTTCGTCGTTGATTTTCGCCTGGAGCAAGGCAAGCACGCATCGACCTTGCGTCTCCGCGTGGATGCAAAGGACCCGCGCCGCATCCTGCAAGTGAGCGAGATGAAGGGTGAGAAAGAGTCTCCCGCCACGCTTGCTGCGTATGAGGCGCTGATGGCGCGCACGATGTTCGCTCCCGATGAGAACGAGGAGCAGGTGGCCAGTGAAGAGACGACGTGCATGCTCGGTGACGAGTCTGTCGACTGCCAGCGCACGGAGTATCGTGTGCGCATCGGTGAGAAGTCCGCGAAGTTGAGCGTCACCACTAGCAAGTCGGCCCACGGCCGCGATCTGGGCGGTGAAGTGATGACCGACGACGGTAAGCTCGTGTATCGAGCACAGCTCGTCGAGATGGGGCACGATGAGGGCAGCTCGGACGTCGCGAGCCGCTAGTCCAACGCCAGAGACACAGCTTCACCACGAGGCGCCGGCACGCAGTGCTGGGCGCCTCGCTTGCGTTGGTGCTGTGTGCTTGCGCGAATTCAGGGTCCATTCAGGGTGCGCTCAAGCTTGGGGTCGCAGCTTTCACTAGCTTGGGGTCATGACTCGCAGGCTTGGCCTCGGGCTCCTGGCGCTGTGTCTGGCGCTTGGCGGCTGCGACGGCGACGACAGCAAAAAGAACGCGAATAGCGGGGGTGACGGTGGCGGCATGGGTGTCGCTGGCGGTGACACCGGTGGCAAGGGAGGCGCACCCATGGCGGGCGCCGGGGGTCAGCCCTCGGCTGGCACCGGCGGCGTGGCTGGAACCGGTGGCGTGATCACGGGTGGCACCGGTGGCGTCCCCGCGGGCGGTACCGGCGGCGTCGGCGGCGGCGGAGAGCCGGTGGTGCCCGGCGTGCCAGGCATGGGTATGACGAGCGCAGGGGCGCAGGTTTCGTCAACGAACTACTCCGGCGTAGTCGTTCTCGGCGAAGCACCCGGCGGCAATCGTGTGATGAGCAGCGCGTCGTACCAACTCAGGATGGGCCTGGTCGGTGCGACTCAGTGAGCACTGGATATATCCACGCGGTAACAAAACTGGCTGGGCAAAGGTAAGGGAATTGCGATGAAACTCAAGCATTGTCTCGGCGCGCTGGCGCTCACTGGGGTACTGGGCATCAGCGCTATCGCATCGGCTCAGGTGCCAATCGATCTGTTGACCCAACAGGGAAGACTGTTCGACTCCGCTGGCGCTCCAGTCAGCGACACCCTCGACTTCACGTTCACTCTGTACGCGGACTCCGACGGCACCACGCCGCTATGGACCGAGACTCAGAGCGTCGCTCTCAGTGATGGCTTCTTCTCCGTGCAGCTCGGGAGCGTGACGACATTTCCTCCCGGACTGTTTGACGGCTCCTTGATGTACCTCGGCGTGCAGGTGGGGAGTGACGCAGAGATGACTCCGCGTCAGCCTGTAACCAGTGTCCCGTATGCATTGACGTGCGGAAATGTCTTGGGCGACATCACTCCCAGTACTGTCAGCGTGGGCGGCGGTCTCGTGATCAACGAGTTTGGTGAGTGGGTTGGGCCGAACAGCGGCCTCGTCGGACCAACGGGCCCAATGGGGCCGGCTGGCGCTGTTGGCGCGACGGGTCCGATGGGACCGGCGGGCGCCATGGGTGCCACTGGCCCGATGGGACCAGCGGGCGCGGCAGGTGCTACTGGTCCAGTGGGCGCGACGGGAGCGCGCGGTGCGACGGGTCCCGCCGGTCCCGCTGGTCCCGCTGGTGCTACAGGAGCGCGCGGTGCGACGGGTCCCGCCGGTCCCGCTGGTGCGACGGGTCCCGCTGGTGCCACAGGCGCGACCGGTGCGACGGGCCCGCGCGGTCTTCAAGGGCTTCAGGGACCGGCGGGAGCGACCGGTCCAACCGGCCCTCAGGGCCTGCAAGGGCAACCGGGCCAGCAGGGCATTCAAGGCATTCAAGGCCCGACCGGGCCTCGGGGGCTCCAAGGGCTCCAAGGCATCCCTGGTGCGCAAGGTGTCCTGAGCTGGAAGAGCCAGCAGGGGCCGATGACCGCAACCAATCCACTAAACGTCTTCCAGACGAAGGCCTGGATTGCCTCTCTGGGTACCTATACCATTACCGCGGGGCAAGGCGTCTACGTAGATGTACTCGCGTCGATGGGGCCAGGCCCGCAGCAGAACTTCATGTCAGGTGAGCTGTTCCCCTGCTACCGCACTCAGAGCGGTGGGCCGATCACTCAGTTTGGGATCTATACGGTCGCCCAAGGCTACGGTGCGACTCCCGTGTCCACGTCCGGTGCGTTCACGTTCGGGAGCAGTGGGACGTATGAACTTGGGATCTGCGGTGGACCTCTCTCCGTAGACGTTCCCGTGTCGGTGGTCAGTGCAGGCGGCAGCATCGTGGTTCTCAACGCGCCTTAGGCTTCAGCCAGTAGAAGCCCAGCTCCAGCTTGGCGACTCGCCCCGCGCCGAGTCGCCAGGGCGTGGCCTCGTGCTGTTCCGGTGTGAGTTCGAAGGTCGCGACGGGGATGAGCTCAAAGCGCTCGTATAGCGCCTCGAGCTCGCTTCGTCGCAGGTCCACTGGGACCAGGTTCTCTCGCTCTTCCTCGGGGAAAAAGCTGCGCTGGGAAACGCCGACGTATACCAGCGTACCGGGTGCTCCGAGCTCGGGCGTGTCGCTGCGCTTCATCGCTTCGAGAGTCAATGGCGGTGGCGGATTGCGGCCCATCTGCCGCTCGGTTGCCAGGTATTCCCCGGCAGGAAACTGGAGCTCGAGGCGATCTCCGGCTGGTTTGACATCACCCAGCATCGGTTGAATTCGCGTTGGGAGCACGAGCTGCTGATGAGGTGGCAGCTTAGGGAGTGCTAGGGAGATCGCTGCGAGTTCCCGTTCAGCGACTCGGCTGCCTAGCAGAAACCGCCAACCTTCGCGGGCAACAGGCAGTGGGAGCAGCAAGGCGCCCGCGAGCAGTGCGACCGCGGTGCGTGTTCGACCTCGCTGGTCAGCTCTGCTCAGCAACCAGGCCCCGCCGGCTCCGACGAATAGCGCGGCCAGGCTCTCCCCGAGAAAGGCGTTCACCAGGGTCACTGGGTAGTCCGGGCCGAGCACTGGACCCGCGTAGCTACTCAGCGTGGGCTGGGTAGCCAGCATCACATACCCCAGCGCCCACAGCGGGGAACGCCGACGCGCGGCGACGGCGATCCCCAGCAAGAGTAGCAAGCCGAGCGTCGGCGGCAGGAACCGCCAGTCGAAGAATACGTGGTAAGGCGCGAGGTGCGCCTGGGTCTGCGCGTTCTTGAGTAATGCCGCGCGGAAAATAAGGAGGGCCTCCAGGCTCAACGCCAGGCAGACCATGCCCGCAGTCACTTGCCAGGCAGAAGGCAGCCACCAGCGCGGTCCCTTGCGCTGCGTCGCAGGACCAAGCCAAACCAGCGGCAGCGCGGTCAACATCACTAGGTTCGAGTTCACCGCGAGGGTCAAGAGGCAGGTCGCCGCGGCGCCGGCGGCGAAACGCGCCGCCGTCGAGCCGCGCTGGGATTCGAGCATGGCGAGGCCGGCGCCGAACAAGCAGACCAAGACGTAAGACCACGTCGTCCCGCCGACCGCGACTCGAATCCACAACGGGTTCAGACACATCACCCCGAGCGCCAGCAGGCCCGCGCGTCGTGCGTGGGCTGCTGACCAGCCGTACTCAGTCAGCGAACGCACGAGCCAATGTCGGGCCAGGAGTGCAGCGATCAGACCCAAAGCGAGCGTGAAACGGCAGTGGTTCACCACGCTGTAAGGGAAAGCGTGCAGCAGTGGACCATAAGCTCTGAAGAAGCCAGGCGCCCAGCCCGGCCCCGCTGGGTCGCGCGTGCAGTCGAGCATCCACGCGCAGTCGGCACGGGCCACGTAGCTGTTGTGCTCGTGAACCGGTAGATGCGCCGTACCGAACAGGGCGACAGCGGCGCTGGCGACGCACAGTCCAGCGCACAGCCCGAACTCCCAGCGCCGCTCGCGCCAAGCTTGTTCCCTGAGGCAACGGCCGGCGTAGAACAGCAGCCAGCTCAGCCCGAAGAGACAAATGCCGATCCACAGCGGACGCGAACCAAGCGTTGAGGCCACGAAACTCGGAGCGTCGCTGTCCTCGGCTGGCTCGACATACACCCAGATCGTGTCCCGGGCGCGGTCTCGCTCGGTGGCGAGCGCCTCCGCCAGGCCTTTCCAGCGAGCACGCTCCTGTTCGCTACAAGGCGCCGATCCACACCGCAGCACCACGCCCGGAGCCAGTTCTCCGTCGACGCTGTCCTCGTAGTACACCGCGAGCTCAACCTTCGCGGGCCTGGCGATCACCACGCGCAGCACGCCATGGTCGATCCGCACGTCGTACTTCGGTTTCTCGCCTTGAGTAGCAAGCGCGCGTTGAACCAGAGCGAGCACCTCGGCTTCACGCCCTGGAGGGACCACTTCCGCGCAGCGCGCGATGCTGGGCGAAAGCAGGACGAGCGCAGCGAGCGCTATGCCCCAGAGCCACGAAGCCGCGCCCCTCGCCATAACAAGCTCATACCGAGATCAGGCTGTGCTTGTCAGCCGAGATTGCGGCGACCTCGCGATTACGTCCAAATCGGGTTCGCGTGAGCGGGATTGACCTAGCGCATCCTTGAGAGTGATTCTCTGGGGGATGACTCCTGTGGAAAACGCGCTCGACGAATGGCCTAGCTTCACCATGGTCCCGGAGGACGACACGCTGCCGCTGTCCAAGCGGCCCTCTGGGCAAACGCTGTCCCGGCACATCTGGTGGGACGGGGAGCTGCGCGAAGCGGAGCCGATGAGCGTGCACTACTACTCGAATGCGCTGCACTATGGCACCGCGGTATTCGAGGGCATTCGTTGTTACCCCACGGATAAGGGGCCCGCGTTGTTCCGCCTGAAGGAGCACATCCAACGCTTGCTCCACTCTGCGCGGCTGTACGGCATGGTCGTGCCCTTTTCAGAGCAGCAGCTGGTGGACGGCGCGGTGGCGGTGACCCGCGAGAACCAAATCGAAAACGGCTACCTACGCCCGCTGGCGTTCTTCGGCCCGGGGCCCATCGACTTGAAGCCCAAGCGCGAGTGCCCGGTTCGAGCGTTCATCGCCGCGCGGGAACTTGGATCGTTTCTGGGGGAGGGTGCGCTGCGGAACGGTATTCGTGTGACGGTGTCTTCGTGGCGCAAGTTCCATCACACGATGCTGCCGACCATGGCGAAGGCGAGCGGGCACTATGCAAACTCGGTGCTCGCGGCTCACGAAGCGCTGGACCGCGGCTACGACGACGCCTTGTTGTTGAACCACGACGGCACCGTCTCCAGCGCCACCGGCGAAAACGTCTTCTTCGTGCGCCATGGCCACCTCTACACCAACGACGAGGCATCTTCGATCGTCCCCGGGATCACCCGGGACACCGTGCTGAAGCTCGCCGCAGAGCTTCAGGTGCCGGTGACGATCAAGGCTTTCACCCGGGAAGAGCTGCTGCGCGCCGACGAGGTCTTCTTGACGGGCACCGCCGCTGAGGTGACGCCCGTACGCGAAATCGATGGCATCGAGTTCCGCACGGGCAAGAAGACCTTCGGCGCGACGTTCCAGCGCGCGTATCTCCGCGTGGTAACAGGCAAGACACCGGAACACGCCGACTGGCTGACCCACGTCAACTGAGCTCTAGCGACCACTTCAGGGCTGGTGCCGCTTGCGCGAGGGCGGCGTCAACGCGCTCAGCCCTCGAGCGCGGCTTTGAGCGCATCGAGAGAGGCGCGCTCGTCTTCGTCCACGTCGCCGTCGACGTACATGACCGCCCGCACCGCCTCGATGAAGACCCGCTTATGTTCCGCGGGGATCAATTTCGGGTCGACGCTCTCCGGCGACGGCGCCGTGATCAGCCAGTCCTCCACCTGAGCCGTCTCCTCGTCGCCCAGCGCGAGCTTCTCGAGCAGGTTGCGCACGAAGCGCTCCTCGGCCTCTTTGAGCTCGAGATCCGCCCAGGCAAACGCGCACACGAAGCGCAACAACAGGAGACGTGCTTCGGAGTCCAGCTTGTCGAACATCGGGAGCAGCGTATCAGTTTTCTGCCGGGGCGGCGCTCGGGTTGCACAGGGGGATCGGGGACACACCGGCCAAGCTGTGGCCCTTCAAGTGGACCAGCGCTGGGGGAAACGCCACCGCGATCAGCGCGTCTTTCGCCTCAGTGGGGGCAGGCGGCCCTTGCGGCCACACCTGGGTCGCCACCACGGCGCTCGGATCCTCGGGCAGCTCCCCTGGCAGCGCTGGACCGAGCTTCGTTTCCCCGGTGTCCACGTCCACGAACTTCACCTGCTTCTCGTCGAGTATGGTGAAGGTCGAACCCCCGAGCGGGGCCACGCTCCCGCGATATCCATACAAGCGTTCCCACTCCCCGGTGCTTGGATCCACCAGCAGGGTATGCCCGGCGGGACCGCAGCAGAGGATCGCCGAGAGGATGGCGAACTTGCCGGGCCAGATCGCGTACCAGTCTCCAAAGTCCGCATAGAAGGACCTTGGAGAGAGCTGGGTCGTGATGACATCTAGCTTGGGATAGTTGAGGACC
>JBFXBK010000256.1:0-13066 GCA_050183255.1 Polyangiaceae bacterium | reverse complement strand
GCGAAGCGCCGCGTGGCGCTCGGCCCGAATCTGGTCCGTCGCCTCGAGCAACCGAGGATTGGATTGTGCTTCAGTCACGCTGAGCTATTCGGTGATGTAGGAAAACGTTGGGGGAAAATGCCTGTCAGCGGCCCGTCTGGCAAGTCTCTGCAGGCGGGAACAAACGACGGCCGTCGCAGGGGAGGATCCCGCCCCCCGCGACGGCCGTCGGCATGCTGCCTTAGAGCTTGCTCAGCCAGCTGTCGACTTCGCGCTCCGCCTCGTCACGGGCGTGCCCGTAGCGAACCTGGAGCTTGCCGACCAGCTCATCTTTCCTGCCAGCGATCTGCTCCAGATCGTCGTCGGTGAGCTTGCCCCACTGAGTACGAACTTTGCCCTTGAGTTGCTTCCAGTTGCCCTTGAGATGTTCCATGTTCATATTGTTTTCCTTGTTCATTAATGCCGCGTGGAATTTACTCAGCGCTGGCTGAGCGTGCGGCGCTTTCGTGTCATGCCGTCAGGTTCGAACGGATCGCTCCTGGACGGCGAAGTTGGGTGCTTGGGTCAGCAGGCGGCTTGGCTCACGCTGGAGTCTTTGCGAGCGCTGCAGTCTTTGGCCGGGGCTAGCAGCGACTCGACGTGGCGCCTCAGCTCCACCAAGCCGACCGGCTTGCTGACCACGAGGGTCGCGCCGCAGGCCTCGGCGGTAGGCGCTACCCGCGGCGCTTCGGCGATCGCGCTGAGCACGACGATGGGGAGGCGCGGGTAGTGCTTGCGGATTTCGGCGATCGCGGTCAGGCCGTCCATCCGCGGCATGTCGATATCGGTCACGATGGCGTCGGGAGGTTGCGTCCGGCTCAGCGTGCGTTGCATCAACAGGTTGCCGTTCTCGAAAGTTTCCGTTTGGAAACCTGCGGCACGCAATACCGCGGCGAGCATCTGACGCAGCTCTGGGTCGTCGTCAGCGACGAACACGAGCGGGTGGCTTGGCGCTTCCTCCAGCATGGTCCTCTCCTCGAACTGTTGTGACTAGCAATGGCGACCCTGCCTGAGGGTTAGCGCTCCCCAGGGAGCATCAGATCCACTCGGCGGTCTTGTAGGTAGGTGGCGGGTGAATCGCCGCTTGCGTCGAGCTCGCCGCGTGACGAAGTGATGATGCGCGACTCGTCGACGCCATGATCGATCAGGAACTGGCGCACGCTGGCGGCGCGGTAGCCACCAAGCGCCATGTTGTATTCCTCACTGCCGCGGGGATCTGCGTGTCCCACCAGAAGCAGCTCGTAGTTGACCATCCCGCCATCGCGCATACAGTCCGCGAGCTGTTTCAGCTCGGGCTGGTCCTTGGCTCTCAAGCTCGCAGAGTCGTAGCGAAAGTTCGGGTCCGCGTCGGCGGCGATGCCGCAGAGCGTCTGCACGCTCTTCGAGAAGTGTAGCGTTCCGGTGTTGCGCAGAGTTTCTGGCTCTGGCTCCGCATCGGGGGTCTGATCACGGTATGCGACTACCGTCGCGTGACTCGGGCTGACAGCGACCGGCTTGTGGGCGGGATCGCTGGCACAGCCCACAGCGATGAGCGCCAGGGGGGCGACCGCGAAGAGGTTTCGATGTGTCATGCGCACAGCTATCGCAAGTCGCGTGCCGAACGCTGCGCGGAGCATTTGCGTGGAAAGCCCAACGTTCTTCCAAGCGACGTGGGGCGTTCCGCGACCGAGGGCTCTCGGCTGACACGCGCACTGCCGCGCAGCGAGCTAGCGAGGCTTGTCAGGCTTCCGCAGTGGCTCTTGGGGCTTCGCAGTACGCGGCGGAGGCGTTACTTGGCCGTCCACGGCGTCGGCGATCTTGCCCGCCGTGGAGCGAATGGTGTGCAAGTCTACACGTCCGGCGAACACCAACACCACCGCGTCGTCTTGCCACTCTGAGACGCCCCAGCGCGCGACGTCTTGGTTGCCGCTCAGCACGCCCAGGCTGCCGGAGCCGTGGTCGTAGCGCACACCGAACACCAAATCGCCGTAGCCGGTGTAGCTCGCGAAGCCTGCAGATGCTCGTACGTAGTCCATGCTGCTGTGAAAGATGCGTTGGTCCACGTTTGCCGCAGTGATCTGCGGTACCGCAGACCGGTCCGTCGCGAACCCAAATAGCAGACTCAGGTCGCGATCGAGGAAGGTCTCCACGCCGACTGCTGCGTTGAGCATCGCGTGGGAGTCTTCTTGTCGTTGGTCGCTGAAGCTGCTCGATGTCGCCGCTGCGCCGGTGACTTGGGTGCGCTCGCCCTGAGCGTCGATCTCGACGTAGCGTGAGCGGGGCGTGTGCAAGAACAGGTCGACCTCCGCTCGTAGCCAGCCGAGCTCGAAGCCGACTCCAGCGTTGAAGCGCACGGGCGGCGCGACCACGAAGCTGCCGCTCTGCGTCGCGAGCACGCCATCTCCACCGCTGTTCGCAGAGCTGAAGCCGGCGTCGTAGCCGTCGAAAAGGTGCAGCGTCGGACTTCGAACGCTGAGACCCAGGGTCCAATGGGGATCCGCGAAGTAGGTGATCCCAGCCTGCAGCGCGAGGTCCCAGGACTGGCCATAGCTCGAGTAGTTCCCCGAGGTAATGACGCCCGCTCCGGAGTCCAATAGCGAGCTGACGCTGGAGTGCTCTTTCAGGCGAGCGCGAAGGATGTTCAGGCTGAAGCCGACGGACACATCCTCGGAGAGCGGGAAGCCCACGCTGGGGCCGAATGCCCGGTTGCTCCAGTCGATGGCCAACGCGCGAGTTTGTCTTAGCGTGCCCGCAGGGGTATCGAAGCTCGAATTGACGGCTTCCACGCTGAGGTCCAGGGCCTCGGTCTTGGCCAGGCAGATGCCGATGCGTAGCTTTGCGCGTTCCTCACCCCCACTTGGTCCGAAGAAGTAGCAAGTGGTGTCCGGCAGCGCGCTGAGCTGCGTGCGCGAGAGGCTCGGATCATCGACCGACGCGCCGGCAAACGCACCATCCGGAGCCGTCGGCTGATGCAGGGCGCTCATTTTCGACCACGAGTGGCGAAACAGCCGCGACGAGAACGCCAGCGAGCTGTCTCCGATGCGGCTCAAGTTGGCCGGATTGAGGATCGGCGCGGCCCCGTCGACCCCCAGCGCCACGCCGCTACCACCGAGTAGACTCGAACGTCCAGCGAGGGGCGAAGAGTGGAAATTGGCCTGCGCGTGCGCCGTTGACGGCATGAAAGCCACCCAGCCCAGGCAGGCGGCCGACGCATAGCGAGTCAAGGAAGCCAGTCGGTCACCCATATCCTCGAGGATATACACTAAAGCCAAGCGCCACTCCACACACTATGCGTCAGACGAGCGACGACTGAGGACGGTTTCGTTCCAAGGATTCTGGGGTGAGGGTGTCGGCGCTAGTTTGCGCCCCGACTACTGCATCTGCTCGACGGCTACGTGGAGCACCGCCCAGAGCGCGACGTAAGTCGACATCAGCGCGAAGAACGTGACCACGGCACGCTTGATAGGGCTTTGGGGTTCCATGGGTTGTCCTGCTCTGGGCCCGCTCGGGTCGAGCTGATCGTGCTTCGTTCGGCTTGTCGAACTACGAGCCGACGACGCGTTGGGGCGTCGTGCGAAGGCTGCCGATCCCCAACGAGCGCGGGCCTCGCTCCTCGTCGGGCTCTGACGTTTCAGTTTCGGTTGGAGGCCCGTGGGGGACGACGATCGGCCCTTCCTTGTACAGGTGCGAGTCGAGCTGCTTGCCCCACGCCGGCATGTTCCGCCGCAGCCACTCGAGGGTCATCACGGCGTGTTCGATCTCCTCGTCGCGGTTGTGCTCCAAGACGCGCCGCAGCTCGGCGTCATCGCAGGCTTCGACGCGTTGATTGTACCAATCCACCGCTTCAATCTCTTCCTTGAGACTGGTAAGCGCACGATGAAAGTTCCGCGCGGTACTAGAAAGCTCGCTCACCGGTTCGTGGTATTCGCTCACGCTCGTTGCTCCGTTGGCTTGACGTTGTGGGTCTGTCGAGATTGACTACATGCTGACGCTGACCGACTGCCCTGGATGTTCGGCGCGTACGAGATCAACGCCGCGAGTGTTCTCGAAGATGTCTTCGATCAGTCCGGCTTCGTCGGGATCCGCCGGGCTCGCTGCGACGATCACGCCGTGCTCGAGCAGGCTCTCGGCGTAGCGCTTGGCCTGATTCTCGGGCACGCCGATACCGATCAGCGCGCCAGCGAAGCCGCCGCTGACAGCACCAACCAGGGCGCTCTCGAGTGCGATAGCCAACGGACCGGCGACCACCAGACCTAGACCAGGCAGCGCCAACGTGGCGATTCCGCCGAGCCCCGCGAGCAACGCTCCGAGCGCTCCACCAGCGACGGCGCCTTCGGGCACCGCTGGTCGTACCTTGGGGATCAGCCCGGATACCTCTTCCGTGAGGAATAGGCTCAGGCGTCGTCGGTCGACCCCGCGGCGCTCGAGCTCGGCCACCGCGCGCTCGGCGTGGCTGTGGTCGCGATAGACAGCGAAGAGAGTTGCCATACCCGCTCTTCTGCACAGCGAGTGCCAGCGCGCACCCTGCAGATCCCTCGGGAAATACCTACCCAGATACGTTGCGGAATGGCACTGCTGGGACCAAAGTGCCTCGCACGCCTAGAGCGCTCCCGTGGCCGGCCGCCGGGCTGAGCATTTATGTGGCAAAGTGCTACACTGAGGCGTTCCGCATCGTGCGCGACCGCCGGCTGATACGGTAGCGCCGAACAGGAACCTCATGATTTCAGTAGCTTGCGTTTCTAAGGCTCACCCTCGAAGGCGGCACGAGGTTTGCGAGAGCGCCTCACCATGCTGCTGGATGCCACAACTCCCAATTCCAAATCGGACACCATGAACTCCCGCGAAGCGAGCGAAGAGGCACAGCCTGCTTCGTCGGTGATGAACAAGGACCCCGTCGCTCCCGAGCCCAAGCAGAGCGACATTCAAGAAATCCGCAAGGAAACAAGGAGCGCCGTTCTCTTCGTCGACGATGACGTAGAAATGGGCAAGCTGGTGCTCAAGCAGCTCGAGCGCGCAGGGTTCAAGGCTCAAACGGCCGTTAACTCGGAAGAGGCGCTCTCGGCCCTGCAGCACCACGACTTCGAAGTCGTCGTGTGTGACGTGCAGCTCGGCGGCGAGAGCGGCCTAGACCTATGCCGTTGGGTGGTGGAGAACCGCCCGAACACACCCGTTGTCGTGATCACCGCATTCGGCAGTATGGAGACCGCGGTCGGTGCGATTCGCGCGGGGGCGCACGACTTCATCAGCAAGCCCATCGACGCGGAGCTGCTTGCGCACGCGGTGCGTCGCGCAGCCCAGCACTCAGAGCTCCACCGCGAGCTCGCACGCCTGCGCGAGGGTGCCGGGGGGGCCACCCCGCTTGAGGGGTTGATCGGGCAGAGCGAACCGATGCGCGATCTCGCAGAGGTGATCAACCGCGTCGCAGGCAGCGAAGCCAGCGTGCTCATCACGGGGGAGAGCGGGACCGGCAAGGAGCTCGTAGCCAGGGCGATTCACGCTCGTAGCCCGCGCCGTCACGGACCGTTCGTCGCTATCAACTGCGCCGCGCTGCCATCCAACCTGCTCGAGAGCGAGCTCTTCGGTCACGTGCGCGGCGCCTTCACAGACGCTAAGTTGTCCCGCGACGGACTGATGCGCGAAGCCAACGGCGGGACGCTGTTCCTCGACGAGGTCGGCGAGATGTCCCTCGAAATGCAGGTCAAGCTCCTGCGTGCGCTGCAGGAGCGCAAGGTCCGCCCGGTCGGCGGTACGAAGGAACTCGATTTCGACACGCGTCTGGTAACCGCGACCAACCGCGATATCGAGACCGAGGTCAAGCAGGGTCGGTTCCGCGAGGATTTATACTACCGTATCAACGTCATCCGTCTCAGGCCGCCGCCTCTCAGAACTCGAGGCAACGACATCTTGCTCTTGGCCGAGCACGTGCTGCGCCGTGTCGCCGACCGCAGTGGTCGTCAGGTGACCGGCTTCGCCCCCGCCGTCGCCGCGCGGTTCCTCGAGTACGATTGGCCGGGTAACGTGCGTGAGCTCGAGAACGTCGTCGAGCGGGCGGTTGCGATGGCGCGGTTCGACAAGATCACCGTCGAGGACCTGCCTGAGAAGATCAAGACCTACCGCTCGGACCAGGTGGTCATGGGGGGGGAGAACCCAGAGCAGATGCTCACTCTGGACGCCCTCGAGGAGCGCTACATTCGCCGTGTCCTCAAGGCGGTGCAGGGCAACAAGACTCAAGCTGCCAAGATCCTCGGTCTCGATCGCAGAACGCTTTACCGTAAGCTCGACCGCTACGAAGCGCGTGACAAGGCAGCGAAGAGCGGAGACTCAATCCAAGCTTAAGCCTGTGTCATGAACGAAGTTGGGCCGCTAGTACTCATCGCCGACGACGACGAGGACACGCGGAGATTGCTGCGGCGCGCCCTCGAGCGCCGCGGGTTCCGCGTGGAAAGCGTTGTTGACGGCCAAGCGTTGGTCGAACGAATTCAGTTCGACCCGCGCCCTGACGTCGTCGTCACAGACCTCGACATGCCTCGTTTGAGCGGGCTCGATGCGTTGCCGTCCCTCGTCCAGCGAGGCATTCCAGCCCTCGTGGTGTCGGCGCTACATCCAAAACTGAACTACGATCTGATCTTGCGCAAAGGGGCTGCAGCGGTGCTGCAGAAGCCACTACGTCCTCGGCTGCTCGTCGCTGAACTCGTGAGACTGGTGGGCCTGTCCGCGACCGGCTGAGCAGAGCCGGCGGCAGAAGCAATCCTTTGGGCGCTACGCACAAACACTCACGCCGACCAGCCGCAATGCGGTGGTCGGCGCGGTCATGTCTCAAAGCTTGCTGAAGAGATCCGCTAGCGCGACTCCTTGCTGCGCACTGGCACTGGCGCACCCGGCGGCTTGGTGGGCGCGACCTTGGGCTTCGGAGAAGGCACCGGCTCCTGCCCAGGGTTTTCCTCGGGCCGCGGCTCGGTGCGCTTCGGCAGGTCAGTGGGTGGGATCAGCTTGTCGTTGTCGTGCTGCATGCGACGCTTCCTTTCTATGTGGGAATGCAAAGGGTGTTGCACGTCGCGTTCCAACGGCACGCATGCTGCAATGCCTTGGGCATGAATCAATTTCACCCCAGCCTTCCCGGCTCACCCAAGGTCCACGACTTGGCTCGCTGGCTCGAGCGCCACGTCTCGAGCATCGAACCCTGCGGGTACCTGACCGGAAAGACCGCGATTCGCGACCTTTTGTGCCGCGAACTCGGCATGTCGATGGCCCAGGCGGAGGACTCCGTCGAGGCGCTGATCGCGTCCGGCGCGTTGCGCTTCGAAGGGGATCCGACGACCGCGGGCTTCGAACCGAACGCGCGCTGGGTGGTCGGCCACCCTGTCACGTGAGTGGAGAATCGCCACACTCCTGAGGCGGGGATTGGTCCGAGATGGTTTCTCATGTGGAAAAGTTGGCCTGCTTGTGGACATCTTCCGCGGCAAATCGCAGGTCTCGGTCGGTTTGTCTTTTACTCTCCACGCTTGGCCCGACGTCTGCATCTCTCGAGGTATGACTCGACGAAAGTTCTCGACGGGCGACCGAACTTCGGAAGTCAGCGCCCCCGTGGAGCTGCTCTCCCGAGAGCCCTCTGGCGCCCTGGAAAGGGTGCTGATCCCGGTCGACTTGAGCGACGCGTCGGAACGTGCGGTACGCTGGGTGCTGAAGCAGCCTGGCAAAGCGACCAAGACGCTGCGGGTGCTGCTTTGGCGTGAATCCGGTGATCTCGATGCCGCCGACCTGCTGCGCTTTCTGGGGCGGTTCAAGGAACAGCGCCAGGCCTTGATGCATGGCCAGGTGTTTACCGGTGACGAGCGGCAGCTCTGTTCGATGATCCGTACGGAAGAAATTCAGAAGATCGTCATGGGTGTCGGCGATGACGCGGGACCTGAGAGCGGAGCGCTGGCCCAGCGCCTCGCTCGGCTCTGCAGTTGTGGAGTCGTGCTCGTGCCGCGCCGGGAGCCAGTACGTGAGCTCGTGCGGGTGTCGCCTCAGGATGCCCGCGCCTCCGGAGCGTAGTCCTTTGGCACCGACGGGCCCCCAACAGCATCAACCCTCCCGCTTTGCGGGAGGTCCCCAATCCGCGCCTAGCTTGGCGCAATCATATGACCACGTGCGCGCCAGCCCTCCACCGCGGGCAACCACTGAGCGTGCAAGGGAGGAAAACCATGACACAGAAAATCCGCACGGCTTTGGTAGCCATTGATCTGAAGGAGCTCATGCCGCGCGTGCTGGCTGAAGGTTTGCGGGCAGCCCAGCGCTACGGGCTGGCCGCTCATCTGGTGCACGTTGCTAGGGGTCATACTGATGGAGTGATCCTCGATCTGCCTGAAGGTTCTCAGTCCTTCTCCCGGGAGGAGGCGGTCAAGCGCGTCCGCGCGCTGGTCGAGCAGCAGGTCGAGGAGCTCCACGCTCGTCTGCCCCAGGGCGAAACTCTCCCCCCATGCGCGCTCCATGTGATGATCGGTGAGCCAACGGACGTGATTCGGGAGTTCGAGTCGGACCTGGACGCCGAGCTCGTGATCGTGGGAACCCATGGGCGCAAGGGACTCTCAAGGCTCTTGCTGGGCTCGGTCGCAGAGCATGTCGTGCGTGCCTGCAGCGCGCCAGTGCTGGTGGTGCACAATGCGCCAGATGTTCCCGAGATTGAACCGCCCTGCGCGGACTGCTTGAGCATTCGTCAGGCATCCGGTTTCCAGAAGCTCTGGTGTGCGAATCACCAGCGTCATGACCGACCCCACGCGTATCACTTCGTCAGTCGCAACGTACGGCAGCACCCGAATCACCCGCTCACGGTTCCGATGGGGGCCACGCGATGAGCGAGACCGCCGCATTCTTCCAGCAGCACAGCGACGTGATCCTGCGCATCTCGTATGCGCTCGTGATCGTGGTCGTCGGCCTCGTCATCGCTCGCGTTGCCTCGGGGATGGTTGCTCGAAGCATGCACCGCCGCGGTCACCCGCGCGCCGTCACGCTGGCGCCCATCCTCAAGACGCTCACGTTCATCTTGCTGGGCGGCGTGGCCATCATCACGGGTCTCGACAAGCTCGGCGTGCCAATCGGCACGGTGCTCGCTGGCGCTGGCGTGCTCGGTTTGGCAGTCGGTTTTGGTGCCCAAACGCTGGTCAAGGACTGCCTGAGCGGTTTCTTTCTGATCCTCGACGGCGTACTCGCTCAGGGCGACCTGGTCGAGCTCGACGGTTCGAGGGGCACCGTCGAGTCGGTGGGGCTCCGCATGACTCAGGTGCGCAACTTCGATGGTCGCTTGTTCTACATCCCGAACGGGGAGATCAAGACCGTCGCCAACTACAACCGAGGTTGGGCACGCGCCATCGTCGAGGTCGGCGTGAGTTACGAGCAAGACGTGGCGCGTGGACTGCGAGTGCTGGACCAAGTTGGTGCCGACTGGGCTGCCGAGCACTCAGAGCTAGTGCTGGAGCCACCGGAAGCTCAAGGCGTGCTTGGTCTCAATGCCTCGGACGTGGGGGTGAGGTTGCTCTGCAAGATCAAGAACGACGGCGGGGGCAAGGTGTTCGAGGTCGAGCGCGATCTACGTCGCCGCGTGAAGGCCGCGTTTGATGACGCCGGCGTGGAGATCCCGTTTCCGCGCACCGTCATCTATCACCGCGCCGAGAACGACACGACGGCGGAAGCCGCCGAGTGAGCGCGGAGGTTGGACGCTGAGAACCGCGTGGGTGAGGCGAACGTCCCCCTCGTCAGTCGAGCAGCCTCGCGAGCGCGCGAACCAGAGTGACTCCTTGATCGGGATGGTCCTCGAGGCGATCCCAGAAGCGCTCGGAGTCGAACACCATCAACTCGCTGGCGCGCCTTGCCACTAGCCTCCCACCTCGAGACTCGTCGGCGAGCGCGCCGAGCCAACCGACCAGGCTTGGGGCGCTCACCGCGTTCGCCGAAGGATCCCTCAACTCGCCCACGAGCAGAGCGGCGTAGCTCGACGTGTGTCGCGCGTCCCACGCCTCGCCTTGACGAAGTCGAATGTGCTCTCCCTCGAGACCCAGATCCGCGAGGATGTCGATTCCCAACGCGCCGAGGCCAGGGCATGCGCGCAGCAGCCGTACGCGTTCAACGAGTCCCATTGGCCCCCGAGGTGCTGGTTCCGTTAGGCGTTGATGCCAGCTCTGCTGGTCCAGCAGAGCGCGCGCCAGCCCTCGGAGAATCGCCTCCAGGGCGGTGAACTCGTCCTCGAACAGCGCCTCGAGCCACCGGTCTTCGAGCTCGAGTAGCACGACGTCCGACTCGGCCAGCAAGGCGCCTTCGAAGTCGCCAAACGCGAGCGCCTGAGGGCCGCCGACTAGCTGATGCTTGCGGTAGCGGGCGCCCCTGCGCGCATCGTGCAGGCACCCAGAAACCACCAAGCGCAAAGCGCGCGGCGCTGGTGCAGTTGCCGCGAGGTAAGCGCCGCGCCTCACCCGCCGTAGCTCCGCGTGACTGGCGAGCGCAGTGAGCACGCGCTCATCGAGCTGGGCCAAGGGGGGAAACGCCTTCAGGGCCAAGCTCCGCTCGAGTAGTGATTTCACCGTCTCCACGGAATCACTCTGCGACATTCGCCAACCCTCCGTGCGGCGCGGGGTGTCGGATGGCTGCTTCACTCCCGAGCAAGGGAAGACGATGAAGACGATGCACCACCTCTCGCGCGAACACGCCGACCACACCTGCTGAGGAACTCAGCTCTGTGAGCACTGACTGCCGATCGCCCTCGGAGTCCGCCTCCGGCTCACCGTCGACATACCGCGCGATTTCGTCTCCCCACTCTCCGGGCAGTAGATTCAGAAGCACCTCGAGGCTAGCCGCTCGCAGCTCTGGTTCGTCGTGGGTCAGGCCTGCGTAGAGTGACTCGAACTGCTGGGTCGGATCCCAGATGTGGAGCGCCCTGGACAGGCGTAGTAGCGCTCGGTCTCGCTTCTCGAGGACCAGGCTGAGCAGCAGCTGAGCCGCGTCATCCGCCGGTTCTCGGCCGAAGAACTCGGTCAGCCGAGTGGCGGCTACTCGGTGCTGACGGAGCTGAGCCAACTCGCGACCAATGCAGGTCTCCAAGAGCTCAGCGTCCATGCTGTGCTCCGGATGATGATTCCGGACAGTTCCAAGCGCGCGCAAGAGCTTGTAGCTCACCGCTTCGTCTGTCTCCTGGGTCAAGAGCCGCAGTAGTAGATCGGTGACCGATGCCTCGGGGAAACGACTCAAGCTTCGCGGGATGTGCAGGCGGATCTGCGAGTCCACGCTCTCCGAGGCGAGGGTTCGCGCCAGCGCAGCCTGGGCGGTTTCCCCTAGGAGCACCAACGCGCGCTGCGCGCATGGTCGCGCCTTGCGATCGATCAGCAGCTGAACCAGCGCCGGAAGGTGCTCCTCACGGGGGCCCTGCAGGAGCCCCTCGGCCAGCGCTACGCGTACCTCGCGGCGAGTGTCCCGCGCGAGCTGCTGCGCGATTTCGCCGCTCTGTCTGAGCTCGGCGACCCGCGCTGCGAGCGCGAGCTTCTCGGGGCGAGAGCCATCGCGGCTCAGGCGATTCAAGGCGCGGCACGCCCGCGCAGACCCCCGGCCCGCTCTGCGAACCAGGCTCAGCACCCGGGCCGCAGCTCGCACTTCCGCGTGCGCATCGGTGAGGTGCGGCTCGATGATTTGGGTCTGGAACCTCGTCGCGCGCGCGTGTCGCAGCGAAGCGGCTCGAACTTCGGGCGACCGATGCTCGGCGAGATCACGAATCGCCTGGCGCACGCTTCGCCTCGGATCCCCGCGCAAAAGGCCGACAGCCTCGAGGACTACGGGTGGGCGCGGGTCTGCCAGGACTCGCGCCGGGATCAAATCCGTGCGCTGGAGCTGAGCGAGCATTCTCAGTGCGGCCAGGGACTCCCTGGAGTCCTGCGACGCCAACGCCTCGACCAGCATGAGCAGCGCGTAGCGATCCGGCTCTGGTGCTTCCTTCGCCGTCCAGAGTGTACCCGTGCGGATTCGGATGCGGAAGCGCTCGACATACCTCCCTTGGATTCCGAAGCTGAGCCACAGCGCGAAGGCACTCAACACGATGCAGGCGGCGCGAGCCGTGAGCTCGGCATTTGCTAGGGAAATCAGCGCGAGCAGCACGACGGAGCCGAAGGCTTGCGCCGCGCGCCGGCCAAAGGCTGCTGCCCAAGTCTTGATGCGGCTTCGTTCTACGTCGCTCAGCGGTAGAAACAAGATCTCCGTCGCGGCTTGGTGCAAGCCGTGGCGGAGGCTGCCGTCAGCTCCCTTGAGCAATGCGCTGCCGCCGAGTCCGGGCAGCAACATGGCTCCGACGCCGCTCACCAAGAGCGCGCCCGGTAACACTCTGAGGCTTCGCCCCACACCAACCTTTCGTAGTAGAAGCGGCGCTAGGAGCAGCTGAAACGCCAGCGCGAGGAGGTTCACGACGAGGCCGAAGGAAGCCAGAAACGGCGCCAGCTCGCGCTTCGGAAGTGACTGTTGGATGCTGCTCTTGAACTGGAAGTCGGCGAACGTCGCTGCGACCGTGAGCACCGCAACGAGTCCAATGACGCGCCAGGCGTACCCATCCTCGACGTGCTCGGGGGCTTCGGGCTGGCTATCTGTTGGTTCCCGGGACAGGGATTCGACACGTGACTCGGGCCCCCGCGAATGCAGCAAAACAGCGGCAGCCACGAGCAGCTGCACCGCGGAGCCCAGGATCAGATGTCGAGTTGGTAACAGCGCCAGCAAGCCGCGCGCCAGAGCTGCACCAAGGACTGCACCCACCACTCCGCCAGCAGCGATCCTGGCATAGCTCTTCTTCGCGTCGTGCACGTCGAAGTGCTCCGAGGCCAGGAGCCAGAACTGGAGCAAGAGGACCGTCGCTAGCGCGCCGGTCCAGACGTAGATCACCCCGAGCAACCAGACGGCCTTCGATGCAGCGAGCAGCCAGAGGACGGCGCCGCCTGCTGCGCCGAACAAGCACAGGCCAATCAACATGCCCCGCCGTGGGAGCTTCGCGAACCAGCGCTCGTGAACGAACGAAGCGCCGATCACCAAGGCACCCATCAACAGGTACATGATCGGCAGACGG
>JBFXBK010000255.1:0-13073 GCA_050183255.1 Polyangiaceae bacterium | reverse complement strand
GCATCCCGGCGTTTCCTCGCTGAATCAGCACGCTGAGGTCCCCGTGTTCTCCGCCGGTTAGGTCTAGGCGCAAGCTGCTCAGCGCGCGCGTCTCTTCCGAGCCATCACCAAACATCGCCTCGCTCGGTGACAACTGACCGACGGGGGAGCGCCAACCGCGCGACGCCTCGGCGACCTCACGCTCAGCCTTCGGGAGCTGATAGAACGCACCGCGGAGCTGCGTCGTCAGCGCTTGGATCCAGGCGGCGCGCGTCTCATCCTGCGCCGACGTGGCCCCCTCCTCTGGCAGCGCGCGTCGCCCCCACTCGGCAACGCTGGGCTTCGTGCCGAGCCCGCTCATGCGCTTTCCTTACGCGCGACGCGAGCCGCGAAGTCGTCCTCCAGCTTGCGTTCGGCGACATCCAGCATCCGTTGGTGCTCCTGGTCGGCTCGTTCCTTCAAGGTCTCCATCGCTTTCACCTTCGCGCGCGCCTGAATCACCATCGCTTGCGCACGCAGGTAGAGCTGCTCCGCCTGCTGTTGCTCGCGCTTTGCCAGGTTGAGCTTCTGTTGCTGCGTGCGCTGCCAGTTGTCGGCGATGACGAAGTCTTGAGCTTCTGCGCCCGAGGACACTAGCTCCGCGCGCTGCTGCACGGCCTGGGCCAAGCGTGCCTCCAGAGCCTCGACCTCCCGCGTGAGCATGCGCAGCTCTTCCGCGGCTCGCTGGAGTTTCCCCGCGGCTTCATCCAGCTCACGCTTCCTCAGCTCTGCCAGACGTTGGAAGCGCTTGCTGCGTGCACTCACTCAGCGCCTCCAGCCTTTGCCAAGCCCTCCAGGCGGCGATGGCTCTCTTCGGCTGGCGCGTGTTCGTTGACGGCTTGCTTCAAGAAATTGTCGATCGCGGGCATCATCTTGATCGCTCGATCGACTCGGGAGTCGCTGCCCCTCACATAGGCGCCGACCTGGATCAGGTCCGCAGCGTCTCGATACGCACCAAGTAGACCGCGAACGCGATGCGCAGCCCTGATCAGCTCTTCCGGGGCGACTTCGTGGGCCAGGCGCGAGACGCTCTTCAACACGTCGATCGCGGGGAAGTGTCCTCTTTCCGCGAGGCTACGGCTGAGCACCACGTGGCCGTCCAAGATGCCGCGCACCGTATCCGCGATGGGATCCGAGAGGTCATCACCCTCGACTAGCACCGTGTACAAGGCGGTGATGACACCCTTCCCGGCGCCGGTCCCTGTGCGTTCGAGCAGCCGTGGCAAAGCCGCGAACACGCTCGGTGGGTAGCCTTTGGTCGCCGGGGGCTCGCCGGCCGCGAGCGCCGTTTCGCGCAGAGCCATTGCGTAGCGGGTGACCGAGTCCATCACCAGCAGGACACTCTTGCCTTGATCACGAAAGTACTCGGCGATCGCGGTGGCCGCCTCGGCGCCACGCGCGCGAACGACGGGCGGTTGATCGCTCGTTGCCGCAACCACAATGGATCGCGCGAGCCCTTCAGGGCCAAGGGCGACGCGTACGAAGTCATTCACTTCGCGACCGCGTTCGCCAACCAACGCGACCACGTTCACGTCCGCTTGCGACTCGCGGCAGATCATCCCGAGCAGCGTGCTCTTACCGACGCCGGAGCCCGCGAAGATACCGACACGCTGTCCCACTCCCAGGGTGAGCATGCTGTCAATCACCCGCACCCCTGTCGCGAAGGGTGCATCAATGGGCTGACGGTCAAAAGGTGAAGGCGGTGGCGCATGCGCCTCGCGATAGTCAGTCTCTTTGGTCAGGACTGGCCCGTCCATCGGAACGCCAAAGGCATCCACGACACGCCCCAGCAGCGCATCGCTCACGGCAACCGCGCCGCCACGCTCAGACGCGCGGACCTCGGCCCCTGGATGAATGCCCGCTAGGTTGCCCAGCGGCGTCGCGAGCAACCTTCCCTTGCGGAAACCCACCACCTCGATAGCCACCAGGCCGCGGTACCCCACGACCTCCAGTGTGTCTCCGACAGCGGCACGCAACCCGCCCACCTCAATCACCAAGCCAACGACGTCGGTGACTTCTCCGCGCGGCTTGTGAACGGGGACCCGCTCGACGCGCTGGAGTAGCTGTTCGAGCTTCGCCATTAGTCGTCCTCATCTGGACTGAGCGCACCAAGCACTTGATCCAAACGGCCTTCGAGCGACTCGTCGACTCTGCCGTAGGCAGTCTCAATCACGCAGCCGTGTTCCGAGAGCTCCGGATCCACCAACACCTGACAGGTCCGACCGCTGCTCTCGAGCTCGTCGCTGAGCTGCTCGGCGGCGTTTGAGAACGCTTTGCCCAAGCGCACCACAACCCGATCGGCTCCACCCAGCGCCTCGATGCCTTCTCGTACGAGAGACCGAACCAACCCGGGGTCGCTGCGCACTTCGCGGGCAATCACCCGGCGCGCGATCACGCTCACGAGTTCGACCAACTGCTCTTCTGACTCTCTGAGCCAGTCGTCGCGCAGGCCGAGGCTCGCCTCCAAAGCGGCGCGCAGCTCCGTGAGCGCCGCGTCCTGAAGCGCCTGGGAGTCGAGCTCCGCGACCGGCGGGCGCACTGGCGGCGGAACCGACGCCATCACCGCGTCCATGGCAGCGCGCAGTTCGACCCCGTCCTGCAGACCCTGCGGCGCTCCCGGTCGCGGAGGGGGCGGCGTGATTTCGCGGCGATACTCGTCCGGGTCGTGATAGGCGCCAGCTTCCTCGAGGAATTCACCGCGCGCTCGTGCTTCGAGCGAAGGGTTAAATCCTCGCGGATATTCTTGTGCAAACCCCTGCCGGTTTGGCGGGGGGGAGAACTCCTCGAGTTCCCCGCCATCGCTCACAAACCCCTCACCGACCACGTTGGAAGGCAGCTTGGGAGGCCGCAGCGTCGAGAGACCGGAGCGGGCACGCTGGCTGGCGCCAACCCAGGTAGGCGGCTTCTTCCGGGGCTTGCGAACTTCGATGAACTCGACCCTACCCGGTGCTCTAGACGATAGCATCGTCACCGCCTCCCAGGGAGATGGTCCCCTCGGCTTCGAGGCGCAGCGCCACGTCGACGATCTCGCGCTGTGCAGCCTCGACCTCGCTCAAACGTACCCCTCCTAGCATCTCCAAATCCTCGCGGATCAGGTCGGCGGCGCGCTTGGACATGCTGGTGAACAGATGGTTCTTCAGCTCCTCGCTCGCTGTCTTCAAGGCGAGGGTCAGGCGATCACCAGGAACGGCTTTGAGCAGGTCGCGGAGCGCGCGCTGGTCCACAGCCTTCAGGTCCTCGAAGGAGTACATCGCGCGGCGGATTTCTCCCGCGAGGATCTCGTTCTCCGTTTCGATGTCTCCGAGCAGCGCCTCCGAGGTCTCCTTGGACAGGTTGCGCACGAGCTGGGCGGAGCGCCCGATGCCATCGACGCTGAGCGCGATCTCCGCCTCGCCCGCTGGGAGCTCGCTGGTGATTGCTTCGGCGATATCCTCGAGCAAGGTCTCGGGCACCTCGGTCATGCTGCCCAAACGCAGGAGCACGGGAGCGCGGGCTTCTTCAGGCAGCGCTTCAACCACTTCGGCAGCCTTCTGCACGTCGAGCTGACTCAAGATAGCCGCGACGAGCTGCGGATGCTCGTTCTCGAGCAGCGCGCCGAGCGCATTGGAGTCGGTATGCGCGATGCGCTCCATCGCCGACGCGGGTGAACCACTGAAGATCGCATCCGTCTGCGCCTCCCCGAGGGCCCGCGTGGCGATCCGCCGCAGGTACCTCATACCTCCGCGCGGAACTGCGACCTCTTCACGAGTCCGAGTGATGAACTCACTGTAGACTTGGTCAAGAGCAGTCGAGGGCACCGCGCGCATCTTGCTCGCAGCCTCACGCAGTCGCTTCACCTCGTCGGCGGAGAGTTCGGCCATGATCGGCGTCGCGACGCCCTCCTCGAGGGACAGCAACATCAGCACTGCCTTCTCGGGTCCGGTCAGTTCGATCTGCTCGGCCATGGTCACCTCTTACGACCTCTCACTGGTGCTGCGCCGCATCGGAGGACTCCTGCAAGGCGAGCCAGCGCCGTAAGACAACGGCCGCGGTTGCCGGATCTTGAGCAGCAATCGAGAGCGCCTCCGCGCGAGCGACTTCGCCGTACTCGCTGCCTTTGCCCTCAGTGAGCTGCTTCAGCTCCTCCGCGGCCATCAGCGCCTCCGCCTCGCGGCGCTCTTCGTCAGCCTTCGCCTTGGCTTCGGTCTCAGCCTTGGCTTTCGCTTCTGCGGCTGCCTTGGCCTTGGCAAGCTTGCGCGCCTTGCGGATCCTCCAGGCAACGATCAGCGTAGTCAGCCCCACGAGACCAGCAGCGCCCGCGGTGACCGGAAGCTTGTACTTCATGTAGGGAGGGACCGGCACCGCCGGCGGCTCAGCGTCGGGCCGCGCGAAGGCGGCTGTCTCGATGTGGAAGCCATCCCCGCGCTCCTCACTGAAGCCAACGGCCTGCTTGACCACCGCACCCAGCGCTGCCAGCTCTTCCTTGGAGCGCGCGCTGTAAGCTGCGTTTCCGTCCTTCTCCTCCCACTTGCCGTTGACCAACACGCCGATGCTCAGGCGCTTGATCTCGCCCGCCGGGCGCAGCGTCTTCTTCGTGACACGGTCGACTTCCCAGTTCTTGGTGTGGCTGCGCCGCACCAGTCCGGGTGCGTTCTCCGGATCTTCCTCGGCTGGCGCGCCGTCGGGTAGCGCGGTGCGCGCGCCGGGGATCCCCGCGACGCCCGCTTCGCCGTTCGCCGTCTTTTCGACGCTCTCTTGTTCGCTGCGCAGCGCCGTCCGCGTCGGCTCGTAGTGCTCTTCGGTGTGCTCGCTGGTCGATGTATCCAGCTCGACGCTGATCATCACGTCCGCGTTACCGAGCCCAACGACGCGCTCGAGCAGCGTGCGTACTTCCGCCTCCAAGGTGCGCGCGAGCTCCCGAGCACGATCCGCTTGAGACTCGGCCAACGCGCCTGCGCCGCTGCCGTCAGAATTCGGACGGTGCAGCGTCACCCCGTCGGTGCTCACCACGCTGATGCGATCGTGAGTCAGCCCAGGCACCGCGGCGCTCACCAAGTGAACGATTCCCGCGACTTCACGCTTGCCAAAGCTCGCTCCGTTGGCGAGCCGAATCACCACTGAGGCAGACGCCGCCTCACTCTTGCGCGCGAACAGCTTACGTTCAGGCAGCACCAAGTGAACGCGCGCGCCTTTGACGCCCTCCAGCGTGGAGATCGAGCGCGCTAGCTCTCCTTCGAGGGCTCTGCGCAGCTTCACTTGCTGCTCGAACTCGGTCGCACCGAGGTCCGTCTTGTCGAAGACCTCGAAGCCAACTCCGCCTCCGCGCGGCAACCCTTCGGAGGCGAGGCTCAAGCGCAGCTCGTGCACTTGCTCTTGAGGCACCATGATGCTGGTCCCACCACCGCTCACTTCGTAGGGGATTTTCCGCTCTTTTAGCTTCTCGACGATGGAACCCGCATCGTCCGGATTGAGGTCGGTGTAGAGGTAACCGTAGTTGATCTTCGACCCCACCCCGGCGACCAACAGCACTCCAGCCAACACCGTCATCACGGCGGCGATCAGCGCGAAACGCTTGGCGCCGCTCAGGTTCGTCCAGAACGCGCTCAGCTGGGATGCAAAGGCTCGAAGCTTATCCATCGGGGGCTATTCTCGTGAGCCGAGGGGCTCGTTGCTCTTCAGTTGCAAGTCCCAAGCCACGCAAGACGCATGGCGTAGAGCCCAGCACGAGGACGCGCAGCGACACGACCCCGCGCGGGCCGAACATCACTCCTCTCCCCCCGATCGATCAGGGGGTGAGGTGCGGCTACCAAACCACGCGCCGCCACCCTCCGCTCCGTCGGAGCCAGAGACTCCACCTGCTAGATGTTCATGCGCCAGATCTCGTAGAACGCGTCGACGACCTTGTTGCGCACATTGGAGGCGAACTTCAGCTGAATGTCCGCTTCGCTCAGCGCGAGCATCGTGCCGTGGATGTCGTCGCGCTTACCTGCGGCGAACTCAAGCGCCCCCTGTGATGCAGCCAGCGCTTTCTCGTTCGCGGGCGCAATGACGGACTCCAGCACATGAGCAAAGCCCAGCTCGGGCGCCTTGGGCGAGTCGACTCCTTCGACACCTCGCAGCGCCTCGAGCCCTTCCAGGCTTGGCGTGCCCGTGGGCGCGGTGCGCATCGCTCCGCCAAACTCGGACTCCGAACCCGCACGGAACTGCGCTGGCCCCCTGGAAGGCTCCAGCGGGATCAAGGCTCCGTCAACGATCGGTCCGACTGCCACGAATCAGCTACTTTCCTAGGTCAATCGCGCTGCGCGCCATGCCCTTGATGCTCTCGATTGACGTCACTCCAGCCTCGTAGGCGCGTGATGCGGTGATCATGTTGACCATCTCTTCGACCACATTGACGTTTGGGTATTCGACGTAGCCGGCAGCGTCCGCGTCGGGGTGCCCCGGCTCCAGGACGAGCTGCCCCTGACGCGGATCCGCAACGACTTCGCGGACGTTCACCGTCGCCACCGCGTCAGCAAAGCGTCCACCAAATCCGCTCTCCGCCAGCTTGCGCGCTTCGAACATGGGATCGATGCGCCGATAGGGGCCTCCCTCCGCAGTACGTGTGGTGCGGGCGTTGGCGAGGTTGGAGGCGATGGTGTTCATACGAATGCGCTGGGCACTGAGCCCTGACGCCGCTACTTCCATGGCACTGAACACACCTAGCATCGATCCACTCCTTCAATCTTTCCGCGAAGCAACATCAGTGCCCATCTCCAGCCGCAAACGCCAGTTGCCGCAACTCCGCGGAAACGATCGCGCTCACGGTGTCGTAGCGCAGCTGGTTGGCGGCGAGCTTCGCGGCTTCGCGGTCCATGGAGACATAGTTGCCATCGGGGCCGGGTCCCGCGGTCGCGTCTTCGAAGACCTGCCCGGAGACCGCTCCGGCTCCGGCAGAACCGAAGTGCGTCGCCTTGGTCGCGCTCAAGCGTACCTGGAGCACTCCAGCGAACCTGTCCGCCGGGTCTACGCGGCGCAGGTCGTGAGGAATGAACCCAGGCGTGTCCACGTGAGCCAGGTTCGTCGCCAGTACGTTGTGACGCTGCAAGTGATAGTCGAGAGCGCCGTGCAGCGGCGCGACGTTCGCGAAGAAGTCAGCCACCCGCGCTCTCCCACTCCAATGTAGTTCGTTTCCGCACAGTAATGTGATGCTCCAGTCGCAAGCGTCACTTGCACTCAGCGTGCCGGAAGTCCGGCTGAGCCGCATCGAGAGCTCGCGGGCACTCACGCATGGGGGTATGGGGCGAGCGACGTTGGTCTAGAGAAAGCTGCTCAAGACTTGGCCCCTCACTCCGTTCCTGGGCATCGAGTACGTTGAGGGAGGATCGTGCCCGGGTCAGAGCGGACCCCCCGGGTCGATGTTTACCCGCTGCCGTCGACGGGGGTGTCGAAAGGTGCCACCTCTCTAGTTCCCTTGTTTTTAAGGGTGTTGAGCGTACGCGACAGGTTTGCGCGGTTTCGAACCGGGTCGTCGCGTACCCACCCAGTCTGAGGGTCTCGGCCCGGCCAAATCGGCCAACGCCAAGGGTTTAACGCTGAATCGCCAGCTTCCCGACACGTTGGCCTGAGCCTTGCTCTTGGGCTTAGCACGACACGCAAGCGGCCCTGAAACGCCGCCAAGAGCACTCACCGCGCTGTTCCCTTCAGCGCTCTTGCCCCGGAGAAACGCCATGACCAACACCGCCCCCCTCGACCTCAGCTGCTTCGATGATTCCGACGAGGAGCGTGCTTCTGGCGTTTTCAACCTGAATGCCATCCGCGAGAGCCGCCCGCGCAGCATGCAGGGTGTGGTTGGCACCTCCGACGCGCTGGTGGACATCTACCGCGTCATCGACCGCATCGCGGACACGAACTGCACGGTGCTGATCACCGGCGAGAGCGGCACTGGCAAGGAGTTGGTCGCCCGGGCCGTTCACACCGCCTCGGGCCGCGCTAGCGAGAACTTCGTCGCCGTCAACTGCGGCGCCATCCCGGAGAACCTGCTGGAGAGCGAGCTGTTTGGGCACGCGAAGGGGGCGTTCACCGGAGCGCACGCAAACAAGAGTGGCCGCATCGCTCAGGCCGAGGGTGGCACCCTGTTCCTCGATGAGCTCGGCGAGCTGCCCCTCGCGCTGCAGGTCAAGTTGCTCCGCGTGCTGCAGTCGGGCGAGTACAGCCCCGTCGGTGAGACCCGCGTCGTCAAGGCCAACGTCCGCGTCGTCGCGGCGACCAACATCGACCTGGAGCAGGCGGTCGCCGAGGGTCGTTTCCGTGAAGATCTCTACTACCGCCTGAACGTCATCCACGTCACCACCCCGCCGCTGCGCGACCGCGCCGAGGACATCCCGCAGCTGGTTCAGTACTTCCTGCACAAGGTGAACAAGCGCACGGGCCGCGACGTCAATGAACTGTCCCGCGCCGCGGCGCAGATCCTCATGGCCTGGAGCTGGCCCGGCACCGTTCGCGAGCTGGAGAACACCATCGAGCGCGCAGTCCTGCTCTGCGCCGGCGACAAGATCGAACCGACGGACTTGCCCGCGAAGATCCGCGGCCTGGGCGGAGAGCGCCGTGTCTCCCCCAAGCTTCCCGACACCGGACTCGACCTGCGCCGGGCCGTCGAGAGCTTCGAGAACGACCTGCTCCGTCAGGCCCTGGACCGCACCGGCTGGAACAAGAATCGCGCCGCCAACCTGCTGGGCCTGAACCGCACCACGCTGGTCGAGATGCTGAAGCGCAAGCGTATGGCTCGCCCCCACGCCGCCTGATCCAAACCACGCCGTGTCGACTGGGCCGCCTCGAACCTCGAGGCGGCCCATGGCGTTTTGTGGGGTGGCGTTTCCCAAGGCATCCGGATTCAGCTGGCACGCAGGTTGCTGTGCTCTCCATAGCCCCAACCTCGAGAAGCACCAGATGACCCGTTTTTCCTGTAGAAATCGCGCCTGCGCCAGCCTGCTAACGCTCGCGGTCGTCAGCTGCCTGGCACCCTCCGCACGGGGTCAGGAGCTAGTCGTCACCGGTGAGCTCGGTCTCGGAACTGGACTCGAAGGCGGCAGCGTCGATGGGCAAACGGAGTGGCAGCGGGCGCGCACACGTCTGACCGCAGGCAGCACGTTTCACGTCGACGAATTTCCTGAAGAGGCGTGGGGAGTGCGCGCGTTCGTCGAGTTCGAACCGCGCGCCGGCGTTGGCGCGGAGGGTCGCTACCTACGCTGGCTGTCGGACAGCTTTGGTGCATACGCCGGGCTCACTGCCGCGTTCGCTCCGGAGACGCTGTTCGGTGGAGGCATCGGCCTGGAGTTCAACATCCCGATTGCCGAGAAGGCTCGCCTCTACATCGAGCCTTCGTTCACCGCGTTGCCGCTCGGCACCGACCTGCCCTCGGGGAGTGTCCTGATGTGGGGACTGCTCTCCGTCGGAGTGAGCCTCGATCTATGACTCACCCCCTCAAGCACCACGCAGCCTGGTTGCTCGGCGCACTCGGGGTGTGGCTCTGGGTCGCGAGCGCACCGGCGGGTTGTGCGAGCAAGCACTGCCTCAGGAACACGGATTGCCCCCCGGGCTACGAATGCTCTTCAGGAGGTTGCCGCATACCACCGACCAGCGACTCCGGGACCGACGCCGGAGATGCCGGCGACGCGGGTGAAGGCGGCGACGCGAGTGACGCAACTGTAGATGCAAGCGACGACGCCGCTGACGCGAGTCTAGATGCCAACGCAAGCAGCTGCGACCAGGACGCCGAGGCCGGTACAGACGCAGGGTGTACTCCTGACGCTAGCGGAGATGGCAGCGTCGACGCGCAGCCAAGCGACGCGAGCGGCGAAGCAGGCGCAGACGCCAGCGAGGACGCGGCTACCGACGCGCCAGGGGACGCTGCCACCAGCGATTGAGTCCGTACGGAAATCAAACCGCCGCCACCCGCGCAGGTGGCACCTCGGTTGCAAGAACCTCTGTTGAAAGCCGAGTAAGGAGGCCCCATGTTTCGCTCTCTCAGTATCGCCGCCACGGGCATGAGCGCCCAGGAGACCCACCTAGAAGGGGTTGCGAGCAACATTTCTAACGCAAATACAGTTGGTTTCAAGAAGCAGCGGGCTGACTTCCAGGATTTGCTCTATCGCACGGTTCGCGCTGCGGGAGCTCCCACGGGTGCCAATACGGTGGCGCCGGAAGCACTACAACTTGGCAGTGGAGTTCGGGTCGTTGGTACCGCCCACATCTTCAAGCAGGGCGCAGTGCAGATCACTCAGAACCCGCTGGACGTGGCGATCGAGGGCAACGGCTTCTTCGTGGTTCAACAGCCCGATGGCACGCCGGCCTACACCCGCGCCGGCAACCTCAAGACCGACGGCACCGGTCGACTGGTGACCCCGGAGGGCTTGCCCCTCGATCCACCAATTACGATCCCTGCGGAAGCGGTTGGGGTGAGCATCGGCGCAGACGGCACCGTGAGCGTGAACCTGCCAGGCGAAGAGGCTCCGACCACCGTTGGCCAGATCCAAATCGCGTCCTTCGTCAACCCGGCTGGCATGTCGTCCATCGGTCACAACTTGATGACCGCAACCTCAGCCAGCGGAGAGGCCCAAGTCGGTAACCCGGGAAGCGACGGTCGCGGCAGCCTGATGGGCGGCGCGCTCGAGTCGTCCAACGTCGACGTGGTCGAAGAGATGATTGGCCTCATCAGCGCCCAGCGAAACTACGAGGTCAACTCGAAGGTCGTCAGTGCCGCCGATGAGATGCTGCGTACTGCAACACAAATGAGGTGATGCGGATGACCTTACGTTTCACTGCATTTCGCCCCCTCGCTGCGCTGTTCCTGCTCGGTGCGTTGCTGGCTGTAACGCCGCGGGCTGTCGCGGCGCCGCAGGAGGTAGAGGTTCAAGGCGCTCACATCGAGCTCGGCGAAGTCTGGAAGGAAGCTCCGGACGACTACCGGGAGATCGACCTCGGACGAGCACCACCCCCTGGCGCCAGTCGCCTGCTGAGTCGCGCGGCGGTGCTCCGACAGGTGAAGGCCGCAGGGTTCGACCCAGCGAAGGTGATGTTCCCGGCGAGCGTCCGCGTGCGTTCCGCTGCCAAGAAACTCACCAAAGAGGAGCTCGAGCAGCTCGCCACACCAGCCATCGCTCGCGCGCTCAAGTCCGGCGTCGAGTTGAAGAAGGTCAGCGCCACGCGCGGTGCGACCCTGCCCCCCGACGCGGAGCTGGAAGCGGTGGAGATGCCCAAGCCCCCGAAGCGTCGCGGCGCCTACCGCACCAGCGCGATCATCAAGTGGATCAGCGACTCGGAGACAGTGGCGCGCATCCCAGTCAGTGTGACCCTCTACATCACCGAGCGCGGAGCCAGCGCCGATGTGGAGAAGGGCGCAAACATCACGCTCGTCGTCGAGCGCAATGGCGCCCGCATCACGGCCCGCGGACAGGCGGTCACCTCGGGAGACGCAGGAGAGGTCATTCAGGTCCGCGTGTTGAAGACCAACAAGGTGCTGCGCGCCCGAATCGACTCGGAGCACGTGGCCACGGTGGAGGAATCATGAAGCAGTTCGTTCTGCGCGCGTTGCTCGCTTGCGCTTGCCTGAACTCGGTGGCTTGCGGGCCCCAGCATATCCGTGCCTTCAAGCAACGGGAGCGCAACTACCACGAGGGGGAGTACGCGGCAGCGAGAGGTGAGTCGGCACCGAGCTCAGGCTCACTGTACAGCGAAGCGGTCGCCGGTTACCTCGAGGATACGCGCGCGGTGCGCATCGGGGATGTCGTACTGGTGAAGATCGATGAGTACGCGGACGCCTCGGGGAACGCTTCGACCAAACTGAGCAAAGACAGCTCTCGAAGCGCCGAGATGCAATCACTGCTCGGGCTCGTCCCCGCGATCAAGAAGGCGTACCCCAACATCGATCCCGCGAAGCTGATGGCCATGGCGGCCTCCAGCGACTTCACCGGAAAAGGCGATACCACCCGCTCGGGTCAATTGTCGGGAACGATCGCTGTCAAGGTCCGACGCGAGATGCCCAACGGAGATCTCTTCATCGAGGGCACCAAGGTCGTGATGATCAACCACGAAGAGTATCACCTGTACGTCTCGGGGCTGATTCGGCCTTCCGACATCGAGGGAGACAACTCGATTCCTTCGGGCCGCATCGCTGACGCCCAGGTTGAGTTCACCGGCCGCGGCGACATCGACGACCAGACGGAACGGGGCTGGCTCACCGCCCTACTCGACTCCATCAACCCGTTCTGAAAGGCCAGTCCGATGCCGAAACGCTGGTTATCCCTGCTCGTCGTCCTCCTGGGACTCTCCGTTCCCCACGCCGCCAAGGCGGATCGTCTGCGCGATCTGGTGGATGTGGTGGGCGCACGCGACAACCAGCTGATTGGCTATGGTGTAGTCGTTGGTTTGAACGGCACCGGTGACGACGTCTCCGCCCCATTCGCGATGCAGTCCCTGAAGGCGCTACTGACGCGCCTGGGTGTGCAGGTGAGCGCCAAGCAGCTCAGGCTGAAGAATGTCGCCGCGGTCGTGATCACCGCCAACATCCCGGCGTTCTCTCGCCCGGGTCAGAAGCTCGACATCGTGGTGTCGTCGATCGGCAACTCGAGTTCGTTGCGCGGTGGAGTGCTGTTGCAAGCCCCGATGCGCGGCGCCGATCGGCGAGTCTACGCGGTCGCACAGGGTCCGCTGTTGATCGGCGGCTTCTCTGCATCAGGCGCTTCCGGCTCCTCGAGCAAGACCGGCATCACGACCACCGGCCGCATTCCAGGCGGAGCGCTGGTCGAGCGCGAAATCAAGTCGGACTACGCGAAGCACGGCGTCCTGACGCTCTCGCTCCGGAGCCCCGACTTTCAAACCGCGCAGCGCATCGCCGACGCGGTGAACAAGGCCCTCGGCAAAGGCACCGCCGAGCCGCTGGATGGCGGAGCCGTCAGCGTCAAACCGCCAAAAAAGCTACGCGGCAAACCCGTCAAGCTGTTGGCGCAAATCGGCGATATCGAGGTCACACCAGCGAGCGTGGCGCGCGTCGTGATCAACGAGCGCACGGGAACCATCGTCGCTGGTGGCGACGTGAG
>JBFXBK010000254.1:0-13119 GCA_050183255.1 Polyangiaceae bacterium | reverse complement strand
CGAGGCCAGGAGCCAGAACTGGAGCAAGAGGACCGTCGCTAGCGCGCCGGTCCAGACGTAGATCACCCCGAGCAACCAGACGGCCTTCGATGCAGCGAGCAGCCAGAGGACGGCGCCGCCAGCTGCGCCGAACAAGCACAGGCCAATCAACATGCCCCGCCGTGGGAGCTTCGCGAACCAGCGCTCGTGAACGAACGAAGCGCCGATCACCAAGGCACCCATCAACAGGTACATGATCGGCAGACGGTCGGCGCTGAGGCGGCTCAGGAAGAGCGCGTCGCGAGCCGTCTCGAGCATCGCGTGCGCGCTCATGGCCAACATCAACACCAAGAGTCCCGTGCGGCTCCACCCGCCGTGGTGAGCGGCTGATGAGGCGGAACGAGGGGTGTCGGAACTCATGACGCAAGCACGCTGAACGCCATGAACCAGGCATCAGCTCCCCGCGATGGCGTTGCGTGGGGAAGGGAGCGCCCACCGTCGACGTCGCAGGGCCCGGGGAAGAGCTACTGCGCGACGTCGCAACGGTGGGCGGCTCGCAGCTAGGTGGCTACTCTTCGTCCTTGGTGGCTTCGCCGATGGAATCACCGGCGTCTTCCGCGGCTTCTCCGGTGGCTTCTACGGCGTCTTCGGCGCCTTGTTCGACGTCTTCCGCGGTGTCGTCAACCGTCTCTCCGGCTCGCTCCATCGGGCCATCGTTGGGGTCCTCCGGGTGCTTCTGGTCGCTCGAGCAGCCCACGTTCATCGCAAGTGCAGTGAACATGGCAAGCGTCGTTAGACTTGCAGTCTTCATGGTCGAATTCTCCTCCTACTTCTTGATATGAATTTCCACGCGGCGATTATTTGCGCGGCCCTCGGGCGTGCTGTTGTCCGCGATCGGCGTCGCCTCGCCCTTGCCTTCTGCCTGGACTTGCTGAGGGTCGACGCCGCGACTAACCAGGTACTCACGCACGGCGGCGGCGCGGTCCAGTGAGAGCTTGTAGTTCATCTTGTCGGAGCCTCGCGAGTCGGTGTGACCTTCGATCACGATCTTGCGGCTGCTATCCATCTCCTTCAGGGCGTCGGCGACCTTGTCGAGGCGCTCCTTCGCGATCGGCAGCAGCGCAGACTTACCCGTCTCGAAGAGCACCGATCCGGAGAGCGTGATCACCGTCTCCCGGGCCTCTTCCTTGACGTTGGCGAGCTTGTCGAGGCTGGCCAGCGCCGCGGCAGCGCGCTCCTCCGCTTCCTTCCGCGCCTTCTCACTCGCGGTGAGGTTGGTCTCGAGGGCTGCCTGAGTCTTCTCGAGCTCCGCCTTGCGCGCCTCCAGGGCCTCACGCTTCTCGTTCAGCTCGTCGACCTTGGCGTCCTTCTTCTTCAGATCCTCGCGGATCGTCCCCAGGGCGTCGACGGTGTCGTGCAGCGCCTCCCGCGTGCGTTCGAGGTCGGCCTTGGCTGCCTGGCGTTGCTGCTTGAGCAGTCGCTGATACTCGGTGTCGGCCTCTGCGGCGCTCTCCTTCTGGATCTTGAAGTCGGCCTCAGCGTCCGCCAGCGCGGCCTTGCGCGTTGCAATGTACGCCAGGTGCTTCTCCTCCTGGGAGTTGTCATCGGCGCGTTCTGCTGCGGTGAGCGCCTGCTTGGCGTCCAAGACGCGGGCAGGCGAGTAGCGCGCCGCGGCGCCGTTCGCCGAGTGATCGTACGCAGAGCGTGCCTTGATCAGCTGTTCGGAGGGGCCGGTCGAGCCGCAAGCGACGAGCAGGGCTGCGATGCCAGTAAACGCGAGTGTTCGGTGGGCCATCAGTTGTCCTCCTTGAGCTCTTCGACCTTCTTCCAGGCGTCTTGCGCGGCAACGCGCTCGTTTGAGGTGCGCGCGAGCTCGAGCGCAACCTGCGCGTCCATCTCTGCGCGCTCCAGGACCATGCGGGCCTTGTCGTTCTCATCGTCCGCCATTAGTCTTTCCGCGCGGCTAGCGCCATCGCGGGCGAGCTTGAGGTAGACCGACGCTTGAGGGGCTCCGTCGGCGCCGACTTCCTCCGCTGCACGGATGGTTGCCTTGGCCTGGGTTAAGTCGTTCGTGGGTGGCTGACTACCAGCGCAGGCGGGGAGTAGTGCCACACCCCAAACGCTCGCCAGTAGAACGCCGATTTGCCTGATCTGCATTTCGGGCTCCTTTCGCTGAGGGCCTATTGCGAGTGGCGTGCCGACGTCGACTCGCGCGCGGCCTTTGGGGGTGAGGGCGCGTCCGGAAGCAGCGAACAATCGGAGTTTCAGCAGCCGCGAGCCTTACACGACGACCCCTGTGTTTTTCCGTGAGTCAATCTTGCGGGGACCAAATTGACCCAGCACCGGTGCGCGGTGTGCCCAGCCGGCGCAACCACGAGCGAGACGGCGTGCCCCGAAGCACACCGAAGTGTGGCCGGTGTGAAACGCTTCGCGGGCCTCTGGCTGAGGTATTTGCGCTTGGCATGTGCCTTGAAGCTCTTTCGCAAATCGTGTCGCGCGTGTCTGAGCGCGTGAGCAAAGGAGGAACCATGAAAACTCAGTTCATCAAGCTCGGCCTCTTGGCCCCAATGCTCTTTGGCGGGGCGCTGCTCAGCGTCGCCTGCGATGACACCGCGTCCGCGGTGAAGGAAGAGGCCAAGGAGGAGGCCAAGGAAATCGACAAGCAAGCTGACCAAGCCGAGGAGGATCTGCAGAAGGCCAAGGCCGACATCAAGGAGGACCTGAAGGAGCAGAAGCAGGAGGCCAAGCAGGACCTGAAGGAGACCAAGCAGGATCTAGAGCAGACGGCAGACAAGGCTGCGGAGAAGGTCGACGAAGTCGACAAGGACGTGGCGAAAGAGATCCGCAAGGAGGACTGAGCCCCGCTTGACGGCGTGAACCGGCCCAGACAAAACCAAGAGGTGGGCGAGATCGAGCAACCCGTGCGACCGGAGTCGGGGTCAGAGCAAGCCAGCTCTCGGCCGCCCCTGGGCGACTCGGACTCCGGGAATGAGATGCCGCGCGGCCTCTTCTTCCTGGTGCTCTTCATCGCCCTGCTTGGTGCGCTGGGTGGCGGCTTCGCGATCGCGCGAGCGCTCACTGAGCCCCCGAGAGAGCGCGTCGTCGAAGTGCGCGTTGGGGCGCCGGTGCTCGAGAGCGTGCGCGAGCTGTCACGGCTCGAGACCGTCTCTTTTCATATGGAAAGAGTGGTCGAGCTGAAGGATGAACAGCGTCCAGCTTTCGGGCTGCTCAAGGCTGAGGACGCGATATTGCTGGTGGCCGCCGCGGACGTCAGCGCAGGCGTCGACCTCAAGGGCTTGAAAGCGGAAGACATCGAGGTCGATCGCGAGGCGCGCCGGGTAAAGCTCAAGCTACCTGCACCGAGCATCTTCAGCGTCAGCCTGGATGAAGAGCACACCTATGTGCACTCGCGATCAACCGATCTGCTCGCGAAGCGCAAGCTGGACCTCGAAGGCCAGGCACGGCGCATCGCCGTTCAAGATCTGGAGGAGGCCGCGAAGAAGGCCGGCATCCTGAAGCGCGCTCAAACGGGTGCACAGCGCACGTTGGAGAGCCTGCTCAAGTCTCTCGGCTATGAGCAGATCGAGATCGAGTTCGCTCCGGCGAAGCCTTGAGTCTCCGCCGGTCAGCCCGCACGCTGCTCCTCTCCCCCGAAAAAGCAGCGATCAGCGTCGAGACAGCGTCTAGGGCCATACGCGGCGTGCGTACAAACGCGACAGAGCCCAGCGTCTTGCTGGGCTCCGTCTCATCTCGAGTTCCGTAGGGAACTCAATAGTGCTTACTCGGCGCTAGCGTCCTCAGCGGTGAGGAACAGGCTGTCGAACTCCGTCACGGCTCGCCCGGCGTAGGTGGGGAGATAGTGCGCCATGCGGCGGCGCTTCACGTCCAGGTAACCTTCGGAGAAGGGGTTAGGCTGAATCACCATCGGGATGCGGTTGCTGACTTCGACGCCGAGTTCTCGCAGCCCTGCCACCTTCTCCGGGTTGTTGGTGATCAGCTGAATCGACTCGATACCCAGGTGCTCGATCATCGCTGCAGCGACGTCGTAGGTGCGCGCGTCCACTGGGAGATGAAGCAGCTGGTTCGCTTCGATCGTGTCGGCGCCCTCGGACTGCAGCGCGTAGGCCTTGATCTTGTTGGCTAGGCCGATACCGCGACCCTCTTGACGAAGGTAGAGCACCACGCCTTCACCCAGATTCGCGACGTAGCGCTGCGCGCCTTCGAGCTGCTCCTTGCAGTCGCACTTCAGGGAGCTGAACACCTCGCTCGTCAGGCATTCCGAGTGGATTCTGAGCGGCACATCGCGCTTGCCACGCACGTCTCCGACGACCAGCGCCAGGTGCTCGTCGCTGAGTGCGGGGTGCGGCTTCGGGCCATGCCAGTGAAAGACATGGAAATCGAACACGCCGAATCGGGTAGGGACGGTCGCCTTGGCGAGCGCCTCTAGGCCTGGGTACTTCTCATTGGTCATCTGAGGGTTGAACTCGGCAAGGGGCGGCAGCGTTCAGCTTCACTCCAGATCAGCGCCACATGCGCTGGCTGGGATCGACCTCTAGTTGGCAACCACATCGCTCCTGAAAACGTGCCTGGCGCTGGGCCATGCCCGCTCTCGAGAGCGACTTCAATGCGGAGTTAGCCTGGAGAATGGTACCCGGCCGAGAAATGGTCAAGGCTCGGGCGCCCCAGCGGGCGGACAAACCGGCCGGATTTCAGACACCTACACTATTTGGCTTTTCTTCAACGGGTACGGCCAGCTGGATGGTCCGGCCGTCTGGGAACTGCATACCAGCAGCGTTTTTCAGGCGCTGTTCGAGGTGCACATGCCGATGATGGCTTCTTCCAGCACCGCACGCGGGGGCCGCGCTGAGCCGCCTTTGAGCGCCCGATCGACCTCGGCGAGGGTGCTGAGCCAGGCCTCGAGGTCGCGCGGGCGAATGCGTCGGATCTGCGCATCCAGGTCCTTGGCCTTGAATGGTGGCGCGCCGGCGGTCTTCGCTGCGTCCGCCGGGGACTGCCCCTGGCGCCTAGCCGCGGAAAAGCCGAGCAACTGTCGCGCGGACCACGAGAGCAGACCCACGAGGCGTAGGCCGCGGTCATCTGGATCGTAGACATCGGCCAGCGTCTTGATGCAGGCGGAGATGTCACGGCGCGCGACCGCGTCGACCAGCTCGAATGCGCTCGCAGAGCTCAGGCGTACGACGCACTCGCCGACCGCCGCTTCCGTGACTTCGTTTCCGGAGCCCACATAGAGACACACGCGCTCGACGGCGTCGTCGAGCTGCGCGAGGTCAGTACCGCCAATCGCGGCGATGAACTCCGCGACGCCAGCAGAGATCTTGTTGCCCCGTTCGCGCACCGCGCGCATGACCCAGCCCGGGAGCTCGTGGGTCTTGGGCGGCTCGCACTCCACCAGCCAGCCTTCCTTCTTGGCTTGGGTGAAGAGCTTGCGGCGCTTGTCCAGGGTGGCACTAGAGAGCAGCATGACTGTCGTATCCGCGGGGTTTGTCGCGTAGTCGAGCATGCGATCGAGGTCGTTGCCGCCTTTGCCGCTCTTGGCTGACTTCTCCCAGCGATCGATGTGCCGCACGAACACCAAGCGGCGGTCGCCCATCATCGGCAGCGTGCGAGCCGCAGCGATCGCGGCATCTGCGGAGTGCTCGCCGGCTACCAGCTGATCGTCGTTGAGCCCAGGGATTCCGCCTCGCGTCGCGGCGTCGCGCAGCGCCTTGAGCACGGCGTCGTGGAGGAAGCGCTCGCTTCCCCACACCAGGTACACGGGACGCAGTGTGCCGGCCTTGGCTTCTTCCAGCGCTTGGTCGGGAGTCATCGGGCGGAGGATACGCTCGCGCTCACTGGATGCGCTGGGGTTTCTGCGGCAGGTGGCGTAGGCCCATCCAACCAATGGCTGCGAGGTGGCTCGCGACGACCTCTTTCTTGAAGCGCTTCGGGTCGGCGCCCCACCACTGTCCGACGAGGGTCACCATGCCGATCAGCGCGTGCGCGTAGATCGGTGCGACCTTGGCGTCGTAGCCGAGGGTCTTGAACTGCTCGTTGAAGATGTCTCGTACCCGCGTGCCTAGGTCGCTGATGACGGACGGCATGCCGCGGCCGCGCATCTGCATTGGCGCGTCTCGGGTGAGCACCGCGAAGCCATCGGGCTCGTCCTCGACGTAAGTGAGAAACGCCAGCACCGCTTGCTCGAAGCGCGTGCGCGCGGATCCCCGGGCGATGGCGTCGCTGATGCGCTGGTACAAAGAGTCCATCTCACGATCGACGATGATCGCGTAGAGCCCCTCTTTGCCGCCGAAGTGCTCGTACACGATGGGTTTCGACACCTTCGCCTCGCGCGCGATCTCTTCGACCGACGTCGACTCGTAGCCGTGTTTGGCGAACACCGCGCGGCCAACTTGGATCAGCTGCGCTCGGCGCTCAGCGTGGGTCATCCGCTTGCTCATTGGAGTGAGGTGGTACTGCAGATCGTCTACGCGCGCGAAAGTTGCTTGACCGTAGCCTACGATGGCGTAACTTACCACTGCGTAACCTACTGGTGCGTAACCCCCGAACGACGGTGAGGTGAGTGATGTATTTCGTGCTGTGTGCAGTCGTCTTTTTGGCGGCTTATACGCTGAATGTATTAATGATTACGGTTGGTTATCACCGTGGCTTGGCACACGGCGCGGTCGCGTTGAGCCCGCGCCTGCGGCGCTTCGTGATTCGCTACGGTGCCTGGATCACCGGACTCGATCCCAAGGCCTGGGTCGTGATGCACCGGCGGCATCACGCGTACTCAGACACGCCGCAGGACCCCCACAGCCCAAGCAACGTCGGCCTGCTCGGGATCCCACTGGAGCAGCTCAAGAGCTACGAGCGGACACTCGTCGGCCTCGCGAAGCAGGATCCGCGGCTCAACGCCTTCACCGGTGGGCTCGACTTCGACATCGCCTGGATGAATCGCAAGCGCGTGTGGTGGCTCCCCTACACGTTGCACTTGGTCGTTGCCCTGGGGATAGGCGCCGCCGGCGGTGGCTGGCTCCTGGCTGCAGCTTACTACTTCGGGATGATGAGCCATCCCGTGCAGGGAGGCCTGGTCAACGCGTTCGGTCACGCCATCGGCGGTCGGAACTTCGAGACCACCGACGACAGTCGCAACAACCTCACTGTTGCCCTCTTCGTCGCGGGCGAAGGGCTGCAGAACAACCACCACGCCTACCCGCGCTCCGCAAAGTTCAGCTTCCGCGCCTGGGAGCCGGACCCTGGCTACTTCGCGTGTCGTGTGCTCCAGTCGCTGGGGCTCCTGGAAATCGACGCCGAGCATCTGATCCCCAGCGCAGACCGACCGCGCTCCCTTCCCACTGGCTCGTAGCGCCTCCTAAACGCGCCGTGCAGGCGGTGCCTGCACGGCTGAGCGTGGCCAAGGCAAGGAGCCTGTAGTAAAGGCCCTGCCCGTGCCTTCGCCCTCCCACAGCTCGCTGATTCGCGGCCTAGACGCCTTGGAATCGGATGCGCCGAGCCTGGTGGCGATCGGTAACTTCGATGGCGTGCACCGCGGGCATCAAGCGGTGCTTGCCGCGGCAGCAGAGCGAGCCCGAGCCCGCGGCCTGGTTCCCCTGGTGCTGACCTTCGATCCTCACCCCTTGGAAGTGCTCGCGGGGATGAAGCTCGATCGGCTGACCGACGAAGAGCGGAAGGCCGAGCTGATGGCGCGGGTCAGCCCGGAGCTCTCGCTCGTGGTGGAGCCCTTCACCCGGGCGCTGGCCGCCAACACCCCCGAGCAGTTCACGCGGGATTTTCTCCGCGACAAGCTCCACGCCGCCCACGTCATCGTCGGCGCGAACTTTCGCTTTGGCCAGGGGCGTGCGGGTGACCTAGGCACCCTTCAGGAGCTCGGCAAGCAGTACGGCTTCGATGCACAGGCGGAGCCGCTGTTGGCCGACGCTGATCGCCCGATTTCGAGTTCTCGCATCCGCGAGCTGCTGCGTGAGGGAGAGGTAGTGGAGGCTGCGCGTCTGTTGGGGCGGCCACACTCCGTGAGCGGCGTCGTCGTGCAAGGGGACCAGCGCGGGCGCACCGTTGGTTTCCCCACGGCAAATATCAGCGGAGCGGTGGAGGTGTTGCCGCCCTTTGGGGTCTACGCCTGCCTCGTCGACGACGTCACCGACGGCGGCGAGGGGCGCGCCCTCGCCACCGCGGTCACGAACTTGGGTGTTCGACCCACGGTCAAAACCGCAGGGGCGCTCAGCGTAGAAGCACATCTACTGGACCACGCCCCCGGCGCCGACTTCCGGGGTGCGTTCAGCGGCGATCTCTACGGACGTCGGCTGCGGGTGCATTTCGTCCAGCGCCTGCGGGAGGAACGCAAGTTCGATGGACTGCCTAGCTTGGTTCAGCAGATCCAAGCCGACGCGCTCCAAGCGCGCGATGTGCTGGCAGGTCGCGAACCCATGGCCGTTGCTTGGGTTTGATTGCCCACGCGGTCCGATGGGTCTTCACGAACGCAGCCCACTCATCTAGCTTCCGCTCGTGGACCGCACATCTCTCGACCGCCTGCAACGCCAAGAGCTGATCGAGCTCGCTCGCTCGCGGGGTGTGGAGCGACCCGAGGTGATGACGCGGGACGAGTTGATCGACGAAATCCTGCGGCTGAGCGTCAGCGATCCAACTGAGGTCAAGAGCGTACGCGGGTGGTTTGGCGTTGCGCGAGATTTGCTCGCCGGGTTGGTCGAGCAGGGCCTGCACTTACCCGACGCGGCGAAGGTGATCCGTGGGGAAGGGCAGGGCACTTCCCCGTCGGGTCGGCGCCCACTCGCGACCGTCACCTTGGCTGAGATCTACGCAGCTCAAGGGCACTTGAGGCGCGGCATCGTGGTGCTCCAGGAGGTGCTCGAAAAGGAACCCGAGCACGAGGTCGCGAGGCGTTTGCTCTCGGACTTGGAGGCTCGCAAGAGTGGGGAGGGAGCCGAAGATTTCCCTGAGGAATCTTTTGCGTGGTCGGACGCGGGGCCAGCCACCCCGGCGGAGTCTCCCTCCGCGCTCGAGGCGCGCGCCTCCGACCCCCAGCCAGCGAATCAGCAACACGCGGACAACGGACCACTGGTTTCATTCGTCGACTCGCCCGAAGTCGTCCTGCCGGCTGACGTCGACCTGAGTCGGAAAGCGGACGTCGAGCTCGAAGCGCCAACGCTCCGCACCACTCAGCTGCGGGATGAGTTGCCGCCATCAGACCCACCGGCAAGCCCCTCCGCTGACAGCGTCTCGCCCACTGAAGCGGGCACGCTGGACTCCGACCCGGAGCCCGAGGAAGACACGTCGCCGAATGCTTCCGAGCAGGTAGTTGAAGAACCTACGCTCGGAATTATCCCTAGGGAAATTGTCGAGGTGGCCTCGGCGCCCGAGCAGGAGTCAGAGCCAGGGCCCGCGCCAGAGTCAGGACCAGAGTCAGAGTCAGATAACATTGGGGATCTCGAGTCCCCCGACAGCTGCGTGCTGTTCCTCGAAGAGAAACGCGTGGTGGTCAGCTGGCGCGTGGCGCAGGCGAGCTTCGCCCGGCAGCTCGAAGAGCGACCTGAAGGCGCGCCGGTCGTGCGGCTCGTCTGGTGGGTACCCGGCCTGCCAGCGGCGCGCCACTCGCAGGACGTCGCGGTGACTCAGGCGGCCGGCGAGCTGCTGGTTGAGCCGAAGAGCTTCGTTCCCGAAGCGACCCTGCGTGGCGCCCTTGGGTGGGCCCAAGCGTCGGGAGAGTTCGTTGTGATGGCTACCGCCGTGGTCTGCTGTCTCGGGTCGGAGCACGCCGTGAAGGCCAGCGAGCTTCGGGAAGAGCTCACGTTCCGCCCGCACGCAGCCGCACCACCGGCTTCGAAAGAACGCGCCAGCGCGGCACGTCAGCTCATGGAGCGCTACGCCTAGCCTCAGCGCTGCCGCTTCAGCGCTGCCGCTTCAGCGCTGCCGCTTCAGCGCCGCCACTGGCGCGCTGGCGATGTTGGTCTCATGGTTCACCCTGGCGCGGTTCGGTTTCGCGCCGGCTCTCGTCTGATGTTGCTCCCTTTCCCGTCGCGAACCGCTGTTCGCCGCCTGCTCCGTCACGCCACCTGCCTTGCAGGCCTAGGATTCTTGGCGTCGTGTTCAGGTTCCTCAGCCCCAGAAGAACAGCTCCCGGAGAGTCCGATCCCGTGTGAGGTTCAGCAGGTGCTGGAGCACAACTGTCTGCGTTGCCATGGGGAAAAGAAACAGTACGGCGCACCTTACTCCTTCACCTCCCTCGAAGAGATCCATCGCGTGCGCGGCGGTGAGCCGCTCTACCGACGCATGCTCGACGCCCTCGAGGAGGACTTCATGCCGCCGGTGACGCTCAAAGTGGAACCGCCAGTCCAGGACATCTCCGACGCTGACCGCGAGGTGCTCCTCGAGTGGACGCGCGCAGGAGCACCTGAAGGTGAAGCCTGCCAGTAGTCGGCGGCTAGCGGCGTCCGGCGGCGGTCGCCAATTGCTGCATGACGCAGCCTTCTCGGCAACTGAGGTTGTCTGCGGCCGAGTTGGGGACCATGGCACCTCCTCAGCGTCTTTTTTCGCTATTCGTAAGTTTGCTGGCAGCAGCCTTCATTACCGCGTGGCAATGTCCTGGGTCAGCGCAGTCCGGACAGGCTGAGCTGCAGCTGACCGGCGGGCTGCGCCAGCGGGAAACCTCGCGTGAGACCTGGGTCGTTGCCCAGCTCTCGTTGCCCTTGGGCGACTTCAGTGCGCCCACTGGTAGGGGCTCGCGGGGTTTCGCAGAGCCTCCAGCGGATGCGCCGGCCGATGTACCCGAGGAGGCTCCGCGAGCGGAGCCAGAGCCGGAGCGGGCGAGCTTGCCCGAGGAGCTGAGCGTCTCCCCGACGTTGGTGCAGAGGCTCGTGCGGCGGGCGCTTGCGGTGGACGGGGCAAGGGCCCGCGCGCGGCGTCTGGCGTCCCTCGCGTCGCGTTCCAAGTCTTCCGCTTGGCTGCCAGAGCTCTCCTTGCGCGCGGGCCGCAGCACCGACCGATCCCTGCGTTTGACCCCGACTTCTTCGGATCCGTATCGCTACACCCAATCGGACGGCAGTGATCTGTACGGCGAGGTGAAGCTCAGCTGGAAACTGAACGGTGTCGTATTTCAGCGAGAGGAGGTCGGGCTGGCTCGCCTGCGGCAGTCGGAGCAAGCACGGCGCGACCAAGTCGTGGAACGCGTCCTCGAGGCGCTCTTCGCCTGGCAGCTCGCGGAGCTGCGCGCCGTCGATCCCAACGCGACCATCGAGGACCAGCTGCGCTTTCAGCTCTTGGCGCTGCAGGCGCGCTTGCGCCTCGATGTGCTCACTGGCGGTCTCTTTGGGCGCCTCGTGCCCTCACCCGATCCCCAAGAAAAATAGGCAAAATTCGTTGACGCTGGCGTGGTTGGGGGTGAGGAGCTCCGCTCCCTGAAGCACGTGTTTCAAGCTGGCGCCGCTGGGGCCTGAGGTGTAGAACCCGCGCACCATGCTTGCAGAGACGCGTAGCGCAATTTCGGACCTTCAAAGGCGCCTCGAGGCGCTAAGGGGGCATCTTTGACGTCGCTCAACTGAAGCGAAACGTCGAAGAGCTCGATGACCTAGCCAGCGCCAGTGGCTTCTGGGACGACCAGGAGAAAGCCCAAGCGCTCCTACGCAAACGCAGCGCAGCCCAAGAGAAGATCGAGCTGGTTGAGCGCCTCGACAAAGAGGTGACCGAAGCCAGTGAGTACCTCGAGCTTGCCGAAGCCGAAGACGACGAGTCCACCTTGAAAGAGGTGGCGGACATGGTGGAAGCCATCGACGGCCGCCTGCGCAAGGCAGAGCTCCAGCGCATGCTGAGCGGCGAGACGGATCACGCCAACGCCATCGTCAGCATCAACAGCGGTGCTGGTGGCACCGACGCCAAGGACTGGGCGGAGATGTTGATGCGCATGTACCTGCGCTGGTGTGAATCGAAGGGGTTCAAGACGGAGATCATCGACGAGGACGCCGGCCAAGAGGCGGGCATCAACGCCGCGAGCTTCACCGTCACCGGTCCCAACGCCTACGGCTACTTGCGGGCCGAGCGCGGTGTGCACCGCTTGGTGCGCATCAGTCCGTTCGACGCCGCCGCGAAGCGCCAGACCAGCTTCGCCGCGGTGGAAGTGACACCGGACATCGAAGACGAGATCAACATCGAAGTCGCCGACTCCGATCTCGAGATCACGACCATGCGCGCTGGCGGCAAGGGCGGCCAGAACGTGAACAAGGTCGAGACCGCCGTGCGCATGCGCCATCTCCCCACGGGAATCATGGTGGTGTGTCGTATGGAGCGGTCGCAGCACCAGAACCGCCGCATGGCGCTCAAGATGCTCAAGGCGCGTCTCTACGAGATGGAAGAGGCCAAGCGCTTGGGTGAAAAAGAGCGCTACGAAGCGGCGAAGGGCAAGATCGACTTCGGCAGCCAGATCCGCAGCTACGTGTTGCAGCCGTATCAGATGGTGAAGGACCTGCGCACCGACTTCGAGTCGAGCGACGTCGAGGGCGTGCTCAACGGAGACTTGGACGGCTTCATCGAGGCGTACCTGATGAAGCGCAGCGCAGACGAGAGTCAGGCCCAGGCATGAGCAAAGACAAGCAACAGGAAGCCTCTCAGCCCAAGGAAGTCGGCGAAGAGGCGCTGATCGAGATCCGTCGTGGCAAGGCGGCAGAGCTGCGCGCCGAGGGCAAGAACCCCTTCGCCAACGACGTCAGGGGTGAGGAGCGCAGCTTCGTTGCGGCGCTTCGCGAAGCCTATGCTGCCGCGCTGACGGACGCTGCTGAGCTGCGGTATGACGCTGCCAAGGTCGATGAAATTGCCGCGGGGAAACCTGAGGTGACCGTGCTGGGGCGCCTGATGGCGCGTCGCGGTTTCGGCAAGGTCGCCTTCATGGAGCTGCGCGACGGCAGCGGCACGATCCAGATCTTCGCCAAGCAGGACGTGCTCGGCGACGAGTTCCCGGTGCTGTCTCAGGTTGATATCGCCGATCACCTCGAGGTGATTGGTCGCGTGATGGTCACCAAGACTGGTGAGCTCAGTGTGGAGGCCAAGCACTTGCGGGTCTTGACCAAGGCGCTGCGTCCGCTGCCCGACAAGTGGCATGGCCTGAGCGACGTGGACCTG
>JBFXBK010000253.1:0-13132 GCA_050183255.1 Polyangiaceae bacterium | reverse complement strand
GGCTCGCCTGAGACCGGCGCAGCCGCACACGACAAGGCGGAGAAGAAGACTACCAAGGTCTCGAGCAAGAAGGCGGCGAAGCAGGCGACCAAGCCAGAGAAGCAGCGGGCAGCCAAGAAGGCGGCCAAGCCGAGCGCGAAGCAGAGCAAGAAGGCTGTTGCCGCGAGGAAAGAAAAGTCTGCGACTGGCCAGACTCATGACTCTGGGCATGACCCCGACGAAGGCGTGGAGACTGACGCGACCACCGCAGAGACCCCTGACGTCGACGAAGCCTCGAAGAAACCTGGCAAGAAGACCGCCAAGAAGGCCTCGAAAAAGGCCTCGAAGAAAACCGAGAGCGCTTCTGAGGCTGGTGCCGAACCTGGGGACGCCCTCGATACAGAAGGAGCTTCTGCCAACGCGCCGGAGGGCACGCCGGATGCTGAAGCCGTCACCGCGGGCGATGCGGAGACGGAGGACGGGGAGTCCGGCCCGCAGCTGACGTTGATCGACGGTGAAGGTCAGGCGGAGGGCGCTCAGCTGCTGGGAGACGGAGAGGCGGAGGCCGCCGAGGGCGACATCGAGGATACCGAAGGCTTCTTGCGCGGACTGATCGAGGCGATTCTGTTCGTGTCGGACAAGCCGCTGTCCGTAAAGGAGGTGGCCCGCGCCGCCAAGCTCGACAAGAAGCGGACTCAGGAGATCATCGATGAACTCCGCGCGGAATACAGCGGTCGCGGCATGGTTTTGCATGAGGCCGTGGGCGGCATCAGCTTCCGTTCGAACCCACGCTACGGCGAGTACGTGCGCACGCATCTTTCTCAGCGCCCGGTGCGTCTGAGCCGTGCGCAGCTCGAGACGTTGGCGATCATCGCGTATCGTCAGCCCATCACCCGCCCGGAGATCGATGACATTCGAGGCGTTGATTGCGGTCCGGTGCTCAAGGGTCTGCTTGAGCGTGATCTGGTGCGCATTCTGGGCAAGAAGGACGAACCCGGACGTCCCATGCTCTACGGTACGAGCGACGCCTTCCTGGAGCTGTTCAGCCTCGACTCATTGAAGGATCTGCCCACCTTGCGCGAGTTCACCGAACTCAGTGACGAGTCGAAAGACAAGTTCCAGACCGAGCTTGGAGAGGAAGCGCCAGCCGGTCCAATCGAGTTCAACGACGAGGGGCCCGGCGCGTTCGATGCGGGCGACCCGCTCCCCGTGGATGCCGAAGGGGAGCCCACTCAAGAGTTCCGCGACCGAGCCGACGCTGAGAGCTTCGGTGACGACGACGAACTCGATGAGGGCCTGATGGGCGCCGAGCTCGAGGAACTGGAACGACGGGAAGCCGAACGCATGCAGCGCCGCGCCGAGGCGGGTGACGCCGACGCAGCAGACGACGAGGACGCAGCAGACGACGAGGACGCAGCTGACGACGAGGACGCAGCTGACGACGATGCAGCTGACGACGACGCAGATGACGACGACGCAGCTGGCGACGACGCGGGTCTAGGGAGGGACCCGGCGGACGACTGGGACGAGCAGCCGCCGCGGGTTCAGTTGTCCATCGAAGACGATACTGATGCGGACGGGGCGGACATCGGAGAGGCTCGCGGCAGCGTCTCCATCAGCGGCCCTGACTCGGATGCGGACGAGACAGACCGCGGGTGGGACGACGACGACGAGGGTGACGACGACGAGGATGACGACGACGAGGATGACGACGACGAGGATGACGACGACGATTGATGTCGGTCAGCTTGGGTCGTCAAAGTCGGCCGCCAGCGCCTTCACCCGTTCGAAGAGCTGAGGGTGGGCGAGCAGCTTCCGCACGATCGCCCAGAGTTCGGCGTCGTGTAGACGCGCCATTCCGCCGGCGCCTTTGGGCTTGCCGCGCGGCTTCTTCTTGATCGCGCTCGGGCCCGCTTGCTTGAGCCGTTCCATGGCGCTCACCCAGCGCTTGGTTGGAAAGAGCTCCCCGTCCTCCCATGCGAGGACTTCCTTTTGCTCGAGACCCAGCGTCTCGGCCAGCTCTCGTGCGGTGCAGCCTAGGTCCTTGCGCAGTTGTTTGATGTCGTCGGGGCTCACGGCGAAACCGTAGTGCCGCGCCCAGCGAAGACGCAACTCGTCGCGGTGGCGGTCGAAGTTTTCGGGTGCAATATCCCTCCCGGCCGACCGAGTTCGGCCTATCGACGTTGACCATTGGACTCGCAGCGCTCGGGATGCTCGGGTGCGAGCCGACCTTCGAGCCGCCTTCCCCTGAGGCGTCGCCCCAGCGGGAGATCCAGGTGCACGGGGCTACGCTCACGGGCGGCGTATCGAGCGTCGTGCGCTTCGAGGTACCGCACAGCGAGCCGAGCGATCTGCGGCTCTTCAGCGGAAGTCTGAGTGAATACTACGAACGTCGCCTGCGAGAGCGCGACCTACCGGACTCGTTGCTCGAGCGTGAGGTTCCTGCGCTCCGCTGGGGTGGGGCTGACCAGGGGGTGGCGTGGCTGGGCAGCGCTGAGCCCCTCGAGGTTGGGCAGCGCTATTCCCTGGGTGAACTGGGTCTAGGCTTGCTGCTCGAGATAGACGTCGCGCTTGAACAACCAACCTTCGCTGCTCGCCTCTGGCCGCCGCCTGGTCGTTTCGGTCGCCAAGCGGTGTTCTGCCCCGGAGCTCGCGTGGCGGGTTCCAGCGTAGTGCTAGAGTCCTGCGGAGCGCGGGGGATCATTACCGCGGGGATCACGGATACGGGTCTGCTAGAAGATCGCTGCTTCACCCTGTCGGTGGAAGCGATGGACTCCGAGCCTTGCCTCGCGCCGCTCGCGATTGACGACCACTGGTTACCTGCGACCCGCCTAGAGCGCGTCGAACCAGTGGAACGCGCTCCGTTGGAGTGTGCGGCCGGTGAGCGCGCGACTGCGGACGGTTGTCTGCGAATAGGCGACACCTACGTGGCGCTCCGCAAGCCCCGCGAGGTGCTCTGGATGCTCGAGCTAGACGGCAGGGTATCGGAGCCTGAATCCGGGGAATTTCTAGTAATTTCAGGCTTATCTCCGGGGACACGTCACGCCTATACGTTGACTAGCCTGGACTACACGGGGGAGGCGCTGCGCGACGCGGCCGAGCTCGAGACTCTGGCTGCGCGCGGGCAGGTCGTGTTGAACGAGGTGCTCGCGAACCCAAATGGTCCAGAGCCCGCGCAGGAGTGGATCGAGCTTTTCAACGCGGGCTCGCGTGATGTGGTGCTGGAGGGTTACAGCCTGGAAGACGGCGCGGGCCGCATCGAACTGCCCTTCGCTCGCTTGTCGCCAGGCGAGTACGCCTTGCTCGTCACCCCTGAGTATGATCGCGCATACCCGTTCGACCTGTCACCCTCGAAAGAGGCGCAGCTGATCGTGGTGGAGCAGCTGGGCAAGAGCGGGCTTTCCAATTCTGGTGAGCCGCTCATCCTGCGTGATACCGCCGGAACGCTGGTGTCTGCTATTCCACCGTTGAAACATGACAAGGCTGGGTATAGCGTCGCGAGGCGGACACCGGAACTGAGTGATGCATTCTCCTCTTTCCAGACCCATGGTGAACCCGGCGCATCGCCGGGCTCGACGAATCGTTTCGACGACGCGTTCGACACGGGTCAGTGACGATCAGGTGGGGGCAGACAGCGGAATACATCGCACCGGTTTGAGCGGCGGAGCGCGCGCATATTCTCCCAGTGCTGCCTACACGTTGCTGGCGTTCCAGTGTCGAAACGGGAGTGATTCGGCGCGGTCTGTAGCTGTTGCGGTTTGGACGCGCTCCCGCCATTCAATCCGCTGGCCGCTCAGAGAGCGAAGCGACGACAGGCGGTACTGGCAGCGCGCAGGTGAGAGACGAGTTGAGTCACTCTCGTTTGGCAGCCTCGTGTGGTTCCGCGACAATCTTTCCCAGCCTGCGAGTTTCAATTGACGAATGCGGGCTCGTTTCCATAAACCAAGATTAGCTTCACTGCGACCTCGGGGCACCGCACGACGACTGTGCGTTAGCCTCTTCCCGTCGCCTGCTGCGTGAACCCTCCACTCCGTCACGCCCCGAACCCCCAAACCCCAAACCCCAAAAGGGGGCCATGTGAACCAACGAGCATTCGACGCATCCGCTGACCTGACCGACGAGACCCACGCTGAGTGGGAAGACGGTCGGAGTTCTGGGTCTCGCATCAAGGTCTACCGGCGCGAGGAGCAGGCGCCCCTGACGACACGCCAGGTTGCCGAGCTGCTGGGCTGTGGCGTGAAGACGGTTCACAACTGGGTAGCGGATGGCCGTATCCCGCACTTTCGCACGCCTGGCCGTCACCTGAGGTTCCGCGCGGAAGACGTCGCGGAGTTCATGCGTCGCTCCGGATTCCCAGTGCCCGATGAGCTGAGCTGCAGGTGCCCTTTGCTGCTGGTTGCCGAGGACTCCAGAGCGGGCCTGCTCGGGCTTCCGCGAGGAGCTATCAGCTTGGAGAACCCACTGGACGCGCTAGTGATGTGCCCTTCCCATCGCCCGCTGATGGTCGTGGTCGTTGCCGAGCAGATGATCGGCGTTGATCTAAAGGCTTTCCGGGCGGCAATCGACCGGGCCTGCGACGATTGCCGCGTGGTGTGGGTCGGGTCGCCTCCTGCGGACTCGGATGGGTACGAGCTCCTCGACGCTCTCGATGCGGGGAGTCTCACGGACCTACTGAGAGTCCGCCGACGGGACCGCCCAATCCCGTAAGTCAGCGCCACCCCATCTTACCGAGCCGGTCTTGCGTCCCCGCAACGACCGGCTCGCCTCGTTGGCCTCGCGCTGGTCAAGCGCCGGCGATCGTCATCGACGACACGCGGAACGTCGGCGCTGCAACCGACGTCTTCATCACCAGATCGTCGGCGACGGCGTCGATGTTCTTCAGCATCGTGTCGAGGTTCGAAGAAGCGGTGATTTCACTGACGGGGAAAGCCAGCTCACCGTCTTCGATCCAGAACCCGGCGGCGCCGCGGCTGAAGTCGCCGGTCACCGCGTTGAAGCCGAACCCCATCATCTCGGTGACGTAGAGGCCTCGCTTGGTGGAACGGATCAGTTCTTCTCGGCTCTGCTTACCCGGCTGAAGCAGGAAGTTGCTGGTCGAGGAACCGACGGAGGCGCCCCCACGGCTCGCGCTGTGGGTCGACTGACGGCCAAGCTTGCGGGCGCTGTACCAATCGAGCAGGAACGTCTTGAGTTCGCCGTCCTGCACCACGACGTTTCGCTTGGAGGGCATGCCCTCGCCGTCGAAGGGACGCGAGCCCGGTGCTCTGGGCATTAGCGGGTCGTCCACCAACGTGACGAGCGGACTAGCGACGCTCGAGCCTTCTCTTTCCGCGAGGTAACTAGACTTGCGCCAGACGGCACCGCCCGTGATGCAGCCCGCGAAGGTTCCCACGATCGAGCGGGCGACATCGGGATCGAATACGACAGGCGCTTCACACGTATCTACCTTACGAGCTCCGAGCTGGCGCAGGGTGCGTCGCGCCGCTTCGCGGCCGACCTCTTCGGTATCTTCCAAGTCCGGAAGATGGCGGCAAGCAGACCAGTAGAAACCGCGGCGGTTCTTACCGCCGTCGTCCTTGGCGACCGGCGAGACGACCAGCGACGCATACGAACCACGCGTTGCCCCCACGAAGCCGTTCGAGAGCACCATCACCCGGATCCCGCTGGTGCGTGCGAAGGTCGCACCCTCGGAGAGCGTCAGTCGCGAGTCGAATCCAAGCGCCGCTTTCTCGGCCAGCTTTGCGCGTTCGAGCGCGGCGGCCGCGTCAATTTCCTCCACCGCGGGATCGTACAGGTCCAGATCCGGGAACGGAGGCGTAGCGAGTAGCTTGGGATCCGCCGGGCCCTCACAGCGGTCTGGCTGACTCAAGTCGAGCAACGAGATTGCGTCGGCAACGAGGCGCTCGAGCCCGGCCTCGGAGAGATCGCTCGTCGAGCTCATCGCTACGCGCTGGTCCCGCGAAACCTTCATGGACACGCTCCGGTGTCCCGCTTCTTCGACGAGCTCCGGCTCGCCCAGTCGCACCTTGGTGGACAGCTCCCAGCCCGAGCGCGCTGACACCTCTGCGATGTCCGCTCCCGCCTTGCGTGCGCGGTCTACGAGTTTCTCGGCGAGCTGCTTGAGCTGCTCTGTGTCGTCCTTCATCTGTGTGCTCCAGCTAGGCGCCGGTTTGGCGCAAACAACGGCGGTCGTCGGACCCTAGCCCAGTTCCGGGTGCCTGCGCGACCGGCGTGGCACCGGGGTGGTTGCTCCGCGGCTGAGACCCCGCATGCAGTACAAGGTCCACAGCGTCCCCAGCATGAGGATGGGTAGCATCCAGAGCAGCGCGTGACCGAGCGGCGTCCCACTCACCTGAAGTACGCCGAAGTCTCCTTGGAACTGACGATAGGTGCCATAGCTCCCGAGTCGCCGGTAGCTGACCACGAAGAGACCCAGGGCGAGCAGGGCTGGAGCACTTCCAACCCGAACCAGGAAGCTCGGTTTGGCTTGCTCCTGCCGCGTGGCGGCCAGGAAGCCGAGGGCGGGGGCACTCGCATCGAGTAAAATCCACAGCAGACCCCAGGGAGTCACCATGGAGGCGCCGTCGAACCAGTAGGCGACGGACCAGTCGGGAGCGAATGCTATGAAGTAGCCGCAGACCGGTGCGTAGATGAGCAGTCCGTAGGCTGCGCTCAGCAGCGTGCCACGGTGCCTCACCTGGAGCCGGTCGCGAGCCGCCTTGCCCACGCTCAGCCAGGCGAACGCCACGCCAAGGGCAAAGCCGATGAGAGGGCCGAGAAGCGCTGGCACTCCGGGGTTTTAGTGGCGAGCACCGGTGAGCACAAGCCACCGACGACGGGTTGCGGGTGCCGTCGAAGTGGTGGACCCCCGGGCGAAGGACTATAGAGCCCCTGTGAACACGCAATCGGTGCGCGAATTGCTGCAGAAGGTGCAGCGCGGTGAGGTCGAGCTGGACTCGGCCGTGGAGCTCTTGAAGCAGCTCCCTGTTGAAGATCTGGGTTTTGCGAACGTGGATCACCACCGCGCCCTGCGCCAGGGCTTGCCGGAGGTCGTGCTCGGGGAGAGCAAGACTCCAGAGCAAGTCATCGGTATCGCCCAGGCGCTCTTGGCCCGCTCGTCAAACGTGCTCATTACGCGCGTGGAAAATGAAAAGGCACGGCGCATTTGCGAAGCGCTGCCGGTGCTCGAGTACAAAGCAGAGGCTCGGGTGGTGATCAGCCGCGACCGCGTCGTTGAGTCGCTTGAAAACTCACCCGTCGCGATCGTCACCGCGGGCACCAGTGACATTCCCGTTGCTGAGGAAGCGGCCGAGACTTTGGCGGCCTGCGGCGCGCAACATCAGCGAGTCTTCGATGTTGGCGTCGCCGGCATTCATCGCGTGGTGCGCCACATCGATTTGCTCCAGAACACTCCCGTCGCGATCGTGGTTGCGGGCATGGAGGGCGCGTTGGCCAGTGTGGTCGGCGGGCTGATCGCTGGCCCCGTGATCGCCGTCCCGACCTCAATCGGCTATGGAACCGCGCTCGGTGGCTTTACGGCGCTCTTTGGCATGCTCACCGGGTGCGCTTCGGGTGTTTCCGTGGTGAATATCGACAACGGCTTCGGCGCCGCCATGGCCGCGTTTCGGATTCTCCGGCGCGCGAGGCCTGACGCATGAGTCCGCATGGGGGAGGAGGACGTCACGGTCACCCTCACGGTTCTCATGATCACGGTCATGACCATGACCACCACGACCATGACCATCCTCACGATCACGACGATCACCACACCCACGGCGCGGAGACGCACCACAGCCACCTGCATCACGGGCCGCTGACCGATCGCGACCCTGAGAGCTGGCGTCAGGCATTGCCGCGGGGAATCGGGGTTGGTAAGATCCTGCTGCTCGACACGTTTAGCGGGATCGCCGGTGATATGACGATCGCGGCGTTGGTCGATCTTGGCGTTCCGTTCCAAGTCGTGCGCGATGCGGTTGCAGCGCTCTCGCTTGGAGGCTTCGAACTCAGCCTCGAGTCCGTTGCCGTTGGCGCTATCGGCGCTACGCGTTTCGACGTCAAGCTTCAGGCCGGAGGTCGCGAACGCAGCTACTCCGAGATCGCGAAGCTGATCGCGGAGAGCGCACTTTCTGAGTCCATCAAGGCACGTGCTCAGCGCATCTTTCGAATCCTCGCGGAAGCGGAAGCGGCGGTCCATCGTATCCCGATCGAGTCGGTGCACTTCCACGAAGTCGGTGCCCTGGACGCGATCGTTGACATCGTCGGCGCCGCGGCCTGCGTCGACTACCTCGGCGCCTCGGTTCTCGTGACCCCGCTCCCGTTGGGACGTGGGTTCGTAGAGTGTCGCCACGGGCGCATCCCGCTACCTGCGCCAGCGACGCTCGGTTGCCTCAAGGGGTTTGCAACCTTGGACTCGGGCCTCGAAGCCGAGCTGGTCACGCCGACGGGCGCCGCCATCGTCGCAGGCGTCGCGGAGAGCACCAGCATCTGGCCCAGCGGCAAGCCGCTTGCTCACGGTTGGGGTGCGGGCAGCCGTGAACTCCCAGATCGCCCGAACGCCCTCAGAGCCATCTTGATCGAGCCTCGGGACTCGACGGACGAGCTCGAGCTGCTCGAGGCGAATGTCGACGATCTGACCGGGGAGCTCGCAGGTCACGCGCTCTCCGCTGTGCTCGACGCGGGCGCCGTCGACGCCTGGATTGTCCCCATCACCATGAAGAAGGGGCGCCCGGGATGGGTGATCTCCGCTCTGGCCCCGCTCGGGTCGGCGGATGCGGTGGCACGCTGCGTGCTGCGGGAGACCAGCTCTATTGGGGTACGCCGCCGGCGCGTTGCTCGTGTCGTGCGCCCGCGGCGAGAAATCCAGGTGGAAACACCCTGGGGTGCCGTGCGCGTGAAGATCAGCGAAGGGGATTTCGGCCCGCCGCAGATCAAGCCAGAGTTTGCAGACTGCCAGCGGCTAGCGCAGGCGTCAGATCAGCCCGTTAGGGAAGTGCTGCGAGTGGCACTGGCGAGGGCCCAAGAGAGCCTCGGGGGGTGAGCCCGGAGCCAGACTCAACGCAGGCTCAGTCGGGGCGCTCGAGCTCGAAGCCCGCCGCTTCCCAGTTGAGGACGCCGCCCTCGAGGAAGTTTACGGGGACTCCTTGCTCGCTCAGCTTCTCCGCCAACTCTTTGGTCTTGTCTCCTGCACGGCAGTAAAGGACTGGTTCCGCGGGGAGCATGTGGAGCTCCGCGAGGCGACTCTCGATCTCCTCGAGGGGCAGGTTCGCAGCACCAGGCAGGTGCGCACGGGCGAAGACTGGCGCTTCTCGGGTATCGACCAAGCTGATTTGGCCACGGCGTAGGAGCTCCGCGACCTCTTCCGGCTTCAGGGCGCCAGCGGTGCGTGGCAAGAAAGGCTCGATCAGCTTGCGCAACTCGTTGCGCTTCATCGCCCCTGCTTTGCCACCAGCAGGCTGACCGTTGTGGAAAATCACAAACGTCGGCACCGACTGGATCCCCAGGGCGCGGGCAAGCATGGGGCTCTTGTCGATATCCACCGTGACGATCTTCGCCTTGCCCTCGAGCTCTTGGGAGAGCGCGGCAAGCTCCGGCGCCACCGTCTTGCAGGGACCGCACCATTCGGCCCCGAACTCCACCATGACTGGGAGTTCGCTGTGGAGGACTTCCTGCTCAAATGTCTGTTCGGTGATTTGGGCGAGTGCCATGGGGGGCTTCTACAACAAAATCTCGCGGCGCGTTAGCGAGCCCCAATTCCTCGCCAGTTCTTGGGGTCAAGCGCCGCGAGGCGCGCTCGGTTGCTGCGCTGGTGCGCCTCCCCCCCCGCGCTTTTGCTGCCGTGGGAAGACCAAGCCGAGGCTACCAGCGCCGAGCAACGCGGCACCGAGCCATCCGAGGGGAGCAACTCCTCCTGCGCCAGTGGTCAGCAGCGTCCCCTGAGGCAACAGGTCGGGGCGCATGAAACTGGTCGCAAACGCCACGCCCAGCGTCCATAGCACGCCACTACCTAGCTCGAGCGCCAGGAGCTCGAGTAGCGCTGGCAAATAGCCATGCAGAAATTGATGCCAGGTGCTGGCTCCTAGCGCCCGCGACGCAAGCGCCCAGTCAAGGGACTGCAGGCGTAGGAACTCCGCGCGCAGCGGCCGGGCAACTCGCAGCCCGCGTAGCAGCGCCAAGAGGCCCAGCGCGCTCGCCAAACCGGGGCGAGCGATCAGCATCAGCGCTAGGAAGATCACCGTCGGCAGTGCCGCGCTCGCTTCCACGCCCCGCGCGAGTAGACGGTCGACGGCACGCGGACCAAAGGCCGCCGACAGCGCGAGCCCAACACCTAGCAGCACGCCAAAGATCGCAACCGACACGCCGACGAGGCAAAGCTGGAACAGCCCGGGTGAGCCCGAGAGCGCGGAGCCCAACGCGCTCACCCCGAGCCCCAGTCCCAACAGCGACAGCGCGAGCCTGAACCTCATGCGAGGCGCCCCTCACGGCGATGTAGTGCCTCGCGGAGACGCGGGTCGAGTCGACCGAGCGCGTAGTCACCGATCAACTGCACGACTGCGACCATCGCGGTTAGCGCGACCAACAACACCATCACCCAGCCGATGTCACCCTGCTTGACGGCGAGCAGCGTGCGGGTGCCCAGCGCATTCTCACCAGTGCAGAGCTCCACGAGCATCGTCGCGGAGAAGATCCCCGGCAGCGCCAGCGGCAGGTCCGCGATCGCGTAGCCGACGCCGAGCCGAGCGTGCCGGACGCGTCGCCGAGAAGGACTCAGCCCAAAGCCCCGCTCCGCCTGGTCGAGCGCAGGACTCACCAGCTGGCGCTGAAGCGCACGCGCGTAAGTTGCCGTGCGGATGCCGCCAAAGAGCGCCATCGCCAAGGCGCCCAGGTCGGACCCCGTCCACAGCAGGACGAACCAGAAGGGAGAGCTCGCGAGGCAGGCAGACACGAGCGTGTAGCGCCGTCCCCGCGGAACCGGCAGCAGCAAGAGTAGCGAGGCGAGCGCCATGGATCCGAAGACGGCCCAGCCCGCCAAGCGAAGGCTTGGGACACTTGCGTACCCCAGCTGCCGCAACAGCTCGTCCGAGCGGTACACGATCGTCGACGTGAGCCACTCGCCGTACTGCGTATCTCGCAGCATCGCCAACACACGATCCGTGCCTTCGCGCGGGATGTAGTTGGAGCGCTCCTTGCGCCACCACTCTCGGCTGTCGAGCACAGTTCGCTGTGCGTCCTCGAGCGACGAATCCTTACGGATTTGCACGTTGCGTTCGGTGATATGCGAAATTACCGCGACCAGCCGGCGCGCTCTCGGGATGTCCTGCTCGGTTTGGGGGGGAGAGAGCGCCGCAAACAGCTCGGGCAACGCGTACGTGTCGAGCGCCAGCACGTCGGCACGCCGCAACGTCGAGCTCTTGGAGGCTAGGCGAGAGACCGCTCGACGCACGACGAGCGGCCGGTAGTCGAGGCTTCGGTCCTGCCAGAAGCGACCCCAAAACACGACCGCGCCGTCCGCGTCGTCGAGCTCCTCAGGCTCTCCGACGCCCATCCTGCGACCCAGGGGCGCGAGCGCCAAAGCGACTCGCGTTCTCTGGTCGGGCGGCAGCGTGTCCAGCTTCGGCAGCACGTAGGGCAGCGCGGCGCCACCCAGGCGCCTGAGCTCAGCGGGTCCGTCGCTGCCGCCTTCTGCGGCATTCTGCATCGCGGTTTCCGCGAGGTTCCGCACACTCACAGGATTGGGGTTGAAGAAGCGCGGTAGTGCAGCCGCGCTCGGCTGCAACGTACGGCTGACGGCCCAGAACCCGAACAAGCTGATCAGCATCAGCCCCGGCAGGAGCCACAGCAGGCGTCGCAGCAGGTGTCGCATCAGTGCCCTCGCGCGTGGAGCGAACTCATCTCAGTCCGTTTCCCCGCGGCTCGACCGTCAGCTCTTGAAGCGCGTCGCGTTCGGCGATGCGGCGCAGCTTCGCTGCTGATCAAGGCGCGAGAGCTAGGTAGCCACCGGCTAGCGCGGCGACCAGCAGAGCGCCCAGCACCATCATGCCGACCACGGTTGGCGGCAGCCCGGTGGTGGGGATGTCGACCGGATCCTCTTCAGGATCATAGTAGGCGGGCGGCATGGGCGGCGTGTGAGGAGCTGGCGAGTGTGCCGCTTGAACAGCGGCTTGAACGGTCGCTGCGTCCATACCGACCATCGTGTGCGACACCTTGAGCTTTCGAGACTCCCGTGCCGCTTCGTCGCTCAAGTTGAGGGGCGTCTCCGGTGCGACCGGTGCCGCTCTCACCGTGGCATCAGCCGTAGGCTGCTGGGTGATGGCGTACTTCTGATAGCTCAGCAGGTCCTCTGGGCTCGCGGGGGGCAACCCTGGGCCCTCGAACTTCGCGACGATCACAGTGATGTTGTCGTGACCTCCAGCGAGGTTCGCGCGATCCGTGAGGACCTTGCAGGCCTCCAAGGGATCTTTCACGGTGATGAGCACTTCGCGCATCTCATCTGCACGCAGCATCCCGCTCAGACCGTCCGAGCACAGCATCAACACGTCGCCCTGGCGCAGGTCCGCGAAGGTGAGATCGACCTGGACCGTGTCCGCGGTGCCGAGGGCCTGCAGGATGATGTTGTTGTGCTCGAAGGTTTCGGCTTCCTCTTCGGTGAGCTGCCCGGCTTCGATTAGCTGATTGACCAGAGACTGGTCCCGGGTGACCTGGACCATGCGGTCGCCACGCAAGATGTAAGCGCGGCTGTCACCCACCTGTCCGAGGAACAGCCGGGAGTCGACTAGGGCCGCGATGGTGGAGGTGGTGCCCATGCCCCGGCGACTGCGATCCGCACGCGCCTCATTGAAGATGCGCAGTCCGGCTTCCTCGATCGCGCGCACGAGACGTCGGGCGAGATCGTCGCGATCGCGCGGGGGCTCTCCGTCGACGAGCTTCTCGTAGATGATGTCCACCGCGAGCTGACTCGCGACTTCGCCAGCGGCAGCGCCGCCCATGCCATCACACACCCCGAGGACGGTGCCCCGCGAGCCAACCGTTTGCTGACGGTCCGCTTCCATCAGGCTACGGCTGCGGCGTGTCAGGTCCGCAACGAGGAAGTTATCCTCGATGTGCTCACGGATCTGACCGACATCGGTGCGGCCGAATAGATGAATGCGGATGTCGC